>CACXJZ010000026.1 GCA_902768105.1 uncultured Prevotellaceae bacterium
AAGTCTATCAAAGATCGCTTCTTTTCAACGCTTCAAAGGGACACCCCCTCAAAAGCGGATGCAAAGGTACAAACTTTTTTCGAAACAACAAATCTTTTTGCAACTTTTTTCAAGAAATATAAAAAAAAGATTGCGGCTCTTGATATTGGTCAAGAACCGCAACTAACACACACCTTATTATATATATGCGCGCGCGAGGATTAATCACCGTCAGGAGCATGGTCAATAAGATCCATGAACTGGTCGAGTTTCGGCGTAATGATAATCTGCGTGCGACGGTTGCGTTGACGACCCATCTCGGTGGAATTAGTGGTTAAGGGATTGTACTCACCACGTCCACCTGCAGTCAGGCGCTTCGGATCAACACCATAGTCGTTCTGTAGTGCTTGTACAACACTCGATGCACGGAGACAAGAGAGGTCCCAGTTGTTACGAATGTTCTGACGGGTGATGGGCACATCGTCGGTATTGCCCTCGATAAGCACATCGTAATCCTTGTAGTCCATGATTATCTTGGCAATCTTGGAGAGTGTAACAGAAGCACGCTCGCTAATCTCATAAGAACCGCTCTTGTAGAGCATGTTGTCAGCCAGTGAGATATAGACCACGCCCTTGAGTACTTGTACATCTACCTCTTTCTTCTCGTCGTTAGACAGCGAACGAAGCAGGTTGTTCTGGAGTACCAAGTTCAGAGAATCGCTCTTTGACTTCACCTCAACCAAATGACGGATGTACTGGTTTGACTCGTTAATCTGGTCAACCAGCTTCTCAATAGAGATATTGTTCTGTGAGCTATTGGTCAAGCTCTGGTCGAGCGAGCGCTGCAATGCTGCATAAGCCTTCTTCTGTGCCTCGAGCTGTTCTTCAAGACTGGTGACACGGGCACGAGATGCTGCCAGCTGCTCCTTAGTATCCTGATAGTTGGCAGTCAGTTCCTTATTCTCAAGGCGACAGCTTTCAAGTTCTTTCTTGCTGGCACAGCTACTGAGTACCATTGCCCCTGCTGCCAGCGCAATCATGAATAAATTTTTCTTGTTCATAATCTTTGTTTTTTAATGATTTCGCCTGCAAAGTTATGAATAAGGTTATATCTGCCGCTAAAAACGGGGGGCATTTAGATTATTTTAACCTCGAAAGGAGCAGGTTAACGGTTTTTTGTGATTTTATTTTGCTATTTGCTCACTTATTTGTACCTTTGTCACCCAAAAAGTAACATATATATAAAAGAATAGACATGATTCTCTTTTTCAAGACTCCACAACAGAGCGTGGTTGCTACACAGACGGACCATCAGCTCAGCGAGAACGAAGTACGTGAACTATGCTGGCTTTACGGAGGAGCCGAGTTGCTGACGAGCGATAAGCTGGAAGGTTTCTTCGTCGGTCCACGCCGCGAAATGATAACTCCATGGAGTACGAATGCCGTTGAGATCACCCAAAACATGGGTCTTGGCGGCATTCTGCGTATAGAGGAATACTTCCCCGTAAGTTCCAAGGACGCCGAGCACGACGAGATGCTCCAGCGTATGTATAATGGTCTGAACCAGGACATCTTTACGATTAACATCAAGCCTGAGCCCATCAAGTATGTGGATAATCTAGAGGAATATAACGAGCAGGAAGGTCTAGCTCTGAGCCCAGAGGAGATTGAATATCTGCACGGACTTGAGAAGCAGAATGGTCGTCCGCTGACCGATTCAGAAATCTTTGGTTTCGCCCAGATTAACTCTGAGCACTGTCGCCATAAGATCTTTGGTGGTACATTTATTATTGATGGCAAGGAGATGGAGAGTTCCCTCTTCGCCATGATCAAGAAAACTACACAGGAGAATCCCAACAAGATTCTCTCTGCCTATAAGGATAATGTCGCTTTTGCACAGGGTCCTGTGGTTGAGCAGTTTGCTCCAAAGGATCAAAGTACTAGCGACTACTTCCAGATTAAAGATATCGAGAGTGTTATCTCGCTGAAGGCCGAGACGCACAACTTCCCTACAACCGTAGAGCCATTCAACGGTGCTGCTACTGGTACGGGTGGTGAGATTCGCGACCGTATGGGTGGCGGTGTTGGTTCATGGCCGATTGCTGGTACGGCTGTTTATATGACTGCTTATCCTCGTCTCACTGACGATGACGAGCTGACCCGTGACTGGGAGAGCATCCTGCCCGTTCGCCAATGGCTGTATCAGACACCTGAGCAGATTCTGATTAAGGCTTCGAATGGTGCTTCTGACTTCGGAAATAAGTTCGGTCAACCACTAATCTGTGGTTCTGTGCTTACTTTTGAGCATCAAGAGCCTAACGATACTAAGTATGCTTACGATAAGGTCATCATGTTGGCAGGCGGCGTGGGATACGGCACCAAGCGCGACTGTCTGAAGAAAGAGCCTCAAAAGGGCAACAAGGTTGTCGTAGTGGGCGGTGACAACTACCGCATTGGACTGGGTGGCGGTTCCGTATCGTCAGTGGATACTGGTCGCTACAGCAACGGCATCGAGTTGAATGCCGTGCAGCGTGCCAACCCTGAGATGCAAAAGCGTGCCTACAACTTAGTACGTGCACTGTGTGAGGAGGACGTGAATCCTGTAGTATCTATCCACGACCACGGTTCTGCAGGTCATTTGAACTGTCTGTCTGAACTCGTTGAGGAGTGCGGTGGTGAGATCGATATGACCAAACTGCCTATCGGTGATAAGACCCTTTCAAGCAAAGAAATCATTGCCAATGAGAGTCAGGAGCGCATGGGGCTGCTCATTGACGAGAAACATATTGAGCACGTGCGCCGCATTGCTGAGCGTGAGCGTGCACCAATGTATGTGGTTGGTGAGACAACGGGCGATGCCCACTTCTCGTTCAAGCAGGGCGACGGTGTGAAACCCTTCGATCTGGATGTGGCTCAGATGTTTGGTCACTCGCCCAAGACTATTATGAAAGATAATACTGTAGAGCGTCACTATCAAGATGTGACCTACAGTCAGGATAAGATTGATGAATACCTGGACCGCGTACTGCAACTTGAGGCTGTGGCATGTAAGGACTGGTTGACCAACAAGGTTGACCGCTCTGTAACAGGTAAGATTGCACGTCAGCAGTGTCAGGGTGAGATTCAGTTGCCACTGAGCGACTGTGGTGTAGTAGCACTCGACTACCGCGGACGAAAGGGCATCGCAACAGCCATTGGCCATGCACCTCAGGCTGGTCTGGCCAATCCTGCCGCCGGCAGCGTACTGTCAGTAGCAGAAGCGCTGACAAACATCGTCTGGGCACCACTGGCAGATGGTATGGACTCGCTGTCACTGAGTGCCAACTGGATGTGGCCTTGTCGCTCGCAGGAGGGTGAGGATGCCCGTCTCTATGCTGGTGTTAATGCACTGAGCGATTTCTGTTGCGACCTGCACATCAACGTACCAACAGGTAAGGACTCGCTGTCTTTGAGTCAGCAGTATCCTAATGGCGAGAAGATTATCTCTCCAGGAACAGTGATTGTATCTGCTGGTGGCGAGGTTTCTGATATTAAGAAGGTGGTATCGCCTGTATTGGTTAACGATAAGAATGCATCACTCTATCATATCGACTTCAGCTTCGACGAGCAGTGCCTTGGCGGTTCTGCTTTTGCCCAGAGTTTGGGTAAAGTAGGCGACGATGTGCCTACTGTTAAGAACGCCGAGTACTTTGCCGATGCCTTCATGGCTATCCAGGAAATGATTAACCGCGGATGGATTCTTGCCGGTCATGATATCTCTGCTGGTGGTCTCATCACCACACTGCTCGAGATGTGCTTCGCCAACACAAAAGGCGGTATGCATATCAATCTGCACGACATCTGTGCCGATGGCGATATCGTAAAGGCTCTCTTCGCAGAGAACCCAGGTGTGGTTATCGAGGTGAGCGACGAGCACAAAGAAGAGTTCAAGGCATTCATGGAGGATGTGGGTGTTGGCTATGCCAAGATTGGTTATCCCGTTGAGGACAGTCGCACCATCGTGGTGAAGGCTAACGATGAGGAGAAGACCTTCGACATCGATGCACTCCGTGACACTTGGTATAAGACATCATATCTGCTCGACCGCAAGCAGAGCTTCAACGGTAAGGCAGCTGAGCGCTTCGCTAACTATAAAAAGCAGCCTCTGGAGATGAAGTTCAACAAGGACTTCACTGGTAAGTTGGCTCAGCATGGCATCTCAGCCGACCGCCGTCAAGCATCAGGTATCAAGGCAGCCATCATTCGTGAGAAGGGGACTAACGGTGAGCGCGAGATGGCTTACTGCCTGTATCTGGCAGGTTTCGACGTGAAGGACGTGATGATGACTGACCTTATCAGCGGACGCGAAACGCTGGAGGAAGTGAATATGATCGTATTCTGCGGTGGTTTCTCCAACAGTGATGTGCTCGGTTCTGCCAAGGGTTGGGCAGGTGCCTTCCTCTTCAACCCGAAAGCGAAGGAAGCACTCGACAAGTTCTATGCTCGCAAGGACACACTATCGCTTGGTATCTGCAATGGCTGCCAGCTGATGGTTGAACTCGGTCTGACAGGCGCCAAGGGTGCTAAGATGCTACACAACGATAGCCATAAGTTCGAAAGTGAGTTCATCTCGCTTAACATCCCGCAAAACAATAGTGTGATGTTTGGCTCACTGAGTGGTTCAAAACTCGGTCTATGGGTAGCTCACGGCGAAGGAAAATTCTCACTTCCTGAGGCAGAGAGCGCTTATAACGTGATTGCGAAATACAACTATCACGGTTATCCTGCCAATCCGAACGGAAGCGACTATGATGTGGCTGGTATCTGCTCGGCCGATGGTCGTCACCTTTGTATGATGCCACACCTGGAGCGTGCCGTATTCCCATGGCAGAACGCCTGGTACCCCACCGACCGTTGCAATGATGAGGTGACACCTTGGATTGAGGCATTTGTTAATGCAAGAAAGTGGGTAGAAAAAGTTAAGAATGAATAATATCTACTGGGACCTGATTATCACCTTTTTCAAAATCGGACTATTCACTCTAGGAGGTGGATATGCGATGATACCGCTGATTGAAGAAGAGGTGGTAAACCGGCATAAATGGGTGACGAAGGACGAATTGCTTGACCTGATTGCCATCGCCCAGAGCTGTCCGGGAGTATTTGCCATCAATATCAGTGTTTTCATCGGCTATAAACAGAATAAGGTTCGAGGTGCCATCGCTACTGCGTTTGGGACTGCCCTACCCTCTTTTCTGATTATCTTAATTATTGCCGCTTTCTTCCATCAGTTTGAGGATAATAGAGTTATTGCAGCCATGTTTCGTGGTATTCGTCCGGCTGTTGTAGCACTGATAGCAGTCCCAACTTTCAATCTGGCCAAACGTGCCCGTCTGAACAAATACACGCTCTGGATTCCTATCGTCTCTGCATTGGTCATCTGGTGGTTGGGGTTCTCCCCTATCTGGGTGATTATTATTGCTGGTGTGGGTGGATACCTTTATGGGGTTTATAGTAGCCATAGGAACTGTCATCATGGGAGGACCGAGAGATGATTTACGTGTATCTGTTTCTGACGTTCTTTGAAATTGGGCTGTTCGGCTTTGGCGGCGGATACGGCATGTTGTCGCTCATTCAGGGCGAGGTGGTTCACCACTGGGGCTGGATGACAACGGCAGAATTTACCGATATCGTGGCAGTGTCACAAATGACACCTGGTCCCATTGGCATTAACTCAGCCACCTATTGCGGATATACCGCCGTATATAACGCCACAGGCAGTCACCTTATGGCTGTGTTCGGTTCCGTAACAGCAACATTTGCGTTGGTGCTACCATCACTTATTCTCATGATACTTATCAGCAAGCTGTTCATGAAGTATATGCATACGAACGCCGTTCAGTCAGTGTTTGCCGGTTTGAGACCTGCCGTAGTAGGACTGCTAGCTGCCGCCACACTACTGCTCATGACGCCCGATAATTTCAGTACACCATCAATTAGTCTCTGGCAGTTCATTATTAGCACACTCTTGCTTGTGGCAACCTTTGTAGGCACCATGTACATGAAGATAAACCCCATTCGTATGATTATCTATTGTGCCATTGCAGGGTTGGTGCTGTTATACTGACACAACTCCAACCCCGCAATAACGCCACCACCTGTAATCTTATCTCATCAACTTCTGCAGTTTGTCATAGTCGTAGGTGTAGGCTACTTCGTGAGTCCCCCGTTCATCAGCAACGAGAAGAATAAATGTAATCTGTCGGTCACCCAGGATAAAGTTCTCAAGTGCGCCGGTAACAGGGGGCTGTGCACCTGCCACTTTAAGCAATTCAATGACTGTGGCACGCTTATCTGGACGGAACACATCATCGAAGGTAAGCATACGACCTGTCACTGCATCGAAGTTAGACACCAGCCGATAACTGGGAGCATCTGGGTCTTGGAAACTAACGTGATTCACGTAAGTAATAACTCCCTCACGCGTCTCAGCAGCAGGCAGCACACTGACATCAAATAGCTGTGGGAACATGGTAAGGGGAGAAGGGCGGGCTGAAAGTTCCTTCTTCATCTGCAAGAGATAGGCTTTTACACCTTCTTGAACGCTGACATTGGCAGGCAGCGATGGTTGCACACGTACAAAGTGGGCGAGCAAAGGGCTGCGCAAAGCTGCGTCGTTGAGCGCCGAAGCCACACCGCCTGAGGCATGGGGGAAGTTAACCTGAACTTTCAGTCGTTCACTGCCCAACGAAATAAGGGTGGCAAGCTTGACGGTTTTTACTGACAGTGCGCCACTATTGACTGACAACGGAGGCGTAGGAATATGCAACTCGCGTTGTGGACGGGCAAAGAGCATGGCACTCTTGTAAGGATCCTTATAGACAAAATAAACAGCCAGATTGATACCATCTGCACGTTTATACCAATCGTAGCGTTGGTCGGCAGAAGTTTCAATGAACGTGTAACTAGCACGCTGCAAGCTATCCTTGAGAATATCTCTATTGAGACTACGCTTGACAAACAGCGTGAGCGTATCAATTTGTGCAGCACGTCCAGAGCGATTGACGGCACGCAGGTCGCACAGCGAAGACTCTGCTGTAAGCACACCATCATCAACCTCCACCTTGGTAAAACCGTTGCGAGTGAGTTGACGGGCCACCTCGTCAAACGACTGTGCAAGCATGAGGCCGTCGGCCAAGGGGAACAGAGTGCTGGTAACCGACTGACGCGTCAGTTGACCAGCAATGCTGTTAAGTGAGCCCAGGGGAATGCTGTCCGTCTGTGCCGACAAATTGCCTACAACAGCCCATATAAACATCGTAACAAAATATAATCGTTTCATAAGCTTTGAAGATTAGTCTGTCAAATCCTGTTGATAGTCCAGCACGAGCACCTGCCTGGGACGGAGCGTCAGGTCTGTGCTCAAGTCATAGTAACGGTTAGTCAACACATCCTTGGCACGTTTGGTGGTTCCGATGACTTCGGCGTAGCGTTTCACTTCCATAACAGCAGGATTTTTCGTGCCATTCAGGATGGTTAGCACCACATTATTATGCCAACGGCGGGCAATGACATAGACCCCGTTGTAGGGAACGAACTGTGTCATCATACCACGTATAATTGTCTCATTGCCTTGACGCCAATGCAATAAACGACTCAACCAACGAAACATGTTCTCCTCAGCACGAGTACGGCCAGTGAAGCAACTATGTGTGTCGCCCGGGAAACCACCTGGGAAATCCTTGCGCACATGACCATCAGTAACGGTTTTTGTACCGTTCATCAGTATCTCCGTACCATAATAGAGCTGTGGTATGCGACGCACAGTGAGCAATAGGGCAAGAGCCTGCTTGAGGGCTAGCGAGTCGCAACCATCACCGAGGAAGCGGTCGGTATCATGATTGTCGATAAAGGCCATGACACTCGACGGATTGGGATAGAGATAGTCGTAACAGAAGGAGTTATACAGGCGATTCATACCACGCCACCACGCATCGGTATTTTCATGCTTGGCAGAGTCGAGCTTCTCCTGGAACGAGAAGTCCATCACAGTCTTCAAATAGCTATTCTCTTCCGATAGCTTAGAATCTTTCTGCCACGCAGCTGTATAGGCAGGTTCAGTGACCCACGTCTCACCTACAGTATTGAAATTAGGATACTCCTCATCGAGTTCTTTCATCCACTGGGCCATAGGTCGACGAGAGGCGTATGGATATGTATCCATGCGAATACCATCAATGCCAACCGTTTCAATCCACCACTTCGAGTTCTGGATGAGATAGCGCATAAGATGAGGGTTGTCTTGATTGAGATCGGGCATAGTCGATACAAACCAGCCCTCAACAGTTTCACGCAGATCGACTTTAGAGGCATAGGGGTCAAGTACTGGTGTTAGCTTATAGCTGGTCTGCAAGAAATCAGTGCCACGGGGGTCACTAGTACCACCAGACTGTTTCAACCATTCAGGCAGATTTAGCCAATCCTTCGACGGCATGTCAGCAATCCATGGATGCTCAAAACCGCAATGATTGAATATCATATCCATAACAACCTTCAATCCTTTCTTGTGACATGCGTCAATCAATTGACGGTACTGTTCATTGGTGCCGAAACGCGGATCGACACGATAGTAGTTGGTACATGCATAACCATGGTAGGTGGAGTAGGTATCCATCATGTCAGGAGAGTCGTTCTCTAGGATAGGTGTAAACCACAGAGCCGTGACGCCTAATTCTGTAAAATAGTCGAGGTGCTGCATCAGACCCTCGAGGTCTCCACCATGACGAAGCGATGGTGCTGAGCGGTCCTCACGGTAGCTACGCATACCTGACACTTGAGAATTATGATGTTCACCCTGCGCAAAGCGGTCTGGCATAAGCAGATAGAGAACATCGCTGATATCGAAGCCTTGGCGTTTGTCGCCACTCATTTCGCGAGCTTTCAATTGGTAATCGACGGACAACTTTTGACCTTTAGCTGTCAGCTTTAGCGTCATAGTACCAGGTTTTGCATCCTTAAGGTTGAGGTAAATCAGCAAATAGTTGGGTGAATCCAGTCGGACAAGGCTATCGATGACAATGCCTAGGTAATCAGTCTTTACGTCGGTTACCGTCGATATGTCCTTACCATACACCATCAGTTGAAGCATCGGATTCTTCATGCCAACATACCAGTCAGCAGGTTCTATACGGTCAATAACAACCTTCTTTGCAGCATTCATTGTCAAGACATTCAATAATAGAAAACAGAGCAAAATAATTTGTTTCATATCAGTTAGTTATTTAGTTGTGTATAATCTGTGCAGATTGCGGTGACACGGAGGTTTCTTCGCCGACAAAACTCTCAACGCCTTCTTCTTCGATAACACCATTGCTACATACCATAACCCATTTATCGTCAGGAATGCGCACGCTTTGGCGCTCACGTGTGGTATTCAAAACAACAATGATATCACGCCAATCGTCACGACCAGCATAATTTTTCAGTCGAAAAGCCACTACACCTGCAGGAGCCTCAAGAAACTCCAGATGTTTGCGAACCAAATCGGCTGAGCCCAAACGGAAAGCAGGATGATGCTTGCGCAATTGGGTAAGCCGCTGATAGTATTTTAGCACCTGCGGATAACTTTGTGCATTGCTCCAATCAATAACATTGATACTATCAGGCGACTCAAACGAATTATGTACACCCTTTTTACTGCGTAGCACCTCCTCGCCAGCCAACATAAATGGAATACCCTGCGACGTAAATACTGCCGTCTGCGCCAACAGGTCAAGTCGAATCAGTTCAGCCTCCGTAATATTGGGAATGCTTGCTCTCAAACGGTCTGTCAAACACATATCGTCATGACAACTCACATAACTGATTAGCTGGCTGGGATCTAATGCCCACGGTTCCTTGCTGTAATTCACTTTCAACATATTGACCTGCGGATGGCTAATACCACCCACAATGCCAAACTTCAGACTCTCCACCAGTTTTTGTTGCTCGTCCGTTGTCTGTTGTCCAAAGATTCCGGGTTTCGAATCGTTGTCAAAGGGGCCGCGCAACGCATCACGAATCTCGTCACTGAAAGCCGCAATACCAGGCATTTTCGTCACATTAGCCTTTACACCTAACTGCTCGCCAGACAATGCGCAAGACCCTGCACTCCATCCTTCACCATAAATAAGAATAGTCGGGTCTATTTCATTGACCATATGGCGGATTTCGTTCATCGTCTCAATATCGTGACAGCCCATCAGATCGAAACGGAAACCATCAATGTGATACTCATTAATCCAATGCTTCACACTCTCCAGCATAAAACGGCGCATCATCGGCTGCTCACTGGCTGTCTCATTTCCGCAACCACTTCCGTTACTGTACGTCCCGTCAGCATTCTTCCTATAATAATAGTCTGGATATGTATTTTGGAAATTAGAATGGTCAACGTCGTAAGTATGATTATATACCACGTCAAGAATGACACGAATGCCTGCCTTGTGAAGAGCCTGAACCATTTGTTTGAACTCACGAATGCGACAGGCGGGATCATAGGGATTCGTCGAGTAGGACCCTTCCGGCACATTATAGTTCACGGGATCATACCCCCAGTTGTATTGAGGCATATCCAGACGGGTCTCATCTACCGAGCCGTAATCATAAGAGGGCAGGACATGGACGGCATTCACGCCCAGCGCTGTCAGGTGTTGAATAGCCCAGGGCTCCGTCAATGCCAAGAACTTTCCTTTGTATTGTGCATCGTCACGACCAACAGAAAAATCGCGATGATGCATCTCGTAAATTACATGATCGACAGACATTTTTATCACAGGACGAACATCCTTTGCCCAACCAACAGGGTCTGTAGTCGTGAGATCAAGAATAGCAGCACGACGTCCGTTGATGCCCACCGCCTTAGCAAACACCCCCGGACACTCACCACGTCCCATATCAAATGTATAGAAAAGCCCCTTCAGGTCTCCTTTTATCGTCACAGTCCACAGTCCTTCAGGTGAAAGCTGCATCTTTGCGGTTTTCAGAAGACGTCCGGAAAGACCTTCTTTGTAAAGACGTACCACCACCCGTTTGGCAGTTTTTGGTGCAAACAACTTGAACGTTGTTGCCTCGGGAGTGTAAGTCATCTCATCAAACTTAAAGTTTTGAGCCAACATGACTGCTGTCATGGTTAGTAGTGCCATTGTTAGAAATACTTTCTTCATTTGTCTTAGGTTTTCAGTTAAATCGCTATAGCAGTATTATTTCTGCTCTTTATAGAAGATTTTGTTTGCACCACTCGTAATACGTACCGCCTCAGGATGCTGCTTGGCGAAAGAGTCTATATGGCGGACACGTTTTTGTTCAAGAATTTCATCAACCGCAATGAGGATACCCGTTTCTTCTACGTCTCCAAAGCCATCATTGATAGCCGTACCAAAGAGTTTCATGGTAGGCGACAGACTCATATAGGCATTTACCAATGGTGGAATGTTATAGCCGAGCTTTCGTATCTCACGGTTTAGTATACGGTAATCATCCTTGAAATCAGTTTCACAGAATAATGCAGCTAACTCCTGTTCGTCACTCTCTATTTTCAACGGTTTCATCGGGAGAATCAAGTTTTCCTTATCGTCAAAATGTTTCTTCAAAAAATATAGTATCATGTCTCGTCCCTTCCGGATATAAGAGGGATACATCGTCATCTTACCGAAGAAATATTTGACGTTGGGTTTGATAACAATAAGTGCGCCAAGACCATCCCAAAGGTTGTCGAGCGCAAAGAGACTCTTTGAGCCATTAGCACTCGTGTTCTGGTATGGTAGTGAAACGAAGGAACGACCAAGTTCAATCGTTTGTGGGAGATATTCGCTGACAAATTTCTCACTGAAACGAAACATATGACTGGTAGCAAGTATGGGCTGTCCCTGAGCATCTATCTCAACGTCAGTTCCAAGGATATAACGATAGCCCCCTATGATTTCTTCGGCTTCAGGATTCCAAACGATAAGCTGTTTGTAGCAATTCTCGCAAAGATCGAACTCATCGAGGTCCAATGCCTTACCTGTTCCACCACCTGCAGCACGGAATGCAATCTCACGCAGACGACCAATCTCGCGCAACGTATTTGGAGCATTGTGTATGTCAACAATGTATATCTCATTGTGACTCTTATTTGTCATGCGTAACTGTCGTTCCGAAGTCAGTTCGCTTTTTATTAACGCCTTATCAATAGGCTCAATGATGGTTTGTTCCATTTCTATAGATTGTAAACTCTGTCCTGTACAAATTTTGCCCATTCATTCGGGCTTTTAGATTTATCAAAGGTCTGCCAAGGAATAGGTTTCCCTATTGTGACAGTAAACGACTTATGTACATTCTTGTACATCTCATCGACAAGGAAAATCATTGCCAAATTGAATGGAAGAAAACGGTCGCTGAAGTTTGCTAGGCGATAGAAAAAGTTGCTGTTACAGCCACTGAAATGAATAGGCACCACATCACGATGATACTGCACGCTCTTGGTGACAAAGGTCTTCTTCCATGGCAAATCACGTATAACGCCTTTCTTGCGTCGTGAACACAGACCTGCAGGGAACATCAGCATATGATTCTCACTTTGGAACCCCGTTTCTACCATAGCAGGAAACGAACGTGCCTGCGATCCCGTCTTGTTAATCGGAATACAAAGCGGTGCCAGTCCTGGCAGGTTCATAAGCAGGTCATTCACCAGATAACGAAAACGCGAATCATAATGACGACCAATGATAGCTCCCAATGCCACGCCGTCCTCACCACCCAGGGGATGATTGCTTACAAAGGTATATAACCTTCCGTCGCCAGGCGATGGTAGGTTTTCTTTTCCATTTATTTCCAATGTCATATCAAGGTAACGAACACACTCCTCAAGCCATTCGGTACCTGTCTTGTCACGACTTTCCCAGAGGAAAGCATTTACCTGATCCTGATGAACGATACGCTTCAACCAGCCAACAAGAAATGACGGCACATACTTTGACTTAACGCCCATTTTGCCTTTCAGTATTTGGTCAATGTCTATCGTTTTCTCCATGTTCTCGTATAAAATCTTTTTGCTTTCTTGCCGATTTAAGTTGCAAATATAGTGATAATCTTTCAAATAGTCAACATTTTTCGGTTAAAATGTTCAAATTGCTAAAAAAGATAACAATTCTTCTCTTTTCGTGAATCATAAAAGCATTAAAAGGTGGTACATTTACACCACCAAGTACAATATTCTATATTCTCCTCATTTACAGCCAATTATAAATTTTTAGAAAAATATTTGAAAATTTTCTTCAATAAATGTGGGGAATTGTGGGGAATTTTTATTACCTTTGCAGCCAAAGACATTTTTAAATAAGTACACATGCGATTTTTAGGTAACATAGAAGCCAAGACGGACACGAAGGGACGTGCATTCCTTCCCGCTGTTTTCCGTAAGGTACTGCAGGCAGCAGGAGAAGAGCGACTGGTGATGCGAAAAGACATTCACCAGCAGTGTCTTGTACTCTACCCTGAATCGGTATGGAATGAGCAGATGGACACATTGCGCCAGCGCCTGAATCGTTGGAACAAGCAACACCAACAGGTATTCCGCCAGTTCGTATCAGAAGTAGAGGTGCTGGTGCTTGACAGTAATGGCCGTTTCCTGATTTCCAAGCGATATCAGAAACTGGCAGCCATTGAGCAGGACATCAAGTTCATTGGCATGGGCGACACCATCGAGATATGGGCAAGCCAGCAGGCAGAGCAGGCCCAAATGAAGCCCGAGGAGTTTAGCACGGCCATTGAAGAGCTCATGGATATAGAAGGAACAAAATAGACACTTTGAAGATTTGAGAGATGAAAAGTGAGGAAGGAGCATACCACGTACCCGTATTACTCAGCGAGAGCGTTGAGGGGCTGAATATCAAAGCCAGCGGAATTTACGTGGATGTTACCTTCGGAGGAGGTGGCCACAGTCGCGAGATTCTCAGACGGTTGGGCAAGAAAGGCCACCTGTACAGTTTTGATCAGGATGCAGATGCGGAAGCAAACATTGTTGATGACGAGCGTTTTACCTTTGTCAGAAGCAATTTTCGCTACCTGAGCAACTGGATGCGTTACTACAAGGTAGAACACGTTGACGGCGTGCTGGCTGATCTAGGTGTATCAAGTCATCATTTCGATGATGCCGAGCGCGGATTCTCATTCCGCTTCGATGCGCCATTAGATATGCGTATGAACAAACGTGCTGGACAGACGGCAGCAGACATTGTCAACAACTATGACGAGCAAAAGCTGGCAGACGTGTTCTACCTGTATGGAGAATTAAAACAGTCACGACGGCTCGCTGCAGCCATTGTAAACTGGCGCAAAGAGAAACGCATTGACACCACAGCCGACCTGTTAAGTGCAACAGAAAAATACTTTCAGCGCGAGCGAGAGAAAAAAGAACAAACTAAGCTATTTCAGGCTCTGCGCATAGAGGTTAACCACGAGATGGGGGCATTGCGTGACATGCTGAAAGGTGTCACACAGATACTGGACAAAGGAGGACGGTTAAGCGTCATCACCTATCATTCATTGGAAGACCGAATTGTAAAGAATGTTATGCGTGCAGGCAATGCCGAGGGGCGTGTACACCAGGACTTCTTCGGTCGATCGGAAGGCCCGTTCCAACTGATTAACAATAAGGTTATCACACCCTCTGACGAGGAACTGGAGCGTAATCCGCGTAGTCGTAGCGCCAAACTTAGAATAGCAGAAAAGATATAGCATTATGGCAGATAAAGATATCGAAAAAAACATTGAGCTAACCTTCGAGGAACCCCACGAAGAAGAAAAAGCGGAGCACAAACTGAAGGATACTTTAAAGAAGATTAAGGAGAACGTCCATGAGGACGACCCCCGGCCTTCGCAAAGCCTTACCTTCCGTTCTATTTTGGGCGGTGACATCCTGACTGGCGAGATGGTACGCAATCACATCTGGCTTTTTGCCTTCATCGTTGCTCTGGCCACAGCCTATGTTGCTATCCGATACCAATGTCAACAGGATGTTATTGCCATCGATCGCCTGAACGCCGAACTGACAGACGCCAAATACAAGGCATTATCCAGTTCCAGCACCCTAACGGAGAAATGCCGCGAGAGCCATGTGCTCGACATACTGAAAATGAACAAGGACTCGTTACTGCATATTGCAGACCAGCACCCTTATATAATTAATGTACCCGAATAAGAGATGAGCAAGTTTGACAGAGAAAAAGTAATGCCGCGCTACTTCCTGATTGCTGTAGTGCTTTCCGTTATAGGCGTTGCCGTTTTGGTCAAGGCGCTCTACATCATGACTGCCAAGAAAGAATATTGGACCGAGGTGGCTGACCGTTTGAAGCGTGACAGCATAAGCGTTAAGCCTACCCGTGGAAACATCTTAAGCTGTGATGGTCAGTTGATGGCTACCTCCATTCCCGAATATAAAATCTTCATGGATTTTCAGGCCGCTGCCTTTAATAACGACTCTTTGTGGAACGAGAAACTGGATAGCGTCTGCAATGGACTGCACGAGATATTCCCACAAAGAAGTGCTGAGGAATTCAGAAAAACCTTAGAAGAAGGACGTAAGAAGGTGCAAAAGAATGGCACAGTAGGGGCACGCCACTGGGCAATATGGCCACACCGTATGAACTATGATACTTATACGGAAGTGAAGAATCTGCCTTTCTTCAACATGCCCAAATACAAGAGCGGATTCCACGAGGAGATTTACAATGCCCGCCGTCGTCCGTTTACATCACTCGCCATGCGCACTATTGGCGGTCTGTATGGTGCTAAAGATTCGGCATATTACGGCATAGAATTGTCATACGACTCCATTCTCCGAGGTACAAACGGACTAGTCAATCGTCGTAAGGTATTGAACAAATACCGCAACATCATGCTGCAGCAACCCATTGACGGTGGTGATATAGTAACGACAATTGACGTCAATATGCAAGACTTGGCTGAGCATGCCTTGATAGACATGCTGAAAAGCCCTCAGGTGAACGGTGAGATGGGAGTAGCTATCGTAATGGAAGTGAAAACCGGTGATGTAAAGGCCATTGTTAATATGATTAAGAATGACCAAGGCAACTATATTGAAGCCGTCAACTCTGCCATCAGCTACCGTTGCGAGCCTGGCTCTGTATTCAAGACAGCAAGTTTCCTTGTAGCACTGGATGACGGTGTGGTAGATACAACTTACCGCATTGAAACAGGCTCTGGCGTCTATCACATGCATGGACGTGACATGAAGGATCACAACTGGCGTAACGGTGGCTACCACAACATTTCACTGCCACGTGCACTCGAAGTGAGTTCCAATATCGGTGTAAGCCGCGTTATCGACGAACACTACGGCACGAACCCTGAACGATATGTGGAGGGACTGTACCGCATCGGCATCGCCGAAGACCTGAAGATTCCTTTGGTAGGTTATTTACCTCCCGTCATTCGTATGCCAAGAAAGAATAAGCGCGGGCAATATGAAAACTGGAGTAAGACAGCATTACCATGGATGTCGATTGGCTACGAAACACAGATAGCACCCATTAATACTGTAACATTCTATAACGCCATTGCCAATAATGGTCGCATGATGCGTCCACGTTTCGTCAAGAAAGTGGTAAAGGACGGTCAGACCTTGATGGAATTCCCGCCCGAGGTTATCAAGGAACACATTGCCAAGCCACAGACCATCAAGACCATGCAGACCATTTTGGAACATGTAGTCAGTCAGGGACTTGGGAAAAAGGCAGGTTCACATACTTTTAAGGTAGCAGGTAAGACAGGTACTGCCCAGGTGGCAGATCAGCATGGTGGCTACCATTCAGGCACCACCCGTTACTGGTTATCTTTTGCCGGATACTTCCCAGCCGACAATCCTAAATATTCCTGCATAGTCTGTATTAAGAAGACTGGCCTTCCTGCTTCTGGCGGTGGTATGAGCGGTGTAGTGTTCCACCATATCTCTGAGGGCATCATGGCACGCTACCTAAGACTCAACGTCCAAGATGCACACGATTCCACCTCTATAGTCATTCCTGATGTTAAGAATGGTGATTTGATAGCAGCAAATTACGTGCTTCGACAACTGGGCATCAAGACAAACAGCGGATGGAATGGGGAAGTGGCAACAGGCAACCCCATCTGGGGTAACACTGTCCGCAACAAGGAGAATGTGGTCATGACTCCCACCAAGATGGCAACAAACACCATGCCTGACGTCACAGGAATGGGAGCTCGCGATGCCGTCTATCTCTTGGAAAGTAGAGGGTTGAAGGTGAAACTGAACGGCCGTGGAAAAGTCAGGTCACAAAGCCTGAGCTTCGGTAAGGAGATTGTTCCTGGCAACACCTGCATATTGACATTGAACTAACATATATAATAAGGTATAGAGATGAAGCTAAGTGAACTGCTCAAAAACATCCAGCCTATCGGTATTCAAGGGAACACCGATATCGACATTTCGGGCATCAACATCGACTCCCGAAGAGTAGAGAACGGACATCTGTTTGTGGCTATGAAAGGCACACAGACAGACGGACACAAGTATATCCCCAAGGCACTGGAGTTGGGGGCAGCGGCTATTCTCTGCGAAGACCTCCCCTCAGAACTGCAGAGCGGCATCACCTATGTACAGGTGGCCTCTACCGAAGCAGCAGTAGGTCCTGTAGCGACGCTCTTCTACGGTTCTCCCTCACAAAAGCTGAAACTGGTAGGTGTTACGGGGACCAACGGCAAAACCACTATCGCCACCTTATTATTCCACATGTTCCGCAAATTCGGTCATAAGTGTGGACTGCTCTCTACTGTTTGCAACTACATTGAAGATGAAGCCATTCCCACCGACCACACCACACCTGACCCCATCGAGCTTAACCAGTTATTAGCTCGCATGGTGAATGCCGGCTGCGAATATGCCTTTATGGAGTGTTCAAGCCATGCCATCCAGCAGCAACGCATCGGAGGTCTAAAGTTTGCCGGTGCCCTTTTCACCAACCTGACACGCGACCATTTGGACTATCATAAGACGTTCGAGAACTATCGCAACGCAAAAAAGATGTTCTTTGACGGATTGAGCAAGGAGGCTTTTGCCATTACCAATGCCGACGACAAGAATGGTATGTTCATGGTACAGAACTGTAAGGCACAAATCAAGACCTACTCCACACGTACAATGGCCGACTTCAAGGCACGCATCATCGAGTGTCACTTCGAAGGCATGTATCTGGAGATTGACGGCCGTGAGGTAGGCGTACAATTCATCGGTAAGTTCAATGTCAGCAACCTGTTAGCCGTATATGGTGCTGCCATCATGTTGGGAAAGAAGCCTGAAGACATCCTTGTCATCCTCAGCACGCTGAAGAGTGTCAGTGGCAGACTGGAGCCCGTCCATTCTCCCGATGGCGTGACAGCCATTGTCGATTATGCTCACACCCCCGATGCCCTTGAGAACGTGTTAAACGCAATCCATGAGGTGCTTGACGGAAAGGGCGGCCACGTCATCACCGTTTGCGGAGCTGGCGGCAACCGCGACAAGGGTAAGCGTCCGCTGATGGCACAGGAGGCCGCCAAGCAAAGTGACAAGGTGATTATCACGAGCGACAATCCCCGTTTCGAGGAACCGCAGGACATCATCAACGATATGCTGGCTGGTCTCAATTCACAGCAGATGAAGAAAGTGTTGAGCATTTCCGACCGTCGCGAGGCTATACGCACAGCCACTATGCTAGCACAAAAGGGCGACGTCATTCTCATTGCCGGCAAGGGCCATGAGGACTATCAGGAGATTAAAGGCGTGAAGCACCATTTCGATGACAAAGAGGTGGTACGCGAAATCTTTGGAGAAGCATAATTCGTAAACTGTCAAATTGTAAATATTAGAGATGCTATACTACCTGTTCCGCTTTTTAGAAGAGTACAACATTCCGGGTGCACACATCTGGAGTTACATTTCGTTCCGTTCATTGTTGGCACTCATCCTGTCACTCATCATCTCGGCATGGTTCGGTGAGAAGTTCATCAAATGGATGAAACGCCGTAATATCTCCGAGACTGCACGCGACGTCAGCATTGACCCGTTTGGAGTAGAAAAGAAAGGCGTTCCCACTATGGGAGGTGTCATCATCATGGTAGCCATTCTCGTTCCCGTGCTGCTGTTAGGACGTATGCGTAACATCTACCTGATTCTGATGATTATCACAACCGTATGGCTGGGATTTCTCGGATTCCTCGATGACTACATCAAGATATTTAAACAAAAGAAAGACGGTCTGAAGGGCAAGTACAAGATTGTCGGGCAGGTCAGCATCGGCTTTATCGTCGGTTTGGTGTTATGGCTTAGCCCAGATGCAGTGGTACGTGAGAACATCAATGTAGCACAACAAAACCAGGAAGTGGTCGTCAAGCATAAGACAGAACCCGTTAAGTCGCTTCAGACTACAATACCCTTCATCAAGAATCACAACCTAAACTATTCGGACATCATGTCGTTCTGCGGCAAACACAAGGTGGCTGCCGGATGGATTCTGTTTGTTATCATGACCATTATCGTTGTGACCGCCGTTTCTAATGGTGCCAACCTGAACGACGGTATGGACGGTATGTGTGCAGGCAACTCCGCCATCATAGGCGTGGCACTGGTCATATTGGCCTACGTGTCTGCCCACATCGGTTATGCAGCCTACTTCGACATCATGTATATTCCGGGGTCTCAGGAACTGGTGGTATTCCTCAGTGCCTTCATCGGAGCCATGATTGGTTTCTTGTGGTACAACGCCTATCCTGCCCAGGTTTTCATGGGCGACACAGGCTCACTGATGATTGGCGGTATCATCGGCGTGTGTGCCGTCATCATCCACAAGGAACTGCTACTGCCCATTCTTTGCGGCATATTCTTCATAGAAAGCCTCAGTGTCATCATCCAGACACAATGGTTCAAGATACAGAAGAAAAAAGGCAAACGAGTACGCGTCTTCCGCGCAACTCCCATTCACGACACGTTCCGTCGGCTCGACTCGCAGCTTGACGCAACGAGTACCTATCTGTTGAAGGGCTGGCCTCACCGTCCTTTCCATGAGTCAAAGATTACCATCCGCTTCTGGATTACGACCATCATATTAGCAGCATTGACCATTATAACATTGAAGATAAGATGAAAAAGATTGCGATATTAGGTGCTGGCGAGAGCGGTGCAGGAGCTGCCGTATTAGCCAAGAAAGAGGGTTTCGACGTGTTTGTGTCTGACATGTCGAAGATTCACGACAAATACAAGAAGTTGCTCGACAATCATCAGATTGAGTGGGAAGAAGGGCAGCACACAGAGTCGCGCATCCTAGATGCCGACGAGATTATCAAGAGCCCGGGCATCCCCGAAACGGCTCCTATGGTTGTTAAAGCCAAGGAGCGCGGCATCGGCATCATCAGCGAAATAGAGTTTGCCGGCCGCTATACTGACTCCAAGATGATTTGCATCACAGGCTCCAACGGCAAGACTACCACCACCAGCCTCATCTATCACATCTTCAAGGCTGCCGGCTACGATGCCGGTCTGGCAGGCAACATCGGCAACTCGCTGGCCCTGCAGGTAGCTGAGGAGCCGCACGAATACTACATCATTGAGCTGTCTTCATTCCAGTTGGACAACATGTATGACTTCCGTGCCAACATTGCCATCCTGCTGAACATCACGCCCGACCATCTGGATCGTTACGAGAACTGCATGCAGAACTACGTTGATTCGAAGATGCGCATCATCCAGAACCAGACGCCACAGGATGCGTTCATCTACTGGAACGACGACCCCATCATCAAGCGCGAACTGGAGAAGTACGATATCAAGGCCATACAGTACCCGTTCTCGGAACTGAAAGAGAAAGGTTCTATCGGCTACATAGAGGCTGGACAATATACCATTGAGAAGCCTGAGCCATTTAACATGGAGCAGGAACAGCTCAGTTTGACTGGTAAGCATAACATCTACAACTCACTGGCAGCTGGTATTGCCACCAATATTGCCGGCATCAAGAAGGAGGTTATCCGCAAGAGTCTCAGTGACTTCCCTGGTGTCGAGCATCGCCTGGAGAAAGTCTGCACCGTGCGTGGTGTACAGTATGTCAACGACTCCAAGGCCACCAATGTCGATGCCTGCTGGTACGCGCTCGAATCCATGAAGACCAAGGTGGTGCTCATCATTGGCGGCAAGGACAAGGGCAACGACTACGAGCCCATCAAGCCGCTGGTGAAGGAGAAGTGTTCTGCCATCGTCTATCTGGGAGCCGACAACCAGAAGCTTCACGACAATTTCGACGGCATGGGTATTCCCGTCCGCGACACTCACTCAATGAAGGACTGTGTGGCAGCCTGCTACGAGCTGGCTCAGCCCGGCGAAACCGTGCTGCTGTCACCCTGCTGTGCCTCGTTCGACCTGTTTAAGAACATGGAGGATCGTGGTGAGCAGTTTAAGGAACTTGCAAGAAATCTATGAACAAAAAGATAGGCAACATATTCAAAGGAGACAAGGTCATCTGGATGGTGCTCTTCTTTCTCTGTATGATTAGTATCGTCGAGGTATTCTCTGCCTCGTCGGGACTGACCTACAAGAGTCAGGACTTCCTATCCCCTATACTGAAACATACGGGAACCATCGTCATGGGACTTTTCGTAGCTGTGGTGACGCTTAATATCCCGTGCAAATACTTTAAACTGATGACGCCTTTCCTGTTGCTCATCTCTTTTGCCACGCTACTTTGGGTACTGATGGGCGGTGAGACCATCAATGGCGCCAATCGCGTCATCGAAATTCCAGGCTTTACCTTCCAACCCTCTGAGATAGCCAAGGGAACAATGATTCTGGCCGAGGCACAGATACTCAGCGCCATGCAACGCGAGAGCGGTGCCGACAAAGACGCCTTCAAGTATATTCTCTGGCTGGCATTGCCCATCTGCTTCCTCATCGGACTGGAGAACCTCTCAACGGCAGCCATGCTCTTCGGCATTGTCATCATCATGATGTACATAGGTCGCGTGTCGTATAAGCAACTCGGCAAGCTGGTCGGTGTTATCGTAGGATGTGCCGTCATCGGTCTTATCATGATCATGCTGCTGGGTCATGCCGAAACGCCCGAGGAGACACAGCTCACCAAGACAGAGACCGTCGAACAGCCCCAGAAGAAAGGAAAGGTCGAAAAGCTTTTCCACCGTTTCGACACCTGGAAGGGGCGTATCATGAACTTCGGAAAGGGCGAAGTCAATCCACAGAAGTACGACCTCGACAAAGATGCACAGGTGGCTCACGCCAACATCGCCATCGTATCGAGCAACATCATCGGCAAAGGCCCGGGCAAATCTGTTGAGCGTGATTTCCTGTCTCAGGCCTTCTCTGATTTTATTTATGCCATCATTGTCGAGGAGCTGGGCATCCTTGGTGCCGCCTTCGTGGTATTGCTATATGTCATCCTGCTCTACCGTTGCGCACGCATTGCCAGTCGCTGTGAAAACAATTTCCCTGCCCTGCTGGTTATGGGTCTCGGACTGCTGTTAGTCATCCAGGCAGTCTTCAACATGATGGTAGCCGTAGGCTTGGCACCCGTTACCGGACAGCCTTTGCCGCTCATCTCCAAAGGTGGCACATCGACTATCATCAACTGCGCCTATATCGGTGCTATTTTGAGCATCAGTCGCTCTGCAAAAGTGCGTAATGATAAAAAAGAGAAGATAAAATTAGCAGAATCGGAAGAAATTTCGTAATTTTGCACCCTAGTAATGATATAATATGAGCGAAAAGTTAAGAGTCATCGTCAGCGGAGGCGGTACAGGGGGCCACATCTTCCCTGCCGTATCCATAGCCAACGCTATCCGTGCGAAGCAACCCGACGCAGAAATTCTGTTCGTGGGAGCCTTAGGACGCATGGAGATGCAGCGCGTGCCTGCAGCAGGCTACGAAATAAAAGGTCTGCCCATCTGCGGCTTCGACCGAAAGAACCCGCTGAAGAACGTCAAGGTGCTCTACAAGATATGGAAGAGCCAGCGCATGGCCAAGCAGATCATCAAGAACTTCCGTCCGATGGTAGCTGTAGGTGTGGGCGGCTACGCCAGTGGTCCTACGCTCAACAAGGCTGCTGCTATGGGCATTCCCTGCCTCATTCAGGAGCAGAACAGCTATGCCGGCGTTACCAACAAACTGCTGGCCAAAAAAGCCGAGAAGATTTGTGTTGCGTACGATGGAATGGAGCGTTTCTTCCCTGCCGACAAGATTATCAAGACCGGCAACCCCGTTCGTCAGGCATTGCTTGACACGACCATCTCCCACGACGAGGCGGTACGCTCATTTGGTCTCGACCCACAAAAGAAGACCATCCTGCTGGTAGGCGGCAGCCTCGGTGCACGCACTGTCAACGAGAGCGTCCTACAGCACTTGGATTTGGTCAAGCAGACTACCGACGTGCAGTTCATCTGGCAGACAGGCAAATATTACAACGCCTCCATCGTGGAGCAGCTGAAGGCTCAGGGGCAACCGAACAACCTCGTTGTGACCGATTTCATCAGCGATATGGGCGCTGCATACAAGGCTGCCGACCTCGTCATCAGCCGTGCAGGTGCCAGCAGCATTTCCGAGTTCTGTCTCATCGGCAAGCCCGTCATCCTCGTACCCAGCCCGAATGTGGCAGAGGACCACCAGACGAAGAACGCGCTGGCACTGGTCAACGTCGATGCCGCGCTCTATGTCAAGGATGCCGACGCTCCCGCCCAACTACTTGAGCTGGCCATCAAGACCGTCAACGATGAACAGAAACTGGAGTCACTACGTACAAACATTCTCAAGTTGGCATTACCGGATTCAGCCGATATCATTGCCGACGAAGTTATCAAATTAGCAAAATGGAAATAAAAGATATCAAAGCAGTATATTTCGTAGGTGCAGGCGGTATTGGCATGAGCGCCATCGCCCGTTACTTCATCAGTCGTGGAATGGTGGTTGCAGGCTACGACAAGACACCCAGCGACCTCACCCGTCAGTTGGAGAAGGAAGGCATGCTCATCCATTATGAGGAGAACGTCGATGATATTCCGCAGGCTTGCCGACAGAAGAAATCCTGCCTTGTCATCTATACGCCGGCCATTCCTGCCGACCATAAGGAGCTGCAGTATTTCCAGAAGAAAGGCTTTGAAATTCAGAAGCGTGCACAGGTGCTGGGTACGCTGACCAGGAAACATAAAGGCCTCTGTGTGGCAGGCACACACGGCAAGACAACCACTTCGACCATGTGTGCTCACATCATGCACCAGAGCCATTTGGACTGCAACGCCTTTCTGGGCGGCATCTCCAAGAACTACGGCACCAACTACATCCTCAGCAAGTCCGACTACGTGGTCATCGAAGCCGATGAGTTCGACCGCTCCTTCCACTGGCTACGCCCGTGGATGAGCGTCATCACCGCCACCGACCCTGACCATCTGGACATCTACGGCACCAAGGAGGCATATCTCGAGAGCTTCCGCCACTATACTGAACTCATCCAGCCCGGCGGTACCCTCATCATACATCGCGACCTCGAGATGCAGGAACACCTGCAGGAGGGGGTACACCGTTACGACTACGCACTCACCGAGGGTGACTTCCACGCTGAGAACATCAAGATTGAGAACGGCGAGATTACGTTCGACTTCGTATCACCCATTGAGACCATACGTCACATCGAACTAGGACAGCCCGTGCCCATCAACATCGAGAACGCCGTCGCTGCAATGGCGATGGCACAGCTGGCAGGCTGCACGGCCGAGGAACTGAGCTACGGCATGAAGACCTATGGAGGCGTTGACCGCCGTTTCGACTTCAAGATTAAGACCGACAAGCTGGTGTTCCTCTCCGACTACGCCCACCACCCGAAAGAGATATTCCACAGCGCACGCAGTATTCGTGAGCTGTATCGCGACCGTAAGGTCACAGCCATCTTCCAGCCTCATCTCTACACCCGCACCCGCGACTTCTACAAGGAGTTTGCTGAGGCACTGAGTCAGCTGGACGAGGTCATACTCACAGAAATATATCCTGCCCGTGAGCAGCCCATCGAGGGAGTGACGTCGCAACTCATCTACGACAACCTGCGTCCTGGCGTAGAGAAGCAGCTCATCCGCAAGGATGACGTGCTCGACTTCGTAAAGGGCCGCACGTTCGACGTGCTTATCGTGCTCGGCGCAGGCGACCTGGACAACTACGTGCCACAGATAACAAAGATATTAAACAATAAATGACAGTCAACTGGAAGAAAACAGCCGTCGTCGTACTCGATATTGCCATTGCAGTGTATCTGGTACTCGCCATCACCGCGTTCAACAAACCCGATGAGTTGGGGACGGTATGCTCTGAAGTCAAGATTGACATCCAGCGTGACTTGACCGACGGGTTCCTCAATGCCGAAGAGGTCAAGAAGTTCTTGGAACATAACAAGATATACCCATTGGCCAAGCCCATGAGTGAGATTGATACGCGCCGCATTGAGGACGTGCTCCGGCAGAGTCCCTTCGTCGAGACTGCCGAGTGCTATAAGACGCAGGGCGGCAACATCCGTATCACCCTGACGCAGAAGACGCCCATCATCCGTGTCATAGCCGACAATGGTGACGACTACTACATTGACAATCATGGCTCTATGATGTCGAACTCACGCTACCCCAGCAACCTCATCATTGCTACGGGCCACATCAACAAGCAGTTTGCCAAGAAGGTGCTGACGCCCATCGGCAATATGCTTGTCAAAAACGAGTTCTGGCAGAACCAGATTGAACAGATCAACGTGCTCCCTGACGGTACTTTGGAGATTGTTCCACGCGTCGGCGAACACATCATCTATCTTGGCAGCCCCGCTAACATGGAGAAAAAACTTGAACGTCTGGAGAAGTTCTACCGCTACGGACTGAGCGAGGCCGGCTGGAACAAGTACTCCTACATCAGCGTGGAGTTTGACAATCAGATTATTTGCAAGAAAAAACAAAAACATATATAAGATGGCAAAGGACTTTATCGTAGCTATTGAACTCGGTTCATCAAAGATGACCGGTATTGCGGGAAAGAAGAATCTCGATGGCAGCATCCAGGTGCTTGCCGTGGTCAAGGAAGACTCGTCTTCATTCATCCGGAAGGGTGTGGTCTATAACATTGAGAAGACTGCACAATGCCTCACCAACATCGTGAAGAAGTTGACAACGCAGCTGAAAATGGAGATCACACAGGTGTATGTGGGCATTGGCGGCCAGTCGATACGCAGCGTACGCAATATCATCGCCAAGGACCTGCCTGCCGACACGCAAGTGACACAGGATATGGTCATCGAGCTGATGGATTCCAACCGCAATATGCAATATGCCGACCAGGAGCTCATCGACGTAGCCGTTCAGGAGTACAAGGTCGATTCCCAGTATCAGATTGAACCTGTGGGCATACAGTGCACGCACCTGGAGGGCAATTTTCTCAACATCCTGCAGCGCAAGGCGTTCTACAAGAGCCTCAACGCCTGTTTCGAGAATGCTGAGATAGGCATTGCCGAGCTCTATCTCGCTCCGCTGGCACTTGCCGACAGCGTACTCACGGAGTCTGAGAAACGTTCCGGTTGCGCCTTGGTTGACATCGGTGCCGACACCACCACTGTTTCGGTATATTACAAGAACATCCTGCGCCACTTGGCCGTCATCCCCCTCGGCTCCAACAACATCACCAAGGACATTGCCTCCTTGCAGATGGAAGAGCAGGATGCCGAGAAGATGAAGTTGAAGTATGCCTGCGCCTATACCGACAACAACGAGATTGACAACAACATGAAATACTCCATTGACCCCGAGCGTCAGGTGGAGAGCCGTAAGTTCATCGAGATTGTCGAGGGCCGTCTGGAGGAAATCATTGAGAACGTGTGGTACCAGATACCTAACGACTACTACGACAAACTCCTGGGCGGCATCATCCTTACAGGTGGCGGTTCGAACATGAAGGACATCGAAAAGGCCTTCCGCAACCACACCCACATCGATAAGATACGCCTTGCAAAGTTCGTCACACAGACCATTACGTCAAGCATCCCCGAGGTCAATGCCAAGGACGGCACCATGAACACCGTGCTGGGCTTGCTGGCTAAGGGCGACCAGAACTGCGCAGGCAACAGCATCGACCCCAACCGCGACCTTTTCGACATGAAGCAGGCGGGCACCGTTAGCACCGAGCCTCGCAGGGTGCGCCAGGCTGCTGAGACCGAGGCAGGCGTCATCCGTACGGAGCGTGAGAAGCAGCTTGCCGAGGAGGAAGCCCGTCGCAAGAAGGAAGAGGAAGACCGCATTGCACGTCAGCAGGCTGAGGAAGAAGCCCGTGAGCAGGCTCGCATCAAGAAGGAGAACAGCTTCTGGAACAAGGCCTTCAAGGGCATCAAGAAGTTTGGAAGCAAGATGATAGAGGATGAAGAATAAGCCTAATTGTAAACTGTAAAATGTAAATTATTATGATGGACAACAACATATTACTCGACTTCGGTGAGCCCGAAAAAGAGAACAGCATCATTAAAGTGATTGGCGTAGGTGGCGGCGGCGGTAATGCCGTGAACCACATGTATCGCGAGGGCATACACGACGTGACCTTCGTGCTTTGTAATACTGACAATCAGGCACTCAATGACTCCCCCGTGCCCGTTCATCTGCAACTGGGCAAGGAAGGACTCGGCGCCGGCAACAAGCCCGAACGCGCCCGCGCTGCCGCAGAGGAGAGCCTTGACGATATCAAGAGCATGCTCAACGACGGCACCCGCATGGCCTTCATCACGGCTGGTATGGGCGGTGGTACCGGTACAGGTGCTGCACCGGTTATTGCCCGTGTCTCTAAGGAGATGGGTATCCTCACCGTCGGCATCGTCACTATCCCCTTCCGTTTCGAGGGCGACCGTAAAATTGACCAGGCACTCGACGGTGTCGAGGAGATGTCGAAGCATGTCGATGCACTCCTTGTTATTAATAATGAACGCCTGCGCGAGATATATCCTGAGCTGACTGTGCTCGATGCCTTCGGCAAAGCCGACGACACGCTGTCGGTAGCAGCTAAGTCAATCGCTGAGATTATCACCGTTCACGGACTCATCAACCTCGACTTCAACGACGTGAAGACCGTGCTCAAGGATGGTGGTGTAGCCATTATGTCAACGGGTTACGGCGAAGGCGAGGGCCGCGTGAAGAAGGCTATCGACGATGCCCTGAACTCTCCGCTGCTCAACGACAACGACGTGTTCAACTCAAAGAAGATTCTGCTCAGCATCTCGTTTGCCGGCAACAAGGACGGCACGGGTTCGCTGATGATGGAGGAGATGAACGATGTCAACGACTTCATGGCCAAGTTCGGTGACTTCGAAATCAAGTGGGGTCTCGCTACTGACCCCGAGCTGGGCAAGAAAGTTAAGGTGACCATCCTTGCTACCGGTTTCGGCATCAATAACGTCGATGGTATGAACAGCCACCTGAAGAAGCACTCGCAGGAGGAGGCCAACCGTCTGGCCGAGGAGCAGGAGCGCGCTGCAAAACGTGAGGACCGTCGTCAGCAGTATTACGGCAACGAGGGCACCAACAAGCGCTACAAGCGTCGTCCACACATCTACCTCTTCCGTCCGGAAGACCTTGACAACGACGATGTCATCTCTGCCGTAGAGTCAACGCCGACCTACAAGCGTACGCGTGAGATTCTGGAGAGCATCAGCAGCCAGCGTGGCGACAAGGAACAGGAGTCCAAGGGCGCAGAGCAGGATGTCGAGGCCATTCAGGGCACCATCAAGTTTGCATAACAATACTTTACTTGATATATTACCGTCAGGGGGGCGACCGTAAGCAGGTCGTCCCCCCTAGCTTTTTCCACAGTTTGCTACATTGGGTGGAGAATAGCCTCGTCATGCAAACAGCTCCTGCAGCACGTCGAGACTCTTCAGTTCAGGAAACGAGGGCAGGTGCTGGTGATAGTAGGCCAGGAGGATGTCGAGGTAGCGGTTGCGCTCCTGGTGTTTCATGCGCAGCTCGTGCATATTGTCAAAATCCAGTCCCATCAGCGTCTGCATGCAGGCAGCATCCTCTGCTTTCTGAAAGTCGTGGTGCTGAGGGTCGTAGCCCAGAAAACGCGACAGGTGCATTAGGAACACCAGGTGGAAGTTGGCATACCGCTCCTGCGCCGTGTCGAGCCACAGGAAACTGTGCTTCATGTAGTCGAACAGCTGCTCGTCAGGCTGCTGCTCACCTCGCAAGGCATGATAGAGAAACTCAGACAGGAACATCACAACGGCCGTCTTTGCCGGTTCGAAAGGCAACGAGCCGTAAGGCTGCAACATCCTGACGTTGCGCACCTGCTGCAGCTGCACTCGTGGTCGCACGTCCAGCTCCATGTCGAGCAGGCTCAGCGGCTGCAACAGCGGTCCCCTGCTCCTTGCTCCCTTACCCCTTGTCATGATGCACGACAGTCGCCCATGCTCGCGCGTGAACAGATCAATAATCAATCTGCTCTCACCATATTTCAATGTGTGTAGCACTATTGCTTCCGACTTTGTCAGCATGGGTACAAAGGTACGAAATTATTGACCATTCACCATTGGCCATTGGCCATTATTTCATTCTTTTGAGGTTAAAAAACGTTAAACTTTGGTGTGCCATAGCAAATTCTTCACTCTTCAGTCTTCACTTTTCACTTTAAATTCGTACCTTTGCACCCGCTTTTCCGAAAAACGAGAATAGCATGGTCCCTTCGTCTATCGGTTAGGACGAGAGATTTTCATTCTCTAAAGAGGAGTTCGACTCTCCTAGGGACTACAAACTTAAATCTGCCATCTGCGTAGCGATGCGCTGACCTGCACAGGCAGGAAAACGGTGGTAGAGGGCCGCAAGGCTCGTCTGGGGCGCTGAAGATAAGACCCGTGGGCTTTAAGGAGAATCATTAACAATTAAAGATTAACATTAAACATTTAAGTAAAAATGGCAAACCACAAATCATCTCTGAAGAGAATTCGTCAGACCAAGACACGTGCTGAGCACAACCATTATTATGCAAAGACCATGCGTAACGCTGTTCGCAAGCTGCGCGCAACAACCGACAAGGAAGAGGCCGTAAAGATGTATCCTGCTGTACAGAAGATGCTCGACAAGTTGGCAAAGACCAACATCATCCACAAGAACAAGGCTGCAAACCTGAAGTCAAGCCTTTGCGCTCACATCAGCAAGCTGGGTTAATAGAATTTAGTTTTTGATATTGATACAATTATTAGCAAGGCTGTTGTCCGTTTTACGGAAACAGCCTTGTTTTTTGTACTTTTTTAGCACATAAACATTCGTTTATTTCGTCTTTTTTTTGTAATTTTGCACCGTTATTGCGAAACTATAAAAAATGGCAGAAAATATTAACACAGAAAACAATTATTCCGCGAGTAACATTCAGGTACTCGAAGGACTCGAAGCCGTGCGCAAGCGTCCGGCCATGTACATCGGAGACATTAGCGAAAAAGGACTCCATCACCTTGTAAACGAAACGGTTGACAACTCCATCGACGAGGCGATGGCAGGCTACTGCACCCATATCGAGGTCGTTATCAACGAAGACAACTCCATCACCGTCCAGGACAACGGCCGAGGCATCCCCGTCGATGAGCACGAGAAGATGCACAAGTCGGCCCTCGAGGTCGTCATGACCGTGCTCCACGCCGGTGGTAAGTTCGACAAGGGCTCCTACAAGGTATCTGGTGGTCTGCACGGCGTGGGCGTCAGCTGCGTCAACGCGCTCTCCACGCACATGATGTCGCAGGTGTTCCGCAACGGCCACATCTACCAGCAGGAGTACGAGAAGGGTAAGCCGCTCTACGACGTGAAGATCGTGGGCGACACCGACAAGACCGGCACCCGCCAGCAGTTCTGGCCCGATGGCACCATCTTCACCACCACCGAGTACAAGTACGACATCATCGCCAAGCGTATGCGCGAGCTGGCCTACCTGAATGCCGGCATCACCATCACGCTCACCGACCTGCGTCCAGACGAGGAAGGTAACCTGCGCCAGCCCGAGGTGTTCCACGCTAAGGAAGGGCTGAAGGAGTTTGTGCGCTACGTCGATCGTCACCGCACGAGCATCATCGGCGAGCCCATCTGCCTGAAGACCGAGAAGGACGGAGTGCCCATCGAGATAGCGCTGCTTTACAACAGCGACTACAGCGAGAACATTCACTCCTACGTGAACAATATCAACACCATCGAGGGTGGTACCCACCTCACCGGTTTCCGCATCGCCCTGGCCCGTTCGCTCAAGAAGTACAGCGACGAGGACGATCAGTTGCGCAAGCAGATTGAGAAGGCCAAGATTGAGGTGGCACAGGACGACTTCCGCGAAGGTCTCACCGCCATCATCTCAGTCAAGGTCGCCGAACCCCAGTTCGAGGGCCAGACCAAGACTAAACTGGGCAACAGCGAGGTTAACGGTGCCGTACAGAAGGCCGTAGGCGAGGCTATGACCAACTATCTGGAGGAACACCCCAAGGAGGCACATACCATCTGCGAGAAGGTTATTCTGGCCGCCACAGCACGTATCGCTGCCCGCAAGGCCCGCGAGAGTGTGCAGCGCAAGAACCCGATGACAGGTGGCGGACTGCCCGGCAAACTGGCCGACTGTTCCGAGAAAGACCCGAAGGTATGCGAAATCTTCCTCGTCGAGGGTGACTCCGCCGGCGGTTCCGCCAAACAGGGCCGCGACCGTCACTTCCAGGCTATCCTGCCCCTTCGCGGTAAGATTCTGAACGTTGAGAAGGTACAGTGGCACCGCGTGTTCGAGGCCGAGTCAGTCATGAACATCATCCAGTCCATCGGCGTGCGCTTCGGCGTTGACGGCGAAGACTCCAAGGATGCCAACATCGACAAGCTGCGCTACGACAAGATCATCATCATGACCGACGCCGACGTCGATGGTTCCCACATCGACACGCTCATCATGACACTCTTCTACCGCTTCATGCCCCAGGTCATCCAGGGCGGCCACCTCTACATCGCCACTCCCCCACTCTACAAGTGCACGTACAAGAAGTTCTCTGAGTACTGCTACACCGAGCAGCAGCGACAGGCCTTCATCGACAAGTACGTGGCTGGCGATGAGAATGCCTCAGCCCTCCACACCCAGCGCTACAAAGGTCTGGGTGAGATGAACCCTGAGCAGCTCTGGGAGACCACCATGAATCCCGAGAACCGCCTCCTGAAGCAGGTCACCATCGAGAACGCTGCCGAGGCCGACGAGATATTCTCCATGCTCATGGGCGACGACGTAGAGCCCCGCCGCGAGTTCATTGAGAAGAACGCCACCTACGCCAACATTGACGCCTAACACATTAAGACAACGGATTAAACGGATATTCTTTTATCATGGGGATGGATTTGATTCACTTCAAGCCCGTCCCCATGATTTTTTTGCTGTACATAGTTACATCGTATGAAACGTATCGTTTCATGCCATGAAAAGGCACGTTTCATGGCATGAAAAGGTTCGTGTATAAATGCGAACGTTTGCACAACGCAAACGACAGAACGAGAACCACTTGGAGAGGAACCAAGTAGCTTTTTGCTTATCTTTGCAGCGGAAACCTAAACAAGAAACAAGATTAATTATGAAGAAACTGATTCTTTTCATCAGCATCGTGGTTGCAGTCACAGCCTGCAAGCCCACAAAAGAGACAAAGCAAGTGGCATTCGAGATGCCAGCAGTTGAGGACATCGCCATGTATCAGGTGAACCCGCGCGTGTTTGCTCCAAGCAACTCGCTGAATGCAGTAGCAGAACGCATTGACAGCATACACGACCTGGGTGTGAACGTGATGTGGGTGATGCCCATCTATCCCATAGGTACGGAGAAGGGTAAGAACTCACCCTACTGCATCCGAGACTACAAGGCCATTGCACCGGAGTTTGGTAGCATAGACGACTTCAAGCACCTGACGGAGGTGTGTCACGAGCACGGCATGGGCATGATTCTGGACTGGGTGGCCAACCACACAGCATGGGATCACCCCTGGGTGAAGGAGCACCCAGAATGGTACACACGCGACGAGAAGGCTGACACCATCATCTGTCCACAGCCCTGGAACTGGGAGGACGTTGCCGACCTGAACTATGACAACAAGGACATGCGTCGCGCGATGATTGACGCCATGAAGTTCTGGATTGTGGAAGTGGGCATTGACGGATTCCGCTGCGACGTGGCCGATGGCGTGCCTGCCGACTTCTGGAAAGAGGCTATCGACGAGCTGCGCCAGGCTGCTGGTGACCGCAAGATTGTGATGCTGGCCGAAGGCAAGAACGTAGATAACTTTACCGTGGGCGGATTTGACATGAACTACGGCTGGGACTACAAGGACGAGCTGGTGAAGGTGTGGAAGGGCGCTCCTGCCTCGGACCTCATCAAGGCTGACAGCGCTGAATATACGAATCTGCCTGCAGGACGTGTGAAACTGCGCTTTACCACCAACCACGACCACTCGACGGAGATGACACCCTGTGTGCAGTTCACGAACGATCGTGGTGCAATGGCAGCCTACGTTGCCAGCATCTTCCCACACGGCGGTGCACTCATCTACGGCTCGCAGGAGGTAGGATTCCCTGAGCCCATCAACTTCTTCAAGTACGTACCCGTGAACTGGACAGCCAAGCCCGAAATCTACAAGGAGTATAAGGCGCTGATTGCTCTCTACAACGAGCATCCTGCCCTACGCAAAGGCACGATGAAAGCATGGCCTGACAAGGATGTGCTGGTGTTTGAGAAAAAAGATGGTGACGAGCAGTTCCTGATTATGGTCAACGTGCGCAACGAACAGAAGACCGCCCAGGTGCCTGAGGGCTGGACAGGTCGTGAGACAAAGGACCAGACGAGCGGCAAGGACGTAAAGCTCGACACGACGCTGACGCTGGAGCCGTTTGAATACCTTATTCTGAAATAACGAGGTCGGCGGGTATCAGGAGGGTTAGTTCAGGTGGAAGCGGTAGCCCAGCGACATGACGAATCCCTTGCTGCGCTGCGTCCCGTCAAGGATTTTGTTCATGTCGGAGATACCGAAGTTATAGCGCAGGTCGAGCATAAAACGCTGATACTCGTAGCTGATACCAACAGGGATGACGAAGTTCCAACGGCGGAAGAGGTCGTAGCTGATGTCTTCCGTAGGGAACTCGTCATACTTGTATTTGCCGCCCATGAGGTAGTCGAACTGCACGCCGGCCTTCAGCGCCAGTCCATCAGCAATATAGAGGTTCTCCAGGAGCGCAAGGTTCAGGAAGTCCAAGTGGCAGCGCATGCGCACACCCTCGGTATAGCGGTAGCCGCCGCGCGAGTAGCCCACGCTGACAGAGGTGGAGAGGGGCAGCGAATAACGGTACTCAGCCGCCACGCCTGCCGTAAGGCCTATCTTGCCCTTCGACTTGATGACAGAAGTGATGACAGGGGCATAAAGCGTATTGGCATCTTCATCTACTAAATAATACGCGTCGTTACTAGAGATATTCGACGAGTTGATGCCAACGAAGGGTATGACAGACAGTTTGCCCACCTCGCTCTTCTGTGCCTGCAGGCTGAGTGCCGACAGCAGCAATGAAATAATCACGAAAAACCTTTGCTTCATAACTTCTTTACTGTTTCTTTATTTCTTTTATAACGCAAAGATAACACTTTTCTTGCATTCAAAAAACAAAATATTAAGAAAAAGTTTTGCATTTCGCTCAATTTGCACTAACTTTGCAGGCGACAAAAAAACCATCATGAATGCAATAGAAATAAGAAGAGTTACCGACAAGAGCGGACTCAAGCAGTTTATACGCTTTTACTACGACCTCTACCGCGACAGCAAGTACGCCGTTCCCTTCCTCGCCTATGACGAATTATTTACGCTGAGCCCGAAGAAGAACCCCTCGTTCGAGTGTTGCGACGCGCAATACTTCATGGCCTTTCGCGACGGCAAGCCCGTAGGACGCGTGGCAGCCATCATCAACCGACGTGCCAACGAGCGCTGGGACCGCAAACTGGTGCGCTTCGGCTGGTTTGACTTCGTGGACGACATCGAGGTATCGAAAGCCCTATTGCAGGCTGTTGAGGACTGGGGCAAGTCACAGGGAATGACGGAGATAGCCGGTCCGCTGGGCTTCACCGATATGGACCGCGAGGGCATGCTCATTGAGGGTTTCGAAGAGATAGCCACCGTGTACGTCAACTACAACTACCCGTACTACCCCAAGCACATGGAACAGATGGGCGGCTGGCAGAAGGACAACGACTACATGGAGTTCCACGTGAAGGTGCCCGAGAAGGTGCCTGAGAAGTTTGCCAAGCTGTCGGAGATGATTGAACGCCGCCATAACCTGCACACACGGAAGTTCACACGCCATGAGCTGATAGACGAGGGAATGGGCCGCGAGATATTCCACATGATTAACGAGACTTACAAGGACCTCTATGGATACTCCGAACTGAGCCAGAACCAGATAAACCAGCTGGTGAGTGCCTACATCGAGAAGGCCGATCTGAACCTGGTAACGGGTGTGGTAGATGGAAACGACAACAACAAGCTGGTGGGCTTCGGCATCACCTTCCCGTCGTTCGCTCGCGCCATGCAGAAGAGCCGTAACGGTAGTCTGTGGCCCTTTACCTGGTGGCACGTGCTGCGTGCGGTGAAGTGGCACAAGACCGACACGGTCGATTTGCTGCTCATCGGCGTGCTACCCGAATACCGCGCCAAGGGTGCCAACGCACTCATCTTCAACGAGCTCATACAGCGTTTCCAGGACTACGGCTTCAAGTGGGCCGAGGCCATGCAGCAGATGGAGACCAACACGGGTGTACAGAGCCACTGGCAGTACCTGGAGTCGCGTCAGCATCGCCGTCACCGCTGCTTCTGTAAGACATTATAAAAAAGAATAAAGATTAAACATTAAAATGAAATCGTTTCTACTGATACTGTTATCGACGCTGACGCTGAACAGCGTATGCACGTCTTCGTCGAACAAGGAAGCCCCCCTCTTGTCCCCCCAAACAGAGGGAAGTTCCGATGCGTCTGAAGCCGCCCCCAATGGGGGGAGGTTGGAGGGGGCTGTGGGTGACACCCTCACCATTGCAATGACGGGTGACATCATGATGGGCACCACATTTCCCAGCATACAGCTGCCGCCCAACGACGGCCGCGACATCTTCCGCGATACGAAGGAGATAACGCTGCGTGCCGACCTCGCCGTGGGTAACCTGGAGGGGACGCTCTGCGACGGCGGTACAACAAAGAAGAAGCCAGGCCCTAACTGCTACGCCTTCCGCACACCCACGAAGTTCGGACCGCGACTGACGGAGGCTGGCTACGACTACCTGAGTATGGCGAACAACCACGCCAACGACTTCGGACAGTTCGGCATTGAGCAGACGGAGAAGACGCTCGACGGGCTGGGCATCAAATACTCAGGCATCAAGGGTCGCGTGCGCACAGCCATCGTAGAGCGCAACGGCGTGAAATACGGGCTCTGCGCCTTCGGACAGAACACCTACACCGTACACCATAACGACCTCTCGACGGTAAAGGCCACGCTCGACGAGCTGCGCCCACAATGCGACATCCTCGTGGTGTCGTTTCACGGCGGTGCCGAGGGTCGCACACACACCCACCTGCCCCACGGACATGAGTTCTTCCTGGGCGAGGACCGCGGTGACCTGCGCACCTTTGCCCACTTCGCCATCGACAACGGTGCCGACGTGGTCTATGGTCACGGTCCCCATGTGGTGCGCTGCATGGAGATCTACAAAGACCGCTTCATCGCCTACAGCCTGGGCAACTTCTGCACGCCCTACGGTATGAACCTGACGGGTGTCACGGGCTATGCTCCTGTGGTGGAAATCAAGATTTTGGGCGACGGCACGTTCCTGGAGGGACAGATTCACTCCTTCATACAGCAGAAGGGTGCAGGCCCGCGTCGCGACGCTACGAACACCGTAGCCCGCGAGATACGCAACCTGACGCTCTCTGACATCAAGGGCAGTCCCATACAGATTAGCGAGACAGGCCACATCGGTAAGTAACATCGCAAAAAAAAGAGTGCTGTAAGACGAATCTTACAGCACTCTTTGCTTTTAAGCTTTGTACCCAGAGCCGGGGTCGAACCGGCACGGGTTGCCCCACTGGTGTTTGAGACCAGCGCGTCTACCGATTCCGAAGGTACACATATTTTCTGAATTGACAAATTTTTATGAGAAAAATCTTCATTTGCTTGCATAGTTCATAATTATTTCGTACCTTTATGCCGTAAAACGCAATCTACTATAACATGGAGAATAATCAAAAGAACTACTGCATCATTCTGGCTGGTGGGCGTGGACGTCGTCTGTGGCCATACAGCCGCGATAAAAAGCCTAAACAATTTATTGATTTCTTTGGAACAGGCCGCACACAGATACAAGCCACCTTCGATCGCTTTGCTAAACTGCTGCCTATAGAAAACATCCTTGTCTGTACAAACCAGGAATATGCTCCACTCGTCAGGGAACAGCTACCTGAACTGAAGGAAGAGTGCCTGATGATTGAGCCCGTCAACCGCAACACGGCGGCAAGCACAGCGTGGGCAACCATCAACATACTCAGACGAGACAAGGACGCAAACATCATCATCACGCCCAGCGACCAGTTCGTACTGAACGAGGAGGCTTTCAACAAAGACATCATAGACGGACTTGAGATTGTGGCCAGCCACGATATCGTGCTGGCTATGGGTGTGCAGCCCACGCGTCCAGAACCTGGCTACGGCTACATTCAGACGGAGGGTACAACGCTACACGCCGACGTGTTCCACGTCAAGTCGTTTACGGAGAAGCCCGAGCGTGAGTTTGCCCAGATGTTCATGGAGAGCGGCGAATTCCTGTGGAACACTGGTCTGATACTGTCCAACGGCTTCAACCTGCGCATGCGTATGAAAAAGCTGTTCTTCAGCATCTTCACGCCAGAGCTGTGCGATGCGCATGACTACACGTACGACCAGATACTGCACTACATTGAACGCAACTACGCCTCGCTGCCCAACCTCGCCATCGACAGCGGCCTGCTGGAACAGTGTGAGAACATGTGCGTGATGCGTTGCGACTTCGGCTGGGCCGATCTGGGCACGTGGCACAGCATCTACGAGTGTATGAGCAACAACGATGGCGACAACGTGGTGGTCAACTCACAGGTCATCATGGAAAACTGTCACAACAACGTTGTCAAGCTGCCTGAGGACCATCTGGCCGTCATCAACGGACTCGACGGCTACATCGTGGCAGAGAAAGACAACGTGCTGCTGATATGCAAGAAAGGCGACTCGTCGGCACTTATCAGAAAATATGTGAATGAGGTACAGATAAAATACGGAGAGGAGTTCATTTGAACTCCTCTCTTCTTTTCTTGATGAACTCTCCCTTTATTCCTTAGAGAACTCCTCCCATATCTTTGCAGCAATAGCCTGGAACTCGTCTTCCGTCAGCTTCAGCTTCTCACGACGGAAGTCGGCATCCTGTTCCGACTGCAGGGGAATAAGGTGGATGTGAGCGTGGGGCACTTCCAGTCCCAGCACCACCTGTGCCACCTTCTTACAGGGGAAGGCACGTCCGACGGCCAGCGCCACGCGCTTGGCAAAGAGCTGGAACGCGGCCAGTTCGTCGTCGTCCATATCAAAGATGTAATCTACCTCGCGGCGCGGAATCACCAGCGTGTGACCCTTCACCAGCGGATTAATGTCAAGGAATGCGTAGAACTGCTCGTTCTCTGCGCACTTGTAGCTGGGAATCTCACCTGCAGCAATCTTACTGAAAATATCCATTATGCCAAACTGATTTTATCGATTCGTAACTTGATGGTGCCGCGCGGAATCTGCACATCGACCTCCTCGCCCACCTTCTTGCCCAGCAGTCCCTGTGCAATGGGAGTCTTAATGGAGATCTTGCCCTCGCGCAGGTTTGCCTCGTTCTCGCTGACGATGGTATAGCTCATCTTAGCCTTCGTCGTCAGGTTCGTCATCTCCACCTTGGTGAGAATCTGGACGCTGTCCGTGCTCAGACGCGATGTGTCAACCACCTTCGCATCCTGAATGGCGAGCTTCATCTGATTAATCTTGTCTTCCAGACGGGCTTGTGCCTCCTTGGCGGCATCATACTCCGAGTTCTCGCTCAGGTCGCCCTTGTCTCTTGCTTCCGCGATGGCAGCCGACGCCTTGGGGCGCTCCACGCTTTCCAGTCGCTGTAGTTCGGCTACCAGATTATCGTAGCCTTCTTGTGACATGTATGCCATAATGCTTCTACTATTTAAAAGTTTTACTTATATCCGTTTTTTAGGTCGTCAAAAAGAAAGAATCCCGACAATGCTCTCTGTCGGAATCCTCAATTCTCGAATGTCTTTTTTTATTAACCCTGCAAAGGTAAGTATTTTTCCTGAATCAGCCAAATTTGCGTTCCTAAAAATGCATTTTACCTGTCATTTTCTTCGTTTTTCGCTTCTTTTTGCTTGATTTATGTCAAGAAAGTGTTCTCCGTACACTACTTTTTCTTCATTTTCCTTGCAATTATGACAAAAACCCTGTATCTTTGCATCGTGTTTTTCATAGTATTAGATTTAAGGTTAACAAAGGTTGGGACTTGGCGAAGTCCCTTTTTTTGTGCCCAATAGTCAGAACAAGACTTGTGGCCGACGGCCAAAACAAGAGTGGCGCCTCCTGCTGGAAGCGCCACTCTTCTTATCATGCAACACGAGTGATATTACTTCACCACATACTTCTTACCGTTCTGGATGTACAGGCCTGATGTCGGCACCTTGTTCAGACGACGACCGTCGATGCTGTAGATAACACCTTCTGTCTTCTCAGCCTTCATGGTGCTGATGCCGTCAGTCTTATACCAAACAACGGCAGACTTCTTGCATTCGCCACCACCATAATAGATGCTCTGTACGCCGAAATTGGTCCATTTGCTGGTGAAATCCTCATTGATGAATACCATCTTACCACCGTTTTTGTTCTGGAAGTCCCAATTATCGGTGAACGTATAAGGAATCTCTGTCATTGACTCTGTAAGCTTTGTATAAAGGGTCGGCGTGAAAGTATAGATTTCCTGAACACCACCCTCTTCCTTCCATACTGAATAGCAAAGCATATCCTTCAAGATATTGTTACCATCAACATCAGTAGTAGGGATATTAAACACAAACGAACCATATCCTTCTGTGGCGTCATAATCAAAGACATTCAGGAATGAAGGATCGGCAGGTGTAGCCGTTACGTCTTCAATTTCTCCAACAGGGGTGAAGGTACTATAAGGCATATATACCTTAGTAAGATTATATCCTTCATACTCGCCTTCTGTTATCAACAAAACCATCCAATTTACTAAGATGATGCTACCATCATCCTGAATGAGTCCCAACACTTGACTATCCAAATACCAATTCCCATCTTCTTCATCGTAATAAATTGCTCTCAAATCACATTTTCCGTACGATGATTCATAAGCAAACTGAGAAGGTATTGAGATGAGGTTATAAGTTTCACCTTCTATTTCATAATTTAGCATGACAGTTGCCGTCAGTGTTTCCGGCATCATACCAGAAATTTGTATTTCATTCTTAGAAAGGTCTGAAACAACGAACTTGACATCAGCAGACATCGTTGAATATTTTTCAATCGTACTTGGATCAGCAGCAGGGTCTTCTTCTGTGGTGTAATACGTCCATTCATATTCACCTGCCAAGTCACTTACAGAAGATATTGCCTTCTTAGGAGCCTTCTTGAGCGGAGTCACCTTGACGGCATTCTCTGGAATACGGATGTTAGAAAGGCTACGGTTTCCTTTCACGGAAATGTCATTCAGCGGGCTGATTGCAATCTTCTTGTTTGCAATCTGTGCATTTACGGCAACGGCAATAAAAGCCATTACAATTAATGTGTAAAGTTTCTTCATAATTTACGGGTTTAATTTGACAATATGTTAATTCTTTTCTGTTTATAACAAGTAATCGTCGGCAAAGATAGTCATTTTCTTACAAACCGACAAACAAAACAAGGAAAAAATAGCATCCTTCTTACTATTCCTTGACCAGACGAGTGTAAACAAGGTGCAGGAGGGGGTACAGCAACAGGGCGAACACCCAGCCGGCAATGACGTCGATGGCGTAATGGGCGTAGATATAGACGGTGCTGAGACACAGCAGGACGTAGAACGGCATGAGCAGCCAGAAGAAGCGGCGGTTGCGCGTCTTCCAAGCCAGGAGCATGAGGATGGTGGACACACCCACGTGACTGCTGGGGAAGGCCGCCGTAGGCCGTTCGCCAGCCGCATGCGCATCGACCACCATCTGATAGAACACCCCGCTGGGGTCTCCGGGCGTTGCCAGGGGCTCACGCATGGTCATGAAGTAGTCGTGCAAGTTGGGGAACACCCCTTGCGCTATCTGGTCCAGTCCTACGGCAGGATAATAATACTGCGGTCCAGCCACAGGCAGGAAGTCGAACACCACGTAATGTACGAAGAACGATGCCAATATGATAAAGGAGGCACGCATGAACTCCTGATAACGGCAGAAGAAATAGAAGAGGGTAACCACCGCTATCAGGGGGAAGTAGCACGTGTAGCCCATGTTCATCAGCTCGCTAAAGAGGAACCAAGGTGCCTTCTGCGCAAAGAGCAGCGCCGGCTGACAGCCGAAGAGCAACTGTTCCTTGGCGGCAATAACGTGGTCCAGGTTGGGCAGTATGCGGTTCAGCTCGTAAGTATCAGGGTACCACCACGAGAGCAGCGCCATCTGTGCCACGATGCGGAAGAGTCGCGTCAGCCGACAGGGTACGAGTCGGTAGATGCCCCACATGGCTGCCGTGATGGCTATGACGCGGAAGCGTCCCCAGAGCATGCTTTCCGGGTTTTGCAGCTTCACATAGGTGAGGAGCATGAACAAGGTGGTCAGCACCAAGTAGCCCATGATGACCCACTCGACGGCAAACAGACCCTTCTTCGGCTTCTTTTCGAGCGTGAAGAGTGAAGAGAAGTATTTGCTACGGCTTCCCATTTATATCCATTTGTTTTCCTTGTACCAGGCAATTGAGCGGCGCACACCCTCCTGCAGCTTCACCTTGGGCTCATAGCCCAGTTCGCGTCGTGCAGGCTCAATGTCGCAACGCCAGTTGCGCTGCTTCAGTATATTGAACTTGTCGTTGTTGAGGGCCGTCATCTTTTTGGTCCAGCGTCCCCAATACTCGCCACAGAAGGTGACGATGCGGAGCACCCACACAGGCGCCGTGATGCGAATCCACCAGGGGCGTCCCAGCTCCTCGTGTACGTAGTCGCTGAACGTTGCCGACTGATACACCTCGCCGTCGCTCAGGATGTAGCGGTGGCCCGTCTGTCCTTTCTCCATCGCCAGGAAGACAGCCTGCACCACATCTGTGACATAGACGAACGTAATGTCCTGACGCTTGAAGCCCACAGCAAAGTCCACATGTCCCTTGATGCTCTTCACCTGCAGGAAGTAGTCCTTCTCGCGCGGGCCATAGACGCCTGTAGGTCGCAGGATGACGTAGGGAAAACCACACAAACCATCTAGGAAGCGCTCAGCCTCCAGTTTGCTGCGTCCGTAGGCGGTGTTGGGCTGGGGAGTGTCCGTATCGCGGATTTCCTGATAGGGCTGCTGCTCACGGATAGCACCCATGATGCTCAGGCTGCTGATGAAGACAAAGCGCTTCAGCGGCATACCCACAGCCAGCAGCGCGCGCACGAGGTTCTTCGTGCCCTCCGTATTGATGCGGAAGAAGTCGTCAGCATGCAGGCATTTCGTTGCACCAGCAGCATGCACCACGTAGTCGAACGTCACGCTGCGCAGCTGCTCCTCCAGCTGTTGCTGCGACGAGAGGTTCAGCTCGATGAAGTGGATACGCTCATCCTGCAGGAACTCACGCGAGCTCGACCGTCTTACGGCAGCCCACACGTCGTAGCCCTGCTGCAACGCTTCCTCCACGATGTGCGAGCCTATGAACCCGCTGGCTCCAGTAACTAATATCTTCTCCACTCTCTAAACCGTAAACTGTAAACCGTAAACTTTACTTCTTCACCACCACAATCGGTGTCTTGCCGTATTCAGTAAACATACTGAAGATGTCGCGCAGCGCCTCGTAGTTCGTGTTCGAGTGCGACATCTTAGCGACATTAAACAGATACTGCACCGTTACCTTTCCTCCGTACGAAGTGACAGAGTAGCGGCCGTTGATACCCTTGTCGGGCGTTGTTGCCGAAACGGGCTTCGGACTGCTTTCCAGCACATAGCCCTCAGGCAGCGTGATGTTGACGGTTATCTGCTGCGACTCCTCGCAGGGGAACTCCACAGGCATCAGGCGCTTGCCAGCCACAAAGGGATTCTCCGTGACGGGTACGCTGTAGAAGGGGCACACGCTGATGGTGTTGCCGTTGACCTCACCGCGAATGGTGAACGGAACGCTGTCCGTAGCCTCAACGGCAAACTCGCTCTTGCCTCCCTTGGCACGCTGCTGTGCATGATAGCGGGCAGCAGCCAGACCCTTGTAGTGAGAGGTCTGCGTACCAGTCAGCACGCCGTCGGTCGAGAGCGTAGCCTCAACGATGGTCGTCACCTGCGAGCGCGAAATCTTCTGCAGGTTCACCCACTGGCTCTTGTTGCCGTTCAGCAGCAGACGGGCACGCTCCACGAGCAGCGGCTCAGGCAGCACGTTCAGGTAGCCGTCAGTAGAAGAGGCATCCACGTAGTACTTGGTGCCGTTCTGCAGCAGTATGGCCACAACGTACGTCGAGAGTTTCTTGATGGAGGGGAAGTTATGGGGCAGGTGTCCCTTGTCGCGCGTACGCAGCAGGACGGGAGCAGCATTCAGCCCAGCGTCCTTCAGCGACTGTATGAGCAGCATGTTGATGTCACCATTGCTGCCCGTACCCTTCTGGAGCGTCTCCTTGGTGGGCTGCGGCCACAGCTCGTACTTGCCGTTCCAGGTGACGTGCTTCATCACCAGCTGATAGACGGCAGCGGCACGCGCCTGCTGGTCGGCAATGTCCTTCACGTGGGCATTCTCCAGCTCCTGCTGCAGGGGGCTGTGGGCATTCAGCTGCAGGTTGAAGAAGTCTGAGCCGAGCACCAGCTCGTCTATCTGCTGCCACGTCTTCGCGAAGTCCATCTCCGACATTCCTGGCAGACGGTAGGTCTTCAGCTCAGTAGTGATGCCTGCACGGAAGTCCTCCACGTTCCACACGTAGTCGTCCTTCGGCATTGCCCTCAGGTTACGGCCCGTATAGATGTAGTGGTTGGTGGCAATGGTCATCGGGTTAGCCAGCGGGTCGCTCACCAGCTTGAACTTCTGTGAGCCAGCCGTACAGGTATATGTCAGGCGCTGTATGCCGTGATCCTCGATATTGAAGATGAGGTAAGTGGGGATGTTCATGTCCAGATTGGCATAGACTACAGGAATCTCGCACTGGGCGTACCAGTCGCGCAGCTCCCAGAAGAGCTGGCTGTGGATGTTGTACTCCACTTCCACCACCGTACCCTCCTTCACGTTGGGCACAGTAAATTCCACCTGATAGTGATGCTCGTCAATCTTCTTACGCACGATGTCGCTCTTCTTCAGGTACGACTTCACCACCTTGCTGCCCTCCAGGTTGAAGGCAGTACCCTTGATGTCCTCTACCACGTCGTCGGCATCAGTACCAAAGACGCCCTCCATCATGGAGACGCCCTCAGTCTCAAAGTAGGTATCACCGCCACCGGGCTTGGGGAGAGCCATCGCCGTGAGCTTCGTGCCTCCGATGCTGTTGAGTGACACCTGCACCTGATAAGGGATGACCACCTTGGCGAAGCGCGCGCCGCTGGGTTTCAGCACCTTGATGCGGAACCGCTCCTTGTAGTCCACCAGGAAGCTGCTCTGCTGAATGGTGTAGGTCACGTCCGTCAGTCTGCAGAGCACAACGGCCTCTGCCGAGCTGTCAGCCTCATAGACCGTCATCCGCATCTCCTCGTCTGTCGGCTTTCCAAACTTCGTATTCACTGGCTGTTGCGCAAACCCTATGAGCCACGCGGCAGCAAACATCACACTCAGTACGATTCTTTTCTCCATCATTATTAATATCATTAATGTATCATTAAACTTTATGATTGCAAAGGTAGTGCAAATTGAGCGAAATACAAAATAAATTATTATTTATTATTCTTTCTTCCAGTATCTATTATACATTGGTTCCAGTCTTGTTGTTATCACTCTCATCACATCAGCAAAGGCCAAATCCTCTTTCCACTGAATCTTCTTCAAAAACGTTTTCCAGCGCAGCAGTCTTGCCTCGTCTGTATAGAACCCCTCGCTAAACAGCTGCAAGTCGTCATTTTGCGGCAGCCCTCTGTTGTCGAACGTCGCCCTTATGGCCTCCATAAGTCCTTCGTCATCCAAATTCTTCGTAGTCAGTATTTGGTAGCAGTCGAAGAAGTCCTTCATACGACTATTGGTCACATCACGATCTACCATCGCATGAAATTTCTCTGCCACCACCGTTTCCAGCGAATAGATGGGAAATCCACCTCCACAGGACTTGGTGTCACCACGTCGCCAAAACCAATATCCATCGACATCGGATAGACAATAGTATCCATCCTTGCAGTTACGAAGAAACGCGTGCCTGGATATTCTTCCTCCACCGTTATTGGCCGAGACCGCAGGCCTTCCGCATCGAAGGTTACGCCGTCTTCCTCACACGCAATACTTAGAATCTCTCGAAACACCCGCTCCAGATTCTCACGTTTCCTGCTGATTCGCTGAGCCATGAAGTCAATGTCAATAGTGGGACGTGTCTCCAGTCCGTTGAAGGCATAGAGCAACGAGCCACCCTTCAACAAGAAATTATCCTTGTATGGGCTCACAGACACACGATAGAGCAGGCGCTCGTTGAAGTAGGCTCGTTGAAGTAGCGAGCCAACAGGTACATATATTTATAGCCCGATGAGTTCTTCAGGTTCAACAGACGTGTCTTTATAGACTTTGCATGATTCTTTACAGACTTATTCATTCGATGGCAACCTCCAAATAATTATTCATCACTTTTTCCAGACGCAGCCTCTTGGCGTAGTCCATCAGCCGGCTCAGATTGCGGTCTTTCCTGCGTACATAACTTCGGATGACTTCTGCACAGATGTCCAGCCCTATCTTATTGCGATATTTCACGGCATCGCAAACGCTACGTTCCAAATCGGTAATTCGCACGGTGAAGTCCAAAATCTCCTGCCGAACAATGCCAAACGTCAAGTTCTCAGCCTTCCAATAATAGAGCGTGATGGGCAACGTTTCTGGCATCCTCACCCTTCGCTTGGCATCGATGGCAATGCAGAAGGTAGGAGGAACAGTTGTGCAAAGCTGATAATACATCCAAGCATTGTAGAGGCACACCACACCTCCAGGCACAATCCGTTCCACATCAATCATCGTGCCCAGCATGGCTGTAGGTTCTGCATACACCCCGTGTCGCAGTTTTACCACCTCGCCCTTCTGTGCAGCCCTTCTCAGCCGTTCATATTCGGCCTTTCCGTTGAGCTCAGACGTAGAGATGGTTCCGCCTTGTGCCTCTATTCTCTGTGTCATTCTTTCCATATCACCATATTTTGCCTGCAAAGTTACGAATAATTCTTCAAAAACAACAATTTCTTACGGAGAATTTTCATTTTATCCGTAAGAAACACACGTTTTCTCCACAAAACTACCAAATA
>CACXJZ010000027.1 GCA_902768105.1 uncultured Prevotellaceae bacterium
GCTTATGGCGCTGCTATCGATGAGCTCTACTCAGCTGTTACAAGCGTTGACCTGATTGACTCTTTCACTGGCCGTTATTACTATTATGATGGTGATGGCTACTATTATGGTACTCAGGGTCGCGACATGTCTTATTGGAGTGATAACGACTACGTGAATGTTTATATGACTCACGGACTCGTTCCCGAGGATTCTAAGTTCGGTGACAACGAGCTTGGCGCTGACCGTGTTACTTCTCCTCAGCTGGCTAAGGAGTATGCTCAGCCTTTCGTAGTATATAAGAAGGGTGAGGACGTGAAGGATCCCCAGTATGGTGTTATTGTTCGCGTGAACCCTGTTAATGCTGACATTACCGCCAGCAAGATTGTCCTGCTGAACTCTCAGGGCGAGGTGATGGAATCTGTTAAGATTGGCACTCCCGAGCGTTTCACTGGCCTGATTTGTAAAACACGTGGTAGCGAAATTAACTCTGGCCTGTGGCTCCTCCCGATGGAAATTGCTGAGGGTGTCGATGAGGAAGAGTTTGCAAAGCAGACTTATATTGTTCACGAGGAGCAGGGTGACACATGGCTGGGTGCTAGCATTCTCTTTGCTGTAGGTATTAACAATACAGAGGAGACTGAGGCTGACCGTTATGTTGTTTCTTCTTATGATATTTTGTTGAACTATGAGCCTTATGAGCCCGCTAACCACTTCACCTTCAATGTGCAGAAGGGTGCTGTCAACAAGACTGTTGAAGAAATCCACAACCGTTGGACTGGTGTAGACATTCACGGTGAGGAGCAGGCTTCAAGCGAAGTTAATCCTGAGCTTATCTGGATGGAGGACGTTACTCCCGTTGCTGGTCCTGCTGACGCTGCTATCACGCTCGATACTTACAAGGCTGACCAGAAGGTTGAGGTTGTTCTCACTAACCCCGAGCGCTGGGATGGCGACTTCAATGATATCCGTTTCAATGAGAACCTCTTCGTTGCTGCTGTAGGTGAGACCTTCACCATCAATGCTCTTCAGGCTTACACTGAAAATGGTCGTAACATTGCTATCGACAGCATGTATGTTGTTCTGGATAAGGTGAACGCTATCGAGTCTCATCCTTCTGAGATCAACGCTTGGAATAGCTATGAGATCGAGGGTATTAACAAGGTGGTTGACGCTGCTGGTACACTTGACCTGACTGTTAAGAGCAAGAGCGCTTATGGTGACGTTATCGGTTTCCGCGTATATGCTGTTAACCGCGACGGTTCACTGGTTGACCCCGACGGTCGTGCATTCTATGTACTCGTTACAGGCGAGGCTGGTGCTAACACCGTAGATCTGACTGTTCAGGCTACCAAGGCTGGTAACACCGATAAGTCTGACATCAAGGACCTCGTTGCTAAGCTGAACAGCGCATATGAGTATGAGCTGACCATCAATGCTAACAATCCTGCTATTGTTACTGCAAACGGTCCTATTGATGCTGCATTTGATTACTTCCAGTTCGTATTCCTGAAGGATAAGAACACTGTTGCTACCATCAATCCTACTGGTTCTGATCCTGTTGAAGTTGAGGGTATCGCTTCTGCTAACAAGATTCAGATTGTTCCTCAGAACATTGAGAACCTGATCGACGGTGCTACCTACAGCTTCACGCTGACTGGTTATGAGACCATCGGTATTACTGGTACGAGAATCGCTCGCCAGGTAATTACCATTACCCTGACGAAGATTATGCCTAATAAGTCTGATGTGGTTGAGTTCCGTCCGAAGCAGGAGGTTGAGGATGGCACTGGCAAGTTCATTGCTTACATGATCCCGAACAAGGGTTATACATATCCTGCTGGCACCGACGAGTTCTGTGCTCACCAGACATTCGATGAGATGGTTGCTACTTACGATGCTACAACGACTGTTGACAACGGCTTCAAGAACCTGACCAACGTATTCTACAACCTGTCTGAGGACGGTCAGAACGTTAAGTGGGATGAGACCTTCCAGTTCGACTTCGCAGGTAAGGAGAAGCACACCGTTAAGTTCGACGAGAACGCTACCGATCCTAACAGATACATGCTCGACGTGAAGACCGAGGAGGTTGACGGTGTAACTGAGCACGCTGTTGCAGTATCTAAGGTATATCGTGGTATCTCTTCTACCGTAACTTACAACGCTGACGGTACTGTTAAGTCTTATGAGTTCGCTGCTGACTATGCAGTAGCAAGCAACCAGTCTCTGGTTTGCATCTACGCTTGCTGGCACCACGCTCAGTCTTACTTCTGGAAGACCGGTAAGCAGCCCGCTCTGCAGTGGAGCCACGAGGGTCTGCAGCGTATGTCTCCGTTCACTGACATCCTGACCAAGAACACTTACGATCCCGCATTCTTCGGTGATGGTACTTCTAACGGCAAGACTCTGGCTTACCTGTACGAGAAGAAGTTCTTGATCGACGATGATTCTGAGCCTCAGCTGAACACAGCAAAGGACGGCTCTGGTCAGAAGAACCCGTACTACGTGCCCACAATCTCTGGTACAATGATTTACTACACGCAGAATGCAACTCAGACCGACGCTGCTCCTGTAGCTGACCACACTGAGTACCTGATCTTCTCTCTGAAGGATGCCTTCGGACACAAGGTTACAATCTCTCTGCCTGTAACAATCAAGCGCCCGTAATCTATTCGACGACTTAAAAATCTTACAAGATAGATTAGATTAATCCGAGAGGGGGATGTTCTCACAAGGACGTCCCCCTTTTATTAATGAAGAATAGAAGATGAAAAAGATTTTTGTTTTTATTTCAGTGATAGCAGTCATGAGCCTGCTCACCCTCAGCGGATGCCGCGAGAAGGGCATACAGACCATCAGTGGTCAGGTGCGCAACCTCGTGATGGATGGTGACACGCTCAAGGGAATAGTTGTCTTCATCAACGAACATCAGGATACGATGGCATTCACAGTTGACGAAGCACAGTTCCAGAACGGTGTTTCATTGCCCAAGGATTCTGTCATCGTTGACTTTATCTATGGACAGAATGATATCAACCGTGCACTCGTGGTGACCGTCATTCCGAAGGTTGTGCCCTTCGACGCGGAAACTCCCACCACCGACACGCTTGTTACCGCACCTATGATTAAGCCGAAAAAGTAAGAAAACTCCATAAAAAGGAGACGTTTTAAGGCGAAATAGTGTCTTTAACGCACTTTTTCGCCCTTTTTTGTGCATTTTTCTGCTTTTTTTTTACACAGTTTAATATTTTTTCGTATATTTGCACCAAAATATTCACTTAATATATTAAGATCGTATGAAAATGAAGTTATTTATTGTAGCTGCTCTTGCTTGGGTAAGCATGACAGCTATGGCACAGAAGACACAGCGTGTCATTGACCGCGTGGAGCCGCGTACTGTACAGGAGTTCGACCATACGGACGTTACTCAGACTTTTAAATCTCACTGGTTCATCAACCTGCAGGGCGGTGCTCAGTACACCCTCGGCGAGGCTAAGTTCAAGGATCTGATTTCTCCCAATGTTCAGGCTGCGCTCGGTTACCAGTTCACACCGGTATTCGGTCTGCGTCTGCAGGCTAACGCTTGGCAGTCAAAGGGTGCTTTCGACAATGACAGGGTTTATGACTACAAGTTCAACTATGTAGCCCCGGGTCTGGACTTCATGTTCAACCTCAGCAACCTGCTTTGCGGATGGAACCCCGACCGTTTCTTCAATGTAACGGCATTCCTCGGTGGTGGTGCTAACATCGCCTGGAAGAACGACGAGGCTAACGCTCTGCACAACCAGGGCTTCAAGATGGAGTACATTTGGGATGGCACGAAGGTTCGCCCCTTCGGACGTGGTGGTCTGCAGTTCGGTTTCCGTCTGAGCGACGCTGTTCAGTTCCTGATTGAGGGTAATGCTAACATCCTGAGCGACAAGTACAACTCAAAGAAGGCTGAGAACCCCGACTGGTACTTCAACGCACTGGCTGGTTTCCGCATCAACCTGGGTAAGGTTCGCAACGTCGAGACTCACGAGGTTTATCGTGATGTAGTGGTTTACGATACCATCTACAAGACTGTTGTCATCGAAGAGGATCCCATCGTACGTGTTGATCCGCTGCGCCGCGACGTATTCTTCCTGCGCAACAAGACTGACATCCGCGACAGTGAGACTCAGAAGATTGCCGACATCGCTGATTATCTGAACAAGTATCCTGCAGCTCAGGTTAACATCGTTGGTTATGCTGACGCTGGTACAGGTAACGACAAGATTAACGACCGTCTGGCTGCACAGCGTGCTGACGTTGTCGTAAAGGCCCTCATCGAGGAGTACGGCATCTCTGCTGACCGCATCACCTACGATTCAAAGGGTGCTCACGTACAGCCGTTCGTAGAGAACGACCTGAACCGTGTTACCATCTGTATCGCAGAGTAATAAAGGTTTAAGATAAGAATTATTTGCGGCGGTCTCTTACGAGGCTGCCGCAAGTTTTTTCCAAAAACCTTTGTCTGTTCAAAAATATTGCTTATCTTTGCAACAGAAACTTAAAAACTGTGAAGATATGAAGATGTTAAAGACTTTACTCGCTGTCATGTTGCTGACAATGGGCACGATGACAGCCTCGGCTCAGGAAGTCGAGTATTCATTTAAGCGCCATGCATTTCTGAATCTGCAGGGCGGTGCACAGTACACCTTGACTGATGCGAAGTTCAAGAATCTCATTTCTCCTAACGTGCAGGCAGCTATCGGTTATCAGTTCACCCCTGTGTTTGGTGTGCGTCTGGCTGCCAACGGTTGGCAGTCGAGAGGTGCTTTCGACTCTCCGACAGAAGCTAAGTACAAGTTCAACTACATTGCAGGCAACGTTGACTTCCTGTTCAACCTCAGCAATCTCTTCTGCGGTTGGAAACCTCAGCGTTTCCTGAATGTTATCGCGTTTGTCGGCGGTGGTGCCAACTTCGCCTGGAAAAACGACGAAGCCATCGCACTCAATAACGGACAGACCTTCCAGCTGGGTAATATCTGGGACGGCACGAAGAAACGTTCGACGGCACGCGGCGGTCTGCAGTTTGACTTCCGCTTGAGTGACCACGTAGGATTCCTGCTGGAGGGTAATGCTAACGTCATTTCCGACTACTATAACTCCAAGCAGTCACGCAATGCCGACTGGTACTTCAATGCGCTGGCCGGCTTCCGCATCAATCTGGGACAGGCCTATACCAAGAAGGAGAAACCCGCTCCCGAGCCGGAGCCCGTTTATATAGAGCCTGTGGTACAGCCGGAACCCGTAGTGGTTCAGCCTGAGCCGGAGCCCGTGATTGTGACTGTGGAACCGCTGCGTCGTGACATCTTCTTCCTGCGTAACAAGACTGATATCCGCGACAGCGAGGTGCAGAAGATTCAGGACATCGCTGATTATCTGAACAAGTATCCCAATGCTCAGGTGAACATCGTCGGATATGCCGATGCCGGAACGGGTAACGACAACATCAACGACCGACTGGCTGCCAGACGTGCTGATGTAGTAGTGAAGTCGCTCATTGAGAAGTACGGCATCTCTGCTGACCGCATCACTTACGACTCAAAGGGTGCCCGCATCCAGCCGTTCGAGGAGAACGACCTGAACCGCGTCACCATCTGTATTGCAGAATAAAGCTCAATCAAAAGCGGCAACCTTTCCGGGTTGCCGCTTTACTTTTATATTACTCCACTAAATAGATGCCGTCATCCTTGATGGTGATGAGCCGGCGCTTATAGAGGTCGCCGACAGCACGCTTAAAGACTTTCTTGCTGACCTTGAAGCGGTCCTCAATGAGCTCGGCAGGACTCTTGTCGCCCAGGTTGCAGCGTCCGTTGTTGTCCTTGAGATATTGTAGCAGCACCTCGGTAAAGCTGAGTGCCCGCTCGTATCCTGTCATAGTCTGGTAGCGTTCCACCTTGGCGGTAGCCATGAGGCGATGTGTCTTCTGGTCCTCCATGACATAGACATAGTATTTCTTGCCAATCTCCATGCGCACTTTCTGTTCGCCGAAGGGGCAGAAGAGGTCTTTCATCAGTCCCCACTTTAGGAAAGCGCCGTACTCGTTGGTCCAGGCGCACTCCAGCCATGTGAACTCGCCGACCTTGGCCAGCGGGTGCTCGGTGGTGGCAATAAGCCGTTCGTCCTGATCGAGGTAGAGAAACACCTCTATTTCTTTTCCGACGGAGAAACCGTCGGGCACGTAACGCTTGGGGAGCAGGATTTCCCCGCTTTCGCCGCCATCAAGGTAAAGGCCGAAATCCACGGACTTCACCACGCGTAAGGTATTGTAGTCGCCGAGTTTGATCATGGGGTTAATGGGTTTAATGGGGCTAATGGGGGTTCTGGGTCTGTGGGGATACCACTGACTGCGGACTGGAGCTCTATCTGACCGTCGCGCAAGTGGATGGTGCGGTCGGTGAGGGTTGCGAGTTGCTCGTCGTGCGTGACAATCACAAAAGTCTGGCCGAAGCGGTCGCGGAGGTCGAAGAAGAGCTGGTGCAACTCCGCCTTGTTCTTGCTGTCGAGCGAGCCGCTGGGCTCGTCGGCCAGGATGACGGCAGGGTTGTTGACCAGGGCACGTGCCACAGCTACGCGTTGCTTCTCACCACCGCTGAGCTCGTTGGGCTTGTGGGTGGCACGGTCGCTGAGTCCCATGAAATCGAGCAGTTCGGCAGCCCTGCGGCGGGCTTCCTTGTTGTTGGTACCTGCGATGTAAGCAGGAATCATGATGTTCTCGATAGCTGTGAACTCCGGTAGTAGCTGGTGAAACTGGAACACGAAGCCGATGTGCCGGTTGCGGAAGTCGGCGAGCTTTTTCTGCGACAGCTGTGTGGTGTCGATGCCATCGACACATACACTGCCGCTGTCGGGGCGGTCGAGGGTGCCGATAATCTGTAGCAGCGTGGTCTTGCCAGCTCCGCTGGGGCCAACGATGCTGACGACCTCGCCTTTCTCTATGCTCAGGTCAATGCCTTTCAGGACTTGTAGGGAGCCGAAACTCTTGGTGATATTCTTTGTTGTAATCATAATTTTAGTCTTTTATTCAGTTTCTCCAACAGCCAGTCGTAGATGCTGCTTTCCTCACGGTGCTGGGCCTCGGTGAAGGTCATGCTTTCATCCTTCGTCTCACCATACTGGTCGGGGAAGATAATCATGAGGTTCTTGCCGGAGAAGTGCTGCATGAGCTCGTTGGGCAGGCGGTCCATGGCGTTCTTGTAGGAGATGGTACCCTTACGGGCGGTGACGACAACGAACATGTGATCTGCGCGGATGTTCTCGGCCAGACTGGGCAGTCCGTTCCAATGGGACATGGGAGAATATTCGGCACGCACGCTCGGGTGGATGTTATTGACATATTCGCGGATGAGTACCAGACTCTCCTGACGGCCGTGGAACTGAATGCGGCAGTCGAGGTTGCCTGCCATGCGGCATAGACGCTCCAGCCAACGGTGGAATCCCGGCTCAAACTCGGCACGCGACGGCACGCAAACCTGTATGCGGCGCAGCGTGTTGAGGGGCTGTATGAAGCGGGTGAGGACAATCTGACGGTTCAGGCCGTTATAGAGGCTTTGGATGAACTCACCCCAGAACTTCGGGTTGATGTCGGTATGCACGTGCATGCCCATGATGATGTCGGATGCACCGGTCTCGCGGAACGCATGCTTGATGCCGTTGGCGATGTTCGTGGCCAGACGTACCTGTGTCTGCATACGCACATCGGCGGCACTCGCCTGCTGCTGCAGGCGTTCGAGCAGCTGCAGCCCCTGCTCGCGGTGCGACGTCGATAGCTTGTCGTCATAGACCACGTTCAGCGCCACCAGTTCGCTGTTGTGACGGCTGTCGCGCATCATGACGGCCAGCTCAAGCAGCTGCGGTGCTATATCGGGATACTTCACGCAGAGGAGGATTTTCTCGGTGATGGGTGATGGGTGATGTGGGATGGGCGACTGGCGGTCGTTCAGCGTGATTTCCTGTGCTGCGTGCTCGGTCATCAGCGTACTGATGATACACGTGACGAGAATCATGATAATCACACCGTTGAGCATCTCGTTGTTTACCAGATACTGTCCGGGTGCCACTTCAAGCCGCATACCCACCATTACCATAGCGATGGCGCCGGCAGCGTGGGCACTGGTCAGTCCGAACATCATGTGGCCCTCGGCCTTCTGTAAACGGAACAGCAGGGATGAGATGTAGGCGGCAAGAGCCTTTCCGAAGGTGCCGAAGAAGGCGATAAGTATCACAATCCACAGCATCTGTGTGCCTTGGAACAGCGTGCGCACGTTGATGAGCATGCCCACACCAATCAGGAAATAAGGGATAAAGAGTGCGTTGCCGATAAACTCAATGCGGTTCATGAGGGGCGACACGTGGGGTATATATCTATTTAATATAAGGCCTGAGAAGAAGGCACCGAAGATGGCCTCCAGTCCGATGGCCTCGGTGAGTGCTGACGAGAGGAACATCACCGACAGCACAAAGATAAACTGCATGACGGCATCGGAGTAGCGGCGCAGGAAGTAGCGTGCCAGGCGGGGAATGAGGAAAAAGCTACCGGCACAGAACAGGGCAATCTTGACTACGAACAGGAGCCAGAAGAGCAGTTGGGCACCAAACGTTGACTGTTGGTTGTTGTATGAAGCTGCTAGTCCTGCCAGCATGACCAGTGCCATGAAGAGGGAAATCATCGACGAGCCGACACTGAGCGACACGCTGCTGTTACGCTGCAGACCATATCGGGTGACGATGGGGTATGCAATAAGGGTGTTCGATGCCATGATACAACCCAGCAGGAACGATGCCGTGGAGCTGTAGTCGAGCAGCCACATGGCCATGAAGTAGGTCAGGATGAGTGGCACAAAACAGGTGAGCATGCCGAAGATGAGGAACCGTCGGGAGTGGCGTTTGACGCCCTCCATGTCCATCTCCAGTCCTGCCAGGAACATGATATAACACAATCCGACGCGGCCGAAGAGCTCGAACGAGTTGTCGCGTTCGAGGATGTTTAGTCCGTATTTGCCCACAATGACACCTGCCAGCACCATGCCGATGATGTGCGGGATTCGCAGTTTACCCATGATGATTGGTGCAAACAGGATGATGCATAGTACGACGAAGAATATCAGCGTCGGGTTGGTTATCGGGAAATACGTCATTGTCGCTTTTTCTTCCTTTTTCTTTGCAAAAGTACAATATTTTGCCGAATTATCTATCTATTTAAAAGTTTTTTTGTACCTTTGCGCCCAAAATTTAATTTGAAGAAAGATGAAAGTAGCAATTGTTGGCGCTTCAGGCGCAGTGGGACAGGAGTTCCTGCGTATTCTCGACCAGAGAAATTTCCCGATGGATGAGTTGGTGCTGTTTGGCAGCGAGCGGTCGGCTGGCCGTACATACACGTTCCGTGGCAAGGAGCTCACAGTGAAGCTTCTGCAGCATAATGACGACTTCAAGGACGTTGATATCGCTTTCACGTCAGCCGGTGCAGGCACGTCGAAGGAGTTTGCAGAGACCATCACAAAGTACGGCTGCGTGATGATTGACAACTCCAGCGCCTTCCGCATGGACAGCGACGTCCCCCTGGTAGTGCCCGAGTGCAACGCAGAGGATGCCCTGAACCGTCCGCGTGGCATCATTGCCAATCCCAACTGTACGACCATCATGATGGTTGTCGTGCTCCAGCCGCTGGAGCAGCTCAGCCACATCAAGCGCATCCACGTCAGCTCCTACCAGAGTGCCAGCGGTGCCGGCGCAGCAGCCATGGCCGAGCTGCAGCAGCAGTATAAGGAAATGGTGGAAGAGGGTGAAGTGAAGACCATCAAGAAGTTCGCTCACCAGCTGGCCTATAATGTCATTCCGCAGATTGACGTGTTCCAGCCCAACGGCTACACGAAGGAGGAGATGAAGATGTACAATGAGACACAGAAGATTATGCATACCGACGCCAAGTGCTCGGCTATGTGTGTGCGTGTCAGCTCATTGCGCTCACACTCCGAGAGTGTGTGGATTGAGACCGAGCGCCCCATCAGCGTCGAGGAGGCACAGCAGGCCATTGCCGCTGCCCCCGGTTGTACTTTGATTGACGACCCCGCCAACCTGAAGTACCCCATGCCGCTGGAGACTGCCGGCAAGGACGATGTCTATGTTGGTCGTGTGCGTAAGGACCTGAGCGACGAGAACGGCTTGACGTTCTGGCTCTCGGGCGACCAGATTCGCAAGGGCGCAGCCCTGAATGCTGTGCAGATTGGCGAGTATCTGGTGCAGAAAAAGGACCTTCCCTGCTTCGCATAAGCATATTTTTAGCAGCGATTCACATAATGTGCCGTAAAAACGGCGTTTATGTGGTGTAAAAACGGCGTTCTGACTATGTCAAAACGCCGTTTTTAGGGTGTAAAGTCGGCGTTTTGACACCATAAAAACGCCGTTTATAGAGCTACTTGTCGTACGCGTGCAGCGGATAGTCGGTGGTGAAGTGCAAACCGCGACACTCCTTGCGCTCAAGCGCCCATCGGGTGACGAGGTAGCCCACGTTAATCATGTTACGCAACTCACAGATGTCGCGCGAGGCCTTGACGCGCTTGAAGAGGCGCTCGGTCTCTTCGTAAAGCATGTCGAGACGGTCCCAGGCACGGTGTAGGCGCAGGTCGCTGCGCACGATGCCTACGTAGTTGGACATAATCTGGTTGACCTCCTTGACGCTCTGTGTGATGAGCACCTTCTCCTCGTTGGTCATCGTGCCTTCATCGTTCCATTCCGGTACACGTTCGTTGAAATCATACAAATCCACATGCTTCAGCGAGTCGCGTGCTGCTGTCTCGGCATAGACGACGGCCTCGATGAGGGAGTTGCTGGCCAGACGGTTGCCGCCATGCAGACCGGTGCACGAGCATTCGCCAAGGGCGTAGAGACGCTCGATGCTGGACTGTCCGTTGAGATCGACCTTGATACCGCCGCACATGTAGTGGGCCGCAGGACGTACGGGGATGTAGTCGCAGGTGATGTCGATGCCCATGGAGAGACATTTCTGGTAGATGTTAGGGAAGTGGTGCTTGGTCTCTGCGGGATCCTTGTGGGTGACGTCGAGGCAGACGTGGTCGAGGCCGTGGATTTTCATCTCCTTGTCGATGGCACGGGCCACGATGTCGCGTGGTGCCAGCGAGAGGCGCTCGTCGTACTTCTCCATGAACGACTCGCCGTTGGGCAGTCGCAGTATGCCACCGTAGCCACGCATGGCCTCGGTGATGAGGTAGGCGGGATGCGTCTCGTTGGGATTATGGAGCACGGTGGGATGGAATTGTACGAACTCCATGTCAGCCACTGTTCCTTTGGCACGGTAGGCCATGGCGATGCCGTCGCCCGTGGCGATGACGGGATTCGAGGTGGTCAGGTAGATAGCTCCACAGCCACCGGTACACATGACGGTAATCTTGGCAAGATACGTATCCACGCGGCCAGGATTATTGGACTTTCCTGATTTTCCGGAGTTTCCGGGTTCTGACAGCACGTAGGCTCCGTAACACTGGATGTTGGGTGAGCGGCGGGTGACGCGCACGCCGAGGTGGTGCTGGGTGATGATCTCTACGGCAAAGTGGTTCTCCTTGACCTCGATGTCGGGACAGGCGCGTACGGCGTCCATCAGTCCGCGTTGTATCTCGGCTCCGGTGTCGTCGGCATGGTGCAGGATGCGGAACTCCGAGTGTCCGCCCTCGCGGTGCAGGTCGAAGTCGCCGTTCTCCTTGCGGTCGAAGTTGACGCCCCACTGGACTAACTCCCGAATCTGCTCAGGCGCCATGCGCACCACCTGTTCCACGGCGGCACGGTCGCTGATGTAGTCACCGGCAATCATCGTGTCCTCGATGTGCTTGTCGAAATTGTCAAGCTCCAGGTTGGTCACACTGGCCACGCCGCCCTGTGCGAACGATGTGTTGGCCTCTTCGAGGCTTGTCTTGCAGATGAGGCACACCTTACCCTTCTTCTCGCGTGCCACTTTGAGGGCGTAGCTCATGCCGGCCACGCCAGCTCCAATAATCAGGAAATCGTACTTATAAACCATCTTAGTTTGTTTTAGTGTTGCAAAGTTACGAATTATTTTGTAATTTTGCACTCGAAAATGAAGAAATATCTGTTTTTATTGCTTTTGTCGGTGCTGATGGTGCCCGCAAAGGCCCAAGTTGACAGTCTGACGATCCGTTGCGACAGTGTTCCCGCATTGCCGTGGCCTCAGTCGTTGCAGGCAAATATTGACACGTTGATACAGACCAGTTCGCTGCTCGAGATTTCGGAAGTGGGACTAATGGTCTATGACCTGACGGCCGACAGCGTGCTCTACAAGTATAACCACCGTCACACGCTCAGGCCGGCGTCGAACATGAAACTCATCACGGCTATCGCGGCCCTGGACCGTCTGGGTGCCAAGCACCAGTTGCGTACCACGCTGTACTATACGGGTGTTCGCGACAGCAGTACGCTGCGGGGCGACCTCTACTGCGTGGGCGGTATGGATCCGCTCTTCGACAAGGACGACCTTCAGGCTTTCGTTGAGGGCGTGCGTACCTTGGGCATCGACACCATCCGCGGACGTCTCGTGGCCGACAAGTCAATGAAGGACGCTGATCTGCTGGGCTGGGGCTGGTGCTGGGACGATGACAATCCCGTGCTCTCGCCGTTGCATATTGAGCGCAAGGATCTCTTTCTTGAGCACTTCGTACAAGCGCTGCGGAAGGCAGGCATCTATGTCGATGCACAGCTCTGTGAGGGCCGGCTGCCCGTCGGAGCCACCTATGTTGTGGCGAGCGTGCACACCATCAGTCATGTGTTGCCGCAGATGATGAAGGACAGCGACAACCTTCTTGCCGAGTCGCTGTTCTATCAGCTGGCAGCCTCGTCAGGAGCCCGTCCTGCCACCGCCAAACATGCGCGGCAGATCATCAACAAGCTCATTGACAAGCTGGGACTGGCCTCGTCGGCATATAACATTGCCGACGGTAGCGGACTGTCGCTCTATAACTATCTGTCGCCGGAGCTGGAAGTGGCGTTCCTGCGCTATGCCTGGAGCAAGGAGGGCATCCGCGTTCCGCTCTATCCGTCGCTGCCCATTGCCGGACGTGACGGCACGCTCTCGAAGCGCATGCGTAAGACAATCGCCGAGGGCAACGTGCATGCCAAGACCGGTACGCTGAAAGGTGTGACGACGCTGGCGGGCTACTGTACGGCAGCCAACGGTCATGTGCTCTGTTTCGCTATCATGAACCAGGGCGTTATGCAGCTCAGTCGTGGTCGCGACTTCCAGGACCGTCTGTGTGTGCTCATGTGTCAATAGCCCATGAGTTTTTCCTCTGTCATACTACAATGGTTTCGTGAGAACGGCAGGCAACTGCCGTGGCGCGAGACGCGTGATCCCTATGCCATCTGGCTGTCGGAGATTATCCTCCAGCAGACGCGTATAGAGCAGGGACTGCCTTACTGGGAGCGGTTCATGCGACGCTGGCCGACGGTCGAGACGCTGGCACAGGCCTCAGAGGACGAGGTGCTGCGCGAGTGGCAGGGGCTGGGGTACTACAGCCGTGCCCGTAACCTGCATACTGCCGCGAAGCAGGTCGTCGCACGTGGCGGTTTCCCCTCCACGATAGAGGGCCTGCGCTCGCTGAAAGGCGTAGGCGACTATACTGCCGCTGCCATTGGCAGCTTTGCCTTCGACCTGCCTGTGGCAGCGGTCGATGGCAATGTCTATCGTGTGCTGGCGCGGCACTTCGGCATCAGCACGCCTATCAACAGTACCGAGGGCAAGAAGGAGTTTCAGGCGCTGGCCAATAATCTGATTCCCGGAAATTCCAGAGATTCCGGAGCCTACAACCAAGCTATGATGGACTTCGGTGCTACCCAGTGCACGCCGTCAAGCCCTAATTGCGTACAATGCCCATTAGCGGAAACCTGCGTCGCTCTGCGTGAATGCCGCATCGGTGAACTGCCCGTCAAGGAGCGTACGCTGAAAATCAGGGAACGTCACCTTACCTATATATATATAAGGTATAAGAGTGAGACCGCTCTCCACCGCCGTCCTGCCGGCGATATCTGGCAGGGGTTGTATGAACCACTGGTAATGGAGGATGGAGAATGGAAAATGGAGAATTCTCAATTGCTTCGTAAGAATCAGAAGCATGTGCTGACCCACCGCATCATCTATGCTGATTTCTATTTGTGGGAACCCGAGGAACGTCCGCCGTTGCCTGACGGATATTTCTGGATACAGGAGAAAGACCTTGACCAGTACGGCGTTCCGCGACTTATCGAGAAGTTATTTGAATTGGTAGGCTGACCATAATCTCTGTGAGGTCGGCCTTGGTGCGATGTGCCTGTACACTGGCACCCACCTTGATGTGGCCGAGTTTCGGGAACGTGTAGAACACACCGATGCGCTCGTAGTAGGGCTGTTCCACCTCCTTGGCATTTGTTCCCATCTCGCGGTGCAGGTAGATGCCCAGAGCCATGTCGAGTGACAGGTTGTGGTAATATACCTCATGGCGGGCGGAGATGCCGACGGACCAAGGGGAGACGTGGGTGTTGGGTAATGACTGCTGAGCCTCCAGGTCACGGATGTGCTTGTAATACGTGCCGTAATAGACATCGGCACCGATGCCCGATGCCCAGCGCCGCGCATAGCGATACATCAGGGCGGCAGAAGCGGAGTAGGACATGTAGAAGTGGAAGTCTTCCGTGCGATAGTCTGGCTCCATCGGGTCGGTGTTGAACTGTGTACGTTGCCAGTCCTCCAGCAGCGTCTTGCCGCCAATGCCGAGACGGAAGTCGAGATAAAGTCCAGCCCCCTCCATCCTCCCCCCATTAGGGGAGGTTTTTTGCGGCCCCCTCTCCTTTTGGAGAGGGTGGGGGGTGAGGCCGCTCCTGATTCCTACCATCGGTCCCCAGTGATTCTCGCCCTTGTTGGGACGTGCCAAGGCACCGTTGCTGTGGTGGCCGTAGAGCAGTCCGGCAACGAGTGCCAAATTGTCGGTGAGCTGATAGGATGCGGTGACGCCTGCTCCGAAGTAGATGTTGAAGGCAGAGCCGATGAGCTCGTTGTCGATGTTGTCGGTCTTATTGTAGATGAAGGGACTATAGCCCACGCCGGCGCGCAGCATGTAGTTGAGCTCCCAGCGGCGTGTGCGGAGCAGCGGTCGCTCAAACGAGCCGTAGAGCGTAAAGATATCACCCAGCCGCGAGTCGTAATCCACCATTACTGCCTTTCCCCACGAGCCCGTGCGGCGCATGGTGACGCCGTTGTTCAGTGCCAGCTTGGCGCCAACGCTCAGGGTGGGGTAGTTGTAGTCGCGGGCGAAGGCGTCGCTGTCTGACGGCAGAGCCCTGTAGTTCAGCTCCACGCCGACGGCAAAAGCCCGTTTGTCGCACAGCCACTGCCGCTCATACTCGTCCATAGCTATCTGCCATTGCGGATAGGCATAGACGGTGAAGCCCACGTGACGTGCGGTGTCGCCGTCGGTGTCCGCAGCATGGCTGCAGAGCGCCATCATTGTGAGTATGAGCGTCAACAGTTTTCTCATTTCCGTGGCAAAGATACAAAATAATTCATAATACATCATTCGCAATTCACAATTATTTTGTACCTTTGCAGCGCAATGAAGAAGATTAACATAGCCATTTTCGTTTCGGGTAGCGGTACGAACTGCGAAAATCTGATTAAGTATTTCAGTGATTCTCCCCGTGTATTGTGTGCCATCGTGGTCAGCAATAAGACCGATGCCCTTGCGTTGGAGCGTGCCAAGCGACTTGGCGTGCCGACGGCTGTGGTGCCGAAGGCGGAGCTGAACGATGCTAACTTTCTGCTGCCGCTGATGCGCGAGTATAAGATTGACTTCATTGTGCTGGCGGGCTTCCTGCCGCTCGTACCCACGTTCCTCATCGAGGCTTATCCGCGCAAGATTGTGAACCTACATCCCGCGCTGCTGCCGAAGTTCGGCGGCAAGGGCATGTGGGGCCATCACGTGCACGAGGCGGTGAAAACTGCGGGTGAGACGGAGACAGGCATGACCGTTCATTACGTCACGCCCGTCTGCGACAGTGGTGAGATTATTGCCCAGTACCGCTGCGCCTTGTCGCCCGCCGACAGCGTTGACGACATCGCAGAAAAAGAGCACCAGCTGGAAATGACGTATTTCCCGCTGGTGGTCGATAACATATTAAGGGAGACTTTTCAATAAATCGGTGCAAACTTCTTCGTATCTATCAGGTGACGGTCGGTAATCTTGATGTCAGGAATTACCGGCAGGCACATGAATGCCATGGTGATGAAGGGTGACTTCATCTTGCAGCCAATCTGCCTTACTTTTTCTTGAATACACAGTGTGCGGAAGGCAATCTCGTGACCGCTCACGGGCGACATCAGTCCGGCAATGGGCAGAGGGATGTCGAGCATCTCCTCGGGCGTGACGACTACCTGTCCGCCTTGCATCTCGACGATGCGGTTGACTGCCTTGACGATGTACTCGTCGCTGGAGCCGATGGCCACGATGTTGTGGCAGTCGTGGGCTACGGAGCTGGCCATGGCGCCCTCCTTGATGTCGAAGCCGCGCACGAGTCCTACTATGGGTTTGACGCCAGGCACGTAGCGGTTATATACCACGATTTTCTGTACCTCGGTCCACGGATACTGCGAGTCGAAGAGGGGGTTGCCGGTCAGCAGCACCTCATCGTGTTCGGTCAGCAGGCTACCGTCGGAGGCATGGATAACGTGGACGGTGTCGCCCGTCTTGAGGTCGAGATTGATGTCGGCAGCGGTGATGGGCTGGGCCACGAAGTTGTTGGGGAAGTCTCCGTCCAGAATGTGCTCATCGTTGAAAGAGTGTTTCGAAGGCAGGCAGGAATTGTAGTTGAATACTTCCTGTCCGCGTATCCATGTGCTCTCCACGCGGAAGTGGGGCGTGATGTTGTCAACGGTGATGAACGTGGCGGGTTCGCCCTCCTGTAGCAGTCCCCACTTCTGCCGATAGTGCCTCTGCGCGTTGACGCTGGCGGCATGCAGCACGTCCCACAGGTCGTAGCCGTCGGCCAGTGCGCGCCGTACGATGAGGTTGATGTGGCCGCGTACGAAGTCGTCAGGGTGGCAGTCGTCGGTGCAGAACATAACCATGTTGGGACTCTCCTTGATGAGCGGGCTCAGCAGCTGGTAGTCCTTGGCGGCGCTGCCCTCGCGGATGATGACCTTCATGCCGGCGTTGATGCACGAGCGGCCCTCGTCGAGCGTCGAGCACTCGTGGTCGGTGGTGACGCCTGCGCTGGCATACTGGTCGCGCTGGATGCCGGTTAGGCCGGGGGCGTGGCCATCGACGGGTTTTCCGTTGCGCAGGGCCGCCTCAATCTTCGCCATCACCTCCTTGTCGCCGTTGAGCACACCGACGTAGTTCATCATCTCGCCCAAAAAGCCGATGTCGTCACGGGCCATCAGCGCTTCGGTGTCCTTGACGTCAATCACCCTGCCGCAGGTCTCCATGTCGCCGCCTACTGCCGGCACACAGCTGGGTGCACCGAAGAGGAAGTTGAACTGTGCCTCCTGGCCGGAGCGTATCATGTAATCGACGCCCTCGACGCCCAGTACGTTGCCAATCTCGTGCGGGTCGGCAATGACGCCGATGGTGCCATGGCTGACGGCGATGCGTGCAAACTTATGGGGCACAATCATGCTGCTCTCAATGTGTACGTGGCCGTCGATGAAACCGGGCATCACATAGGGCCAGGGCTTCTCGCGCTCCGGCAGCACGCAGCGCTTCACTTCAGCTATTTTTTCATCCTTGATTACGATTTCGCCGTCGAATATCTCGCGGCGCACTACATCGACAATATGTCCTTTCACGCTGTCCATAGTATTGTAATATTTAATGTTGTTTTAGATTCTCGTTGCAAAGATAAGAAATAATTTTATAATTCCTTCGACAAAGACGCAAAAAGTTTTTTTATGTAAAAATTTGGAAAAATGAAAAAGAAAGATTATCTTTGCAGAAAAATCTAAATAATATGAAAAAGGTCTATAAAGCGCATATCCTCTTTACGAAGGAACAGAGCAGTTTCGAGGTTTTCGAAAACGGCTATATCGCTGTGGACGACGGACGCGTGGTCGGCGTTGCCAACAGTCTGGCCGAGTTGGGCTGCGAGGATGCAGAGGTTGTTGACTTCGGCGACAAGTTGCTCATCCCCGCTATGAACGATATGCACGTGCATGCCCCGCAGGTGCACAACCAGGGCGTGGCCATGGATCTGGAGCTGCTGCCGTGGCTGCAGAACTACACGTTCCCCGAGGAGTCGAAGTATGCCGACGTGGCGTATGCCGAGCGCATGTACCGCCGTTTCCTGCACACGCAGTGGCTCTTCGGCACCATGCGCAGCGTCGTCTTCGGCACCGTACACACCGAGAGCACGCGCACGCTGATGAAGCTCTACCAGGAGGCGGGCATGGGTGCCATGGTGGGCAAGGTGGCCATGAATCGCAACTGTCCCGACACGCTCAGCGAGGACGTGGAGGCGTACGTCGAAGGCCAGGAACGGCTCATCGCCGAATTCAGCGATGATAACGCCCTCGTTCGCCCCATCATCACCCCGCGCTTCGTGCCGTCCTGTACACCCGAGCTGCTGAAGGCCTGCGGTCAGCTGGCGCAAAAATACCAGCTGCCCGTACAGTCGCACCTGTCGGAGAATACGTCCGAGATTGCGTGGGTGGCCGAGCTGGAGAAAGAGAGCACCAGCTATGGCGATGCCTATAACCGCTACGGACTCTTCGGTCAGACACCCACCATCATGGCCCACTGCGTATGGACCGACGGCAGCGAGCTGGACCTGATGAAAAAGAACCAGGTCATGGTGGCCCACTGTCCCACGTCGAACTTCAACCTGTCGTCAGGACTGGCTCCTATCCGTACGTTCCTTGACGAAGGACTGCCCATCGGACTGGGCAGTGACATCAGCGGTGGCCACGACCTCAACATGTTCCGCATGATGGTCTATGCCATCCAGGTGAGCAAGATGCATTACCAGATTGACAAGAGCAAGGCCTTCCTCACGCTACCCGAAATCTTCTGGATTGCCACGAAGTCGGCTGGCTCATTCTTCGGCAAGGTGGGCAGCTTCGAACCTGGCTATGAGTTCGACGCGCTGGTCATTGACGACAGTGTGCTGCATCCATCGGAATACTCGCTGCTGCACCGTCTGGAGCGTTTCATCTACCTGGGCGACGACCGCCAGATTCTGCACCGTTTCTGCCGCGGCCGGGAGATCCGTGAGCCGAAAGAGATATGAAGCCGTGGAAGTTGTCATGTCACTCTTTATCCGAAAAATCATCAATTAAATATTTAACACTATGAACATCCGACATTATTTAACACTGCTCGCCGTTGTCCTGACTGTTCAGGCCAACGCAGGCGACTATCGCGACATGGCTCCCCTGAAATTGGACGTGCCTGAAATGAAAGCCGAACTGGTTTATCCCCCCGAAAGTCACCCGAGACTTGATCTCGTTACACCTCCTACTGCCAGTCCCAAGTTTGACTTTGACTTCTTCAAGTCGAAGACGAACCCTGGCGTCAAACCCTACACTTTCATGGATGATGTGACGTTTGTCGGCATCCCGCTGTTTGTGGCAGGCTGGGCACTCAAGAGCGACAAGGCGATGTTCCGTGTCAATGCAAAGGCGGATCAGGGTGGAAAGAAGAATACCCAGCTCCTGACGGACTTCAAGACGGGTATCGACGACCACTTGCAGTTCTTCGGACCGGCGATGGTTGTCGGACTGAAACTGGGCGGTTACGAAGGACGCAGCGACTGGCCCCGACTGTTGGCCAGCGCCGGAATGTCGTATGCCATCATGGCTGGTTTGGTCAATGGCATCAAGTACACCGCCAAGGAGATGCGTCCTGACGGAAGTACCGCCAACTCATGGCCCTCGGGCCATACAGCTACGGCATTCGTGGGTGCCACACTGTTACACAAGGAGTATGGTCTTACACGTTCGCCTTGGTGGTCGGTTGCCGGTTATGGCGTGGCAACGGCCACGGGCGTGATGCGCGTGCTGAACAATCGTCACTGGATTAGCGATGTGATGTCGGGTGCCGGCATTGGTATCATGTCCACGGAGTTGGGCTATGCGCTCTGCGACCTGATGTTCAAACAAAAGGGTCTGCTGCGGAATGACCTTGTCCTTGATGACGAGAATCCTTCGTTCTTCAGCATCTCCATGGGTGTGGGCCTTGGCGGCAAAGACCTTGTCTTTGAAAATAATGGCGCGACGAGGACGATCAAGTTCCGTGCAGCTACGGTGGTTGATGCCGAGGGTGCCTACTTCTTCAATAAATACATCGGTGTCGGCGGTCGTTTGAGAGTCAGGGCGCAGTCTGCCAAGGACTTCGGCGACTTCATCGACTTCGCGGCATGGGAGGATATATATGCCTGGGAGGGTTTGCGCCATGCCTACCAGACACTTCGTCCGCAAGACTATCCCGCAGGTAATACCGATGAGCAGAACTTTTATACCTACTTCAACAAGATTGGCTATGACACGAACTCAGAAGAGGCGTGGAGAAATGCCAACTCTCCCGTCACTGACATCTACGGTACCGTAAAGAGCGACCATATCACGGAGTTTACGGGTAGCGTAGGATTGTATTTCAACCTGCCGCTCAGCGACCACTTCTCACTGGGCACTAAGGCGCTCATTGGCCGTTCCATCACACAGGAGCTTGACATCGATGGCTACGCCGAGGGCAACGTGAACGACATCAGTTACTTGATGACGATTGACAACCGTCCGGGTCAGAAGCTGCCTACGGGCGATCCGAACCTGTCGGTCTATAACCTGGAATATCCCAATAGAACAGGCGCGACATGGACCGACGAATGGGAATACCTCACCATAGGCGCCAAGTCTTCGACATCGTTTGGCACGGGCATCTCATTGACGTATAAGTACAAGTCGAACTTCTCGTGGCGTCTGTTCTGCGACTACGACCACACGAGGAAGGACTTTACTGCGAAATACGACCCCTTCCACTTTATGCAGCAAGGTGTTTCATCTGGAGCATATACCTTGATGGAAATCTTGGGTGATTATGAAGACGGACAGGGATTAGGTGTCAGGGAATACAATACCCGCAAGTACATGAATTATGTAACTCTGGGACTGTCATTCATGGTTAATCTCTGACATAAGATTGTTTATCTGTCGCGCATAAAAAAGGAGCATCCTTGTACGGGATGCTCCTTTTTACTTATATACTAAAGAATGCTTATTCTGCAACTTCTTCCTCAGTAGCCTCGTCATTTGCCTTGAAATTAGCAAGGTCCTCTACCTGGAAGGCCTTGATGTAAGCTGACTTACCAAGAACATCTTCCTCGGCCATGCGAACATATACGTTGGCGCTCTTCTCGAAGAGCTTGGGTGCCTTCGTGGCATCGCGCAGGATAAGCAGACTCATTACCAACTCAGCGGTCATGTCATACAGACGGCGGGCCAGGAAGTCCTGAGCGTCCTGATTCTCCAGAGCCTTAACATTGTTAAGAGTCTCCTCGTAAACAGGGATGAGCTTCTCTACGCGGGCCTTCAGGTTCTTCAGACTATCGCTCACCTCGAGACCTGCCAGCATGTCTTTGATATTGTTGAGCATGGTGCCGTTGGTGATATAGCGGATAGCGGCTACTACCTGCAGCTGGGTGGTACCTTCGTAGATGGAGAAGATACGGGCATCACGGAACAGACGCTGGCTCTTGTACTCCATGATGAAGCCTGAACCACCATGGATACTGATGGCATCGTAGGCGTTCTGGTTGGCGTACTCAGAGTTCATACCCTTAGCCAGTGGTGTGAAGGCATCGGCCAGACGCTGATACTTCTTCAGTTCCTGCTTCTCCTCCGGAGTGAGCTTGCGGTCGCGCTCGATGTCCTCGAGGCATTTGTAGATGTCAACATATGCGGCTGTCTCGTACAGCAGTGAACGACCTGCATCGAGCTTGGCTTTCATGCGACTGAGCATGTCATAGACAGCGGGGAAGTTGATAATTTTGTCACCGAACTGCTGACGTTCCTTGGCGTAAGCCAGACCCTCGTTGTATGCCTCCTGCTCTACACCTACGCTCTGTGCAGCTATACCCAAACGGGCGCCGTTCATCAGGGCCATCACGTACTTGATCAGACCCAGACGGGTGCTACCGCAGAGCTCTGCCTTGGCGTTCTTATAGGTCAGCTCGCAAGTGGGTGAGCCGTGGATACCCAACTTGTGCTCGATGTGGCGGACATCAACACCGCCCTGACGCTTATCGTAGATGAACATTGACAGGCCACGGCCGTCCTTGGTACCCTCCTCAGAACGGGCCAGCACGAGGTGGATGTCAGAGTCACCGTTGGTGATGAAACGCTTCACACCGTTCAGGCGCCAGCAATTCTCCTTCTCGTCAAAGGTGGCCTTCAGCATAACGCGCTGCAGGTCAGAACCGGCATCGGGCTCGGTGAGGTCCATACTCATGCCCTCGCCAGCGCAAACGCGGGGGATGTACTTTTGGCGCTGCTCCTCGCTGCCGAACTCATAGAGCGTGTCGATACAGCTCTGCAGACTCCAGATGTTCTGGAAACCGGCATCGGCAGCCGAAATCATCTCAGAGAGCATGGAGAACACGGCGTTGGGCAGGTTCAGACCGCCGTAACGGCGGGGCATACTTACACCCCACAGGCCAGCCTTGCGGGTGGCGTCGAGGTTCTCGTAAGTCTTAGAGGCGTAAATCATGCGGCCATTCTCGAGGTGCGGACCTTCGAGGTCAACGCTCTCGGAGTTTGGCTCAATGATATTGGCTGCCACGTCGCCAGTGATGTCGAGAATCTGCTTGTAGTTCTCGATGGCATCGCTCAGGTCAACGGGGGCGTAGTCATATTCTTTCGCATCAGCGAAACCCTTTTCTTTCAGCTCAACGATACGAGCCATCAGGGGGTGGTTCAAGTAGAACCCGACAATTTACAATTTACTATTTGTTATTCTGCTTGTAGTACTTAATCAGCTTGGGAATTACCTCTTCAACAGTACCAACAATCACGTAGTCAGCAATGCGGTTGATAGGTGCATCGGGATCAGAGTTGATACTGATAATGATACCAGAGTCCTGCATACCAGCAATATGCTGGATCTGTCCGGAGATACCGCAGGCGATATAGACTTTGGGATGAACGGTGACACCCGTCTGCCCAATCTGACGGTCGTGGTCGAGCCAGCCGGCATCAACGGCAGCACGAGAACCACCAACCTCACCATGCAGCACCTTAGCCAACTGGAACAGCATGTCGAAGTTCTCCTTCGAGCCCATTCCGTAACCACCAGCAACCACAATCGGCGCACCCTTCAGGTTGTGCTTGGCAGCTTCTACGTGGTGGTCGAGTACCTTCACTACGAAAGCCTCGGGGCTTACATATTTAGAAACCTCAGGATATACAACCTCCTTCTTGCAGTCACCCTCGTAGATAGCCTTCTGCATCACGCCAGAGCGGACGGTAGCCATCTGGGGACGGTGGTCGGGGTTCACGATGGTAGCCACAATGTTACCACCGAAGGCAGGACGAATCTGATAGAGCAGATTCTCATATACCTTATTGTTCTTCTTGTCCTCATATGGACCAATCTCCAACTCTGTGCAGTCGGCAGTCAGACCAGAGGTCAATGATGACGATACACGGGGGCCGAGGTCGCGACCAATCACGGTAGCACCCATCAGACAGATCTGAGGCTGCTCCTCCTTGAAGAGGTTCACGAGGATATCGGTGTGGGGAGCTGAGGTGTAGGGGAACAGGTCCTTAGCGTCGAACACAAACAGCTTATCAACACCGTAAGGCAGAATCTGGTCCTCCACTTGACCCTTGATGCCTGTACCAGCAACAACGGCGTGGAGCTCAACCTTCAGTTCATTGGCGAGCTTGCGACCCTTGGTCAGCAGCTCCTGAGATACTTCCTGTACTTGAGTACCTTCAATTTCGCAATATACAAATACGTTATTCATATCTATATTTTCTGTGAAAATCTTGACGCGAGCGTCGAGCTTAGCCAATAATCTTCTCGTCCAACAATTCTTTGATCATTCCCTCGATATCAGCATCAGAAGCCGTCAAAGTCTTCGACTCCTTAGCTTGGAACACGATGTTCTTGATGGCCTTTACCTTCGTGGGTGAACCACTCAGACCGCACTGGTTCACATCACCATCCACGTCGGCAACGCTCCACTGGTTTAGTGTGAGCTCAGGACGCTCGTCGTACAGATAGTCGTAGGCAGTACCCTCGGCAGGACGCTCCATGGGACAGGTAGCACGCTTGTACTTCATCACCAGCTTAGCGTTCTGGGGGCGACAGGGAGCAGCACTTCCGTTCACAGTAATCACAACGGGCAGCGGGGCCTCTACAGTCTCCACACCACCGTCAATCACACGCTTGATGGTAGCCTTACCATTCTTCACACTGAGCACCTCCTCGGCGTAAGTTACCTGGTTGAGGCCCAGTTTCTGAGCCACCTGAGGACCTACCTGAGCGGTATCACCGTCGATAGCCTGACGACCACCGATGACGATGTCCACGTCGCCAATCTTTTTGATGGCAGTAGCCAATGCGTAAGAGGTAGCAAGGGTATCAGCACCAGCGAAGAGACGGTCAGTCAGCAACCAACCAGTATCAGCGCCACGATAAAGTCCCTGACGGATAATCTCACCTGCACGCGGGGGACCCATCGTGAGGATTCCTACTGTAGAGCCTGGGTTTTGCTCCTTCAGACGAAGGGCCTGCTCCAAGGCATTCAAATCTTCTGGATTGAAGATGGCGGGCAGGGCAGCACGGTTAACGGTGCCTTCGGCAGTCATTGCATCCTTACCCACGTTACGGGTGTCTGGCACTTGCTTGGCCAGCACAACAATTTTCAAAGCCATTTGTTAATAATATAAATATGTTATTATGTTAATCTGTCTTTAAAAGCGGCTGCAAAGGTACTGATTTTTGCGCACACGGCAAAATAAATTGCACAAAATCGACACTTTTGTGCGCACTTTGAATGTTTTGTGCAATAAATTTCGGCATTCGGGATTATATTTCGAAAATATTGTGTATCTTTGTGGCAAACTATAAATAGGACAACTATGAGACATTATCAACTATTCCTGACTATGACCTTCTGCTTGGTCGCGAGCCTGACGGCTGATGCGCAGCCCTATGATTTCCAGAACACAAAGCTGAAAGATGAAAAACGTGTTGAATTATTTATCAAGCATCTGACGCTCGACGAGAAGATGATGTGGCTCTCGCCCATGATGGGAACGCCTCGTCTGGGTATGCCTATGTACAGCTGCTACGAAGGACTGCACGGATTGGCCCTTGGTGGCCCGTCGCGCAATAATGGTGTGAAGACTGTTGATGGCAAAGAAGTGCCTAATGACTTGCCCACCACCATCTTCCCTCAGGCTTACGGTATGGGCTGTACGTGGGATCGTGGTTTGATACAGCGTATTGGTGAAATCGAAGCCGAAGAGGTTCGCTGGTATGCCCAAGGCAATATTGCTCGTAGGAAAGGACTGGTGGTGTTTGCCCCCAATGCCGATTTGGCGCGTGACCCACGTTGGGGACGTACGGAAGAGAGCTACGGTGAGGACCCGTATCTTGTAGGCCAACTCTCTGTGGCGATGGTGAAGGGTTTGCAGGGTGATCATCCGCGTTACTGGAAGACGGCAGCCTTGATGAAGCATTTCCTTGCCAACAGCAACGAGGACGGACGTGACTCTACCAGCAGCAATTTCGATGAGCGATTGTTTCGCGAATACTACTCCTATCCTTTCTATAAGGGAATTACCGAGGGTGGCAGTCGTGCCTTCATGGCCTCCTATAATAGTTGGAATGGCATCCCCATGTGCGTACATCCCTGTCTGGACGATGTTACTCGCAAGGAGTGGGGCAACAATGGTATCATCTGCACTGACGGCGGTGCCTACAGCTTGCTCGTCAATGCCCATCATTACTATCCCGACCTGCCCACGGCAGCGGCAGCAGTCGTCAAGGCTGGCACCAGTCAGTTCCTTGACCGTTATCAGCCGTATCTGAAAGAGGCTTTCGAGAAAGGCATGGTGACAGAGGCCGACATTGAGAAGGTCATCAAAGGAAATATCTACGTTGCCTTGAAACTCGGTTTGCTCGATGATGGTTGCCCCTACGCAGAGATAGGCAAGGACTCTACCGCTATTCCTCCTTACGAGCGGGAGGAGGTAAGGCAGTTCGTACGTGAGGTAACGGACAAGAGTATTGTTCTTTTGAAGAACGAGGAGAACATTCTCCCACTAACCTCTAACCCCCATCATTTGACGCCCAAGAAGATAGCCGTTGTAGGACCTTATGCCGATAAGATTATCTATGACTGGTATAGCGGTACGGCACCCTATGAGGTGACTATCCTGAAGGCTATGCAGGAGGCGGGTAAGGAATATGGTATAGAGATTCTCTATGCTCCAGATAACCAGTTTGCACGAGCTGAAGACTTGGCTCGTGAGGCTGATATGGTGCTTGTCTGCACAGGCAATCATCCCTATGGCACGGACCGTACGTGGAAGGTTTGTCCTGTGCCCAGTGACGGGCGTGAGGCTAACGACCGCCACTCGTTACAGCTGCCTGACGAAGACGAGATACGTCGTCTGTATGCCATCAACCCCAATACGGTATTGCTGCTGGTCAGCAGTTTTCCCTATGCCATCAACTGGAGTAACGAGCATCTGCCTGCCATCCTGCATGTCACTCATTGCTCCCAGGAGCAGGGACATGGTGTGGCCGATGTGCTTTTTGGTAAGGTGAATCCTGCGGGACGTACCACACAGACATGGGTAAAGGACATTCTCGACCTGCCCCACATGATGGATTACGACATTCGTCATGGACGTACCTATATGTACTTTCAAGGTCAACCGCTCTATCCCTTTGGCTATGGACTCAGCTACACCCGTTTTGAGTATGGCGAGGCAAAGGTGCTGAAGCAGGACAAAGAAAAGGTCTATGTGTCTGTTCCTGTCACCAATGTCGGCTCGTGCAATGGCGACGAGGTGGTACAGCTCTATGTCAGTTATCCAGAGTCACAGGTGGAGCATCCGCACCGTCAGCTCAGGGCGTTCGAGCGTGTGTCGATAGCTGCTGGTCAGACGGTTGACGTTATCCTTGAAGTGGCAAAGGATGACTTGTCGTATTGGGATGGTGCGCAGCATGCCTTCATGCAGGAACGTGGACGAATATGTTTCGAGATAGGTGCTTCTTCTGCCGATATAAAAACCCGATGCTATCGTTAGCATCGGGTTTTCTTTCAATACACTTACATTTTATATTAAAGAGGATAATCCTCGAAGGCATAGAGTACTGTGCTCAGGTAGCGCTCGCCAGTATCAGGCAGTAATACCACAATCTTCTTACCTTTGTTCTCGGGACGTTTGGCAATTTCGGCGGCGGCATATAGAGCTGCACCAGCAGATATACCTACCAGCAGACCTTCTTGCTGAGCAACTTCGCGACCGGCACGGATGGCTGCATCATTTTCTACGTCGAACACCTCATCAATAATGTCTGCATCGTAGGTCTTGGGAATGAAGCCTGCACCGATACCTTGAATCTTATGCGGACCGCTCTGTCCGCCGTTCAGTACGGGGCTTGATTTCGGCTCTACGGCAATCACCTTTACGTTGGGATTCTGTTCCTTCAGGTATTTGCCTGCACCGGAGATGGTGCCGCCAGTACCCACACCTGCCACGAAGATGTCAACCTTTCCATCTGTGTCACGCCATATCTCTGGTCCTGTGGTCGCATAATGTTTGGCAGGGTTGGCAGGGTTCTCAAACTGCTGCAGGATAACGGCTCCGGGAATGCTGTTGCGCAGTTCCTCGGCAGCGCGGATAGCCCCAGGCATACCGTCCTTACCAGGAGTCAGACGCACCTCGGCTCCGTAGGCCTTCACGAGGTTACGACGCTCCACACTCATGGTCTCGGGCATCGTCAGAATCAGGTGATAGCCTTTTACGGCGCTGACCAGTGCCAGGCCTACGCCCGTATTTCCTGATGTGGGCTCGATGATGGTTGCGCCTGGCTTCAGGATGCCCTTTGCCTCGGCATCCTCAATCATGGCGAGGGCGATACGGTCCTTCACGCTGCCACCGGGATTGAAATATTCTACCTTGGCAATGACGGGTGTCTCAATACCCTTTGCCGTTGAAAACTTGTTGAGCTCCAGAAGTGGGGTGTTGCCGACGAGCTCGGTCAGCTGTTTTGCAATCTTACTCATATTGTATGGCGTTATTACGTTATATCGTTATTATAAAATCTCTTTATATTTGGTTCAATGCCTGTGCAAGGTCTTCAATAATGTCATCAATGTGCTCCGTGCCGATTGACAGACGAATGGTAGAGGGCGTGATGTGCTGTTCTGCCAGTTCCTCAGGCGAAAGCTGTGAGTGAGTGGTGGTGTAGGGGTGAATCACCAGACTCTTTACATCGGCCACGTTTGCCAGCAACGAGAATATCTGCAGGGCATCGATAAACTTCCAGGCTTCTTCTTGTCCACCCTTTATCTCGAAGGTGAATATAGAGCCGCCACCATTGGGGAAATACTTTTTGTAGAGCTGGTGGTCGTGGTGACTCTCCAGACTCGGGTGGTTTACTTTGGCCACCTTCGGATGGTTCTTTAAGAATTCCACCACCTTCAGCGCATTCTCCACATGGCGCTCTACGCGCAATGACAGTGTTTCGACTCCCTGTAATAATATAAACGCGTTAAAGGGTGAAATTGTTGCACCGGTGTCGCGCAAAATCACCGCACGGATGCGTGTGACATAAGCTGCTGCACCAACTACGTCAGCAAAAACTATGCCATGATATGATGGATCGGGCTTGGCCAGCGTGGGGAACTTGTCTGGATTAGCCTTCCAGTCAAACTTGCCACCATCGACGATGACACCACCCAGGCTGCTACCGTGACCTCCTAAGAACTTCGTAGCCGAATGCACCACGATGTCAGCACCATGCTCCAAAGGACGAATCAGGTAAGGAGTGCCAAATGTGTTGTCAACGATGAAGGGAATGCCATGTCGGTGAGCAACCCCAGCCACGCCCTCAAGGTCGAGCACGTCGCTATTGGGATTGCCGAATGTCTCAGCATATACTACTTTTGTGTTGGGCTTAATGGCTGCCTCAAGAGTACTGAGGTCGTTCACATTGACGATGGTATTTGAGATGCCTTGTGTGGCAAGGGTATGTGTAATCAGGTTGTACGAACCACCATACAGGTTGTCGGCTGCAACGATATGGTCGCCACTCTGTACAATGTTTTGCAGCGCGTAGGTGATAGCGGCTGCACCAGAGGCCACAGCAAGGCCTGCAATGCCTCCCTCAAGAGCTGCTACGCGATCCTCGAATACGCCCTGTGTCGAGTTGGTCAGACGACCATAAATGTTGCCTGCATCGCGAAGACCGAAACGGTCGGCAGCGTGCTGGGAGTTGTGGAACACATAGCTCGTGGTCTGATAGATGGGCACGGCGCGTGCATCAGTTGCGGGGTCAGCCTGTTCTTGGCCTACGTGGAGTTGTAAAGTCTCAAAACGATAATTCTTCTTACTCATAATTCTTTTTCTTTTTATGTTAAACTTTCTGGGTGCAAAGTTACGAAGTTTAGAAATATCTTCCAAATTTCTTGCGTAATTCGGGAAATATACCTAATTTTGCAGCTTTAATAGAATAAATAGCTAAAGTGGGCTATTGTAAACCCGCGTAACAGAAAAATCTTCTAAAAGATGGCAGAAATACTCGACGAAACTGACATGCAGATACTGAAAACGCTGCAGAAAAACGCCAAATTGACCACTAAAGAGCTGGCCGAGGCAGTACATTTGACCCCCACACCTGTGTTTGAGCGCCAGAAACGACTCGAGCGGCAGGGCTTTATCAAGAAATATGTAGCCATCCTTGATCCAGAGAAGCTGAATCAGGGGCTGCAGGTGTTCTGCAAGGTAAAGTTGGTGCAGATTAACCATGAGATAGCAGATGCGTTCGTGCGTCGCATCCAGCGTATTCCAGAAGTGACCGAGTGCTACAATACCTCGGGAGCTTATGATTATTTATTAAAGGTACGCGCGCGTGACATGAAGCAGTATCAGGAGTTTGTGCTTACCAAACTGGGTGATATTGACAATGTTGGTGCTATTGAGAGTACCTTTGTGATGAGCGAGGTGAAGCAGAACTACGGTATCAATATTTGAACAGCGAGAAGTTAACACTACCGTAACAACGATGCTCAGCGAAGTGCGGATGCAGGGAGAAATCGTGGTCTTTGCCGTGTTCGAAGACAAAGATACCATCTTCCTTGAGCAGTCCCTTTTCGAAAATCAAGTCAGGAATTGTGGGCAGTTCCTTGAGTGCATAAGGCGGGTCGGCAAAAATGATGTCGAACTGCTGGCGACAGGTCTTTACAAACCTAAAGACATCAGCTCGCAGTGGGGTGACAGCCTTTGTACCGAGTTTTTCGAGACACTGTTGGATAAACCTGTGATGGTCGCGGTCCAACTCCACGCTTATCACCCGTTCGCATCCGCGTGAGAGCAGTTCCAGCGTGATGCTGCCTGTGCCTGAAAACAGGTCGAGCGCTTCGGCTCCCTCAAAGTCCATATAACCTGTCAGTACGTTAAAGATGTTCTCTTTGGCAAAGTCTGTAGTGGGCCGCGCCTTGAATGAGCGTGGTATGTCGAAGTGACGTCCTTTGTATTTCCCAGTAATAATTCTCATCTTCCCTTCACAATGAGTGTCATCAGGTCGTAGGGCATACCGTCAATCCCTGTGACGGGTGAACGATTGAAGTCGGCGACGGGATTGATAACGTATGTCCGTTTCAGATACTTGCGCATTTCGTCGAGCAGTTCTTCCTTTTCGGGTATGTCGCCAACGAGGTGTAGTTCGTCGTGCTCCTGTTGCAGGTTCTGCTGTTTCCATACATAGAGCAGGAAGTAGAGTGAGTCGTGCATGTGCTGTGCTTCAAACGAGTTACAGAACTTAAAACGGTTCTGCTGGAAGCTGAACACCTCGAGTCGCTGGTCGTGGAAATATCCGTAAAGCTTGGCGCGCACGCCGGTAAAGCTGCGTTGGTGCAGGTGTCGCCATACGGACGCCATGCAACAGACATACTGTGCCTGTGGGAAGTGATCGTTGACGACCGTTTTTAGGTCGCTGTTAATGTCGTAGATGGCCACGCAGTTCAAATCAGGCAGCACATTGGCGAGCACCGTATTCTGTTTGCGCGAGGGGTAGGAGTGGGAGTAAAGCGTTACGCGGTCTCCCTCTTGATAGAGATCGACGGGTACCATGAGCACGGGCGAGTCAACTATGCACATCACGCGTTGGTAGCTGCCTGTCAGCAGGGGTTCCGTGCGAAATGCCTCACGCAGGTTGGCCGCTATAGATATACCTGCTTTCACGTTGTATGGCTGGAACATGACGGGCTGTTCCATGTTGGTAGAATCTACTGTTGTAAAGCTGATGCTGCCCTTGCTGATGCGTATAATGAGTTTGTCAATCATTTCTTAACCTTTCAAAATGCTGGCCACACAAAGGGCTGCAAGCAGCAGTGCCACCAGCCCCAGAATAATATTTGTCCAGCGATTGTTTGTCATATTCGGATATTTTGTTATCTTTGCACGGTGCAAAATTAATAAAAAATAAAAGAATAAAGAAATAAAAGGCAAAAAAACGTGATAACTGACGAGTTGACATACCGCATTCGAACGTCGATGGGATTGGCACCCACTGATGAGCAGAAGCATGCCATCATGGAGTTTTGCAGGTTTATGACTGACCATCGTGACCGTATGGTCATGTTGCTGCGGGGTTCTGCGGGTACGGGCAAAACCACGCTGGCGGCAGCCATCGTGCGTGCCCTTTTGTCGCTCGAACAGAACATAGTGCTGCTGGCTCCTACGGGACGTGCTGCCAAAGTGTTCTCGCTTTATTCGGGTCAGCCGGCCTATACCATTCATCGTCGTATTTACCGCCAACGTTCTGCTGGTGACCTTATGTCGCCCTTCCAGCTCAACTACAATCCGGCTAAGAATACCTTGTTTATTGTCGATGAGGCTTCGATGATTAGCACTGGTGACGGTCTGAAGGCAGATGGTGGAGGTTTTGGTAGCGGAAACCTGCTTGATGACCTTATGGAGTACGTCTATTCGGGTAACAACTGCCAACTGATGCTCATTGGTGACAGTGCTCAGCTGCCACCTGTGGGCGAGGCGGAGTCGCCGGCCCTAGTCTCCGACGTATTGCGTTCCTATTACCTGACGGTCTATGAGGCTACCCTCAATCAGGTGTTACGCCAAAGCGAGGAGTCGGGCATCCTGTGGAATGCAACACAAGTAAGGAAGAGGGTTGAGGATAGCCTCCACCTTGCACATAAAATCCGCTTCAGAGGTTTCCCTGATATCCATGTGGTCAGGGGTAACGAACTCATAGACCAGTTGACAACGAGCTACAGCTGTGTGGGGCAGGATGAGACCATCGTCATTACGCGTTCCAATAAACGGGCCAATATCTACAATCAAGGTATCCGCAATACTGTGCTCGACTGCGATTCAGAGCTCTCGTCGGGAGACATGCTGATGATTGTGAAGAATAACTATTATTGGGGAAAGAAGGAAATTGAGTTTCTTGCCAACGGTGACCGCGCAGTGGTGCGGCGTGTACGCAACGAGCAGCATCTGTATGGGTTCCGTTTTGCTGACGTTACAATGATGCTGCCCGACTACGGTGACATTGAGCTGACGGCCACCGTACTGCTCGACACGCTGGCCAGCGAAGTCCCTGCACTGACGCGTGAGCAGCAAACACAGCTCTACGAAGGCGTGCTGGCCGACTACAGCGACGTTCCCTATAAGTCTGAACGCATGAAGAAACTCAAGGAGGACCGTTTTTACAATGCCCTGCAGATCAAGTTTGCCTATGCCGTCACCTGCCATAAGGCGCAGGGTGGCCAATGGGCACACGTCTATGTGGACCAGGGTTACATGACTGATGACATGCTTACGCCTGACTACTTCCGCTGGCTCTACACGGCTTTCACGCGTGCCACAGAACAGCTTTATCTGGTCAACTGGCCGGAGTCGCAAACATTAGACACAAAAGATTAAACATTTAAGATTAAAGATTAAAGATTAAAGATGATATATATTAACGACCTTCTTGACGATTTCGACCTTGAGGCAGCGCTACCGTTGCTCAGTGCCCAGCGACGTGAACAGACTTTGCGCTTCAGGTATGAATCAGGGCGCCGCCAGTGTGCAGCGGCTTATCTGCTGCTGTGCGAGGCGCTGCGTAAGGAGTATGGCATCACCGAAAAACCTCTCTTCGAGTACAACGAACACGGCAAGCCAAACTTGATGTTCTCCTCCCTCCACGTTCCATTCTCCATCCTCCACCAGATCCACTTCAACATCAGCCACTGCAGCGAGGCAGCCGTCTGCATTGTCAGCGACCATCCTGTAGGCATTGACGTGGAGAGCATTCGCAGTTATCGTCCGTCACTTGTCAGTTACACCATGAACGATGCCGAGCAACGTCAGATAGCCGCTGCTGAACGCCCTGAGGTGGAGTTTATCCGACTCTGGACGCAGAAGGAGGCCGTGCTTAAGCTGCGTGGTACAGGTCTGCGAAACGATATGAAGACCGTGCTCGACGATGCTCCCTTTGTGCGTACCGTCATCCATTCTGACTACCGATACATCTATTCTGTAGCAGAATAACAGGTTTTGCGACAGATTTGCAGGTATTTCTCCTCTTTTGTCGCAAAAACATGTTAGTTGTCGCATGCTTTTTCAAGGAAATCTACTGTTTATTTGGTTTGTTGCGCAATTCTTCCGTATCTTTGCACCAACAAAATAAAATAACAGAAAGTATAACATTTTTAAAATTGTAAGATTATGAAAAAGTCAATATTTATGGCAGTAGTTGCCTTCATCGTTTCAGTGAATGTCAATGCACAGAGTGACGAACCTCTTAACGAAATCAGTGTCAGCTATGGTGCTGGTGTCTCGCTTATCGGCGACGGAATAGGAAACGGAATAGGAAACGGACTGCTCGATGCTCTCGGAGGTCGCAAGTGGACTAACGACAAACAATTTGGGACCTTGGGTCTCGAGTATTTCCGTCATCTCAACAATCCCAACGTGGCCGTCGGTGGTATCATTACCTATTCACAGTATGGTGAGGATGTAGAGCATGACGGTGTGAAGGAAGGTGAGCGTACGCGCCGCTACTTCTCTGTAATGCCGTCGTTCAAATACTACTATGTAAATACCAAGAATTTCGGACTCTATTCCAAGGCTGCAGCAGGTGTCATGTTGCTCAGCTCAGAGTCAAAGGAAATGACGGGTCAAAGCAAGAACGACAGTAAGCTCTACTTCATGTATCAGGCATCATTCTTGGGCATTGAAGCCGGAAGTCAGAATGTTCGCGCTTTCGTTGAGGGAGGCGTTGGTGAGCAGGGAATCCTCCTCGCAGGACTGAGGTTCAAGTTCTAATTGGTGCCTTATCTATCGTTTTGGTGGCAGACAACTTCTAAGAAGAAACAAACGGGAATGCCGCTGTGTGTAAAATATTTACTCGGATATGCAAAGGTACGAAAAATAATTCGTATCTTTGCAACATGAACTATAAAAGAAGGAGGTAAAGATGAAACAGCGGATATTAGTGAGCCTGATGTTCTTGGTATGCTGCGCAGGCGCTAACGCACAGAGTGAATACTACATGAATCAGGCTGAGAAGTATATGAAGGAGGCGGAGTATTACGACCGTCAGGCAGAGAAGTACGAACGTGATGCCGATGGCTATAATCGTCAGGCGCAACGTTATCTGCGTGATGCAGAGAGTTATTCGCGCCAGAACAAGCATGACAGGGCGCGAACCTACACGAAGTGGGCAAAGGACGAAACAGAAAAGGCCCACTTGCGCATGAAATGGGCAAGCGAAGCTCGTGGCAAGGCTGATCAACGCAGAAAATGGGCGCAGGATGCCTTGCGCAAGGCCCAAAGGGAGTAATGCTTTCTAATCACTAACCTCTAAAGCTCCAGCTCCCAACTCCAATCCCTATTCAGTAGCAGTAAGCAGCAGTTCGCCAAGGGTGGGGTGGATGTGCACCATGTAGCGCAACTGCTCTATGGTGGTGCGGCAACATATCAGCACGCTGGCTTCCTGTACGAGGTCGGCCGAGTGGGCACCGAAGGCATGACAGCCGATAATCATACCCTCAGCATCAGACATCAGCTTTACCATTCCTTCTGTCTCACCCATTGCGAGCGCCTTGCCGTTGGCTCGGTGGAAAGCCTTGCCCACCTTGTAGGCAATGCCCTGCGCCTTGCACTGGTCTTCCGAGAGACCTACACAGGCTGCTTCCGGCTCGGTGAAGATGGCGGCAGGCATCACGTCGAAGCGGATGCCGTCGGTACGTCCCATGATGTGGTTGATGACACGCAGGGCCTGAGCCTCAGCAGCGTGAGCAAGCATCTGACGGCCGTTGACGTCGCCGATGGCGTAGATATGGGCAGCCTCACCCCCCGCCCTCTCCAATGGGAGAGGGAGCTGGAAGTTCTCATCAACGGGAATGTGGCCACGCTGGTCGAGGGTAATGCCTGCGGCTTCGAGATTTAGTCCGTCGGTGTTAGGCTGGCGGCCGGTAGCCATGAGGATGACGTCAGCATCGATGTCGGCAAGCGACTGGACGGCGGTCTTCATGCGGAAGGTGATACCGCGCTTCTCCAACGTCTTGCGCAGACGCTTGGCAATGTCGCTGTCGAGCATGGGCAGGCATTCCTTCAGGTACTCAATGACCGTTACCTCGGAACCGAAGCGCTGGAAGACAGAGGCAAACTCCATGCCGATGACGCCTGCACCGATGATGCATAGCTTACGGGGCAGGGAAGTCATCTGCAGCAGTTCCGTGGAGGTGACCACGCGTGGGTCGTCGATGTCAGGAAGGGACAGTAGCTTGGCCTTGCTGCCTGTGGCGATGATGATGTTTCTGGCAGAGAGGTGGCCCCCCTCTGACTCCCCCTGCAGGGGGAGGACCTGTACTTCGTTGACATTGACAAACTCAGCATGGCCGCGAAGGAGCGTGATGTTAGGATGAGACAGGATGCCTTCCACACCGCTGCGCAACTGCTGCACCACCGTCTGCTGCCGCTCGTAAGCCTCTTCGAAGGTTCGGCTGTGGACGTAGGTCTTGGTGGGTATGCAACCGCGGTTCAGGCACGTGCCGCCTACCTCGTCCTCTTCGACAATCGTAACCTGCAGGCCCTCATGGGCTGCAAGCTCAGCGGCGCGGTAACCGCCAGGGCCCGCACCGATGATGAGAAGGTCAACTGGCATCATTGCACATTTGTTTATACGTTACTACTGGGTGCTTGGCCGCCAAAACGTCATCAACTCGGCCGATGGGCGTGGTGTGCGGTGCCGTCTTCACGGTGTCAGGATCAGTCTTTGCCTCTTCAGCGATGCGGCGCATAACGTCGATAAAGGCATCGAGCGTCTCCTTCGACTCGTTCTCCGTAGGCTCAATCATCAATGACTCATGGAACAAGAGCGGGAAGTAAATCGTGGGGGCATGGTAGCCGTAGTCGAGCAGACGCTTGGCGACATCCATTGTCGTCACACCCGTCGATTTGTCTTTTAGGCCGTCGAACACGAACTCATGCTTGCAGAGGCCCGTGATGGGCAGCTCATAGACGTCCTTCAGGCGTTCCTTGATGTAGTTGGCATTGAGCGTAGCCAGCGGGCCCACCATCTTCACCTGTTCACGACCAAGCGAGAGAATGTAGGCATAGGCACGCATCTCGACGGCGAAGTTGCCGTTGTAGGGCGACACCTCAGGGAAGAGGTGCTCCAAGCCCTTGCGCACACCCACAGGACCACTGCCTGGGCCGCCTCCACCATGAGGCGTGGAGAACGTCTTGTGCAGGTTGATGTGCATGACGTCAAAGCCCATATCACCAGGACGACAGGCGCCCAGCATGGGGTTGAGGTTGGCTCCGTCGTAGTACATCAGGCCGCCTGCCTTGTGAACCATCTCAGCTATTGTTGGGATGTTAGGCTCGAAGAGTCCGAGCGTGTTGGGGTTGGTCATCATCATGGCTGCCACCTCTGCGCCGTGTTCCTCAAGTATCTGCTCCAGGTCATCCACGTTCACCGTGCCGTCGTAGTACGACTTCACTTCAATGATTTCGAGTCCGCAGACAGCTGCCGAGGCAGGATTGGTACCGTGGGCAGAGTCGGGCACGATGACCTTCGTGCGCTGCAGGTCGCCACGCTCCTCGTGATAGCGGCGAATGACCATCAGGCCCGTCAGCTCACCATGCGCACCGGCATAGGGCTTCAGAGTGAAGTCGGCCAGCCCCGTCAGGGCACAGAGCGAACGCTTGAGCAACGTGCAGACAGCCTGTGCGCCACGTGTGGTCTCGGCAGGCTGCAGGGGATGCAGGTTCTGGAACTGCGGCAGGGCAGCCACCTCCTCGTTGAGCTTCGGGTTGTACTTCATGGTACACGATCCCAGCGGATAGAAGCCGTTATCTACGCCGAAGTTGTTGGCGGAGAGGTTGGTATAGTGGCGTACCACGGTGAGTTCATCGCACTCAGGCAATGCAGCGGCTTCCTTGCGCTGCATGACAGCAGGCAGCTCGTGATGGCCAAAACGGTTCTTGGGCAGCGTGACACCACATCGGCCCTCCTTGGAGAGCTCGAATATCAGGTTTCCGTATAGTCTGTTGTTCATATCAGTGCGATTAATTGGTCGATTTCTTCCTTGGTACGTTTCTCAGTCACAGCCAGCATGATGACATCGTCGGCTACTTTGATGCCACCGAAGAAGCCTGCATCGAGCCAGCGCTGCTGCAGGGCATCCAAATCGCCGTCGTAGCGCACGCAGAACTCATTGAAGAACGGCTGGTCGTAGGCTAATTGGAAATGTCCTGTGGCTACAAGCTGCTCGCAGAGATAGTGGGCTCCGTCGTACGACAACTGAGCTGCTTCGCGTAGTCCCTGTTTGCCCATCAGCGAGCAATAGACAGTAACGAAGAGCGCCATGAGGCTCTGGTTACTACATATATTAGAGGTAGCCTTCTGACGGCGGATATGCTGTTCACGGGCCTGCAGCGTTAGCACGAAGGCGCGCTGTCCCTTGCTATCGAGCGTCTTGCCGACGATACGGCCTGGCATCTTGCGGATAAGCTTCTCCGTACAGCACATGTATCCCACGTAGGGACCTCCGAACTGCATGGGGATGCCCAGCGACTGAGCGTCACCTACGGCAATGTCGGCACCCAACTCGCCAGGTGTCTTCAGCAGGGCGAGGTCGAAGACCACGCTGTTCATGATGAAGAGCGCTTTCTGGTTATGGCAGGCATTGGCAAAGCCTGTATAATCCTCTATGATACCATAGCGGTTAGGCTGCTGCACCAAAACGCCGGCAACGCCTCCCTCGGCGAGCTGTGCTTCGAGGTCTTCCCTCGAAGTAACACCGTCCTTGGCAGGAATCATCTGCACGTCGATACCCTGGAAGTGAGCATATTCACGTACTACGGCGAGCGTCTTCTCATCCATCGTCTCGCTGATGAGCACACGGTTCTGTTTCTTGCCAGCAGCTACTGCCATCATCATGGCCTCAGCCGTCGCCGTCGTACCGTCGTACATGGAGGCATTCGAGATGTCCATACCCGTCAGGGCGGTCATCATCGACTGGTATTCAAAGATGTAGTGCAGGGTTCCCTGGGAGATCTCCGCCTGGTAAGGGGTATAGCTGGTGAGGAACTCCTCACGGCTCAGTAGGTTGGGAATGACGGCAGGCGTGTAATGGTCATACACACCGGCACCGGCAAAGCAGGTGAACTGACGGTTCTGGGTACCCAGTTGCTCAAACACTTGGCGAACCTCCATCTCGCTCATGGCCTCTGGCAACTCGTAGTCACCTCGGAAGCGGAGGTATTCAGGGATGTCGTCGTAGAGGGCGTCAAGGGAATCGACGCCCACAGTAGCCAGCATCTCCTTCAGGTCTGCCTCGGTATGGGGGAAATACTTATACATTTACGATTTTCGATTGATTATTTTGCACAGAATTCTTCGTATGCCTTGGCATCCATGAGGTTGTCAAGCTCGCTCTTGTCGGAGAGCTGCACCTTGATAATCCAATTCTCAAACGCATCCTTGTTCAGCAGCTCAGGCTTGTCGTCGAGGGCCTCGTTTACCTCAACTACCGTGCCACTGACGGGAGAAATCAGGTCGCTGGCAGCCTTCACGCTCTCAACGGCACCAAACTCCTCGCCGGCTACAACCTCGTCATCCACGTCGGGCATATCAACATAAACCACGTTGCCCAGTGCATGCTGTGCATAGTCCGTAATACCCACAAAACCAAAATCACCTTCTACTCTTATGAATTCGTGCGACTCCGAGTAGTAGAGTCCTTCAATAACTTTTGACATAATAATTATTTACTATTTGACAATTTACTATTTGACGATTTATTTCTTGTAGCTCTTGTTGTAGAACTGCTTTTTCACCACAACGGCAGGGAAAGTCTTTTTGCGCACCTGCACCTCCACCTCAGTATCGAGTTTAGCGAAGGCGGTATCGATGAGCGCCATGCAAACACTCTTACCCGTTGAGATGGAGCGGTAGCCTGTAGTAACCTCACCAATAACCTCGCCGTCCTTAAGTACCTGACACTCATGACGGGCGATGGCCTTGTCCTTCAGTTCCAAGCCTACGAGTTTCTTGGTAACACCCTCAGCCTTCTGCCTGGCTAGTGCCTCACGGCCGATAAACTCAGGCTTATCAAGCTTAACGAACATAGAAAGTCCTGCCATGACGGGCGAAATTTCGGCACAGAGCTCATCGCCATAGAGCGGCAGTCCGACCTCGAAGCGTAGCGTGTCACGACAACCCAATCCACAAGGCTGAATGCCTGCAGCCATCAGTTTGTCCCAGCACATGCAGATGAAGTCCCGGTGTCCATAGACCTCAAAGCCATCCTCACCAGTGTAACCCGTACGGCTGACGATGATGTTGCGCTTATCACCCCGTTCGGGTGCAGGAAGCTCCTTGAAGGTATAGAACGTCAGTTCGCGGCAGGGCAGGCTGAGTGCCTGTTCCATCACACGCTCAGATTCAGGACCTTGTACGGCCAACTGGCCGAACTCATCCACGTCCCAAGGACGAATCTCTGCATTCCATCCGTCAAGATTCTGGCGAAGCCATTCGATGTCCTTGTCGATGTTGGCAGCGTTGATAACTAGTGTATAAAGTTCGTCAGAACGCTTATATACGAGCAAATCATCGACTACACCTCCATCCTCGTAGCACATCATGCCATAGAGAATTTGTCCGACCTTCATCGGTATGACATCGTTGGTAAAGATATGGTTGACGAAATGGGCGGCAGCATGACCGCAGATATCCACTTCGCCCATATGACTGACATCGAACACGCCCACGTTGTGACGTACAGCCTCGTGTTCTGTGGTGATGTCCTTATACTGGATAGGCATATCGTAGCCCGCAAAGGGCGACATCAGTGCTCCGAGGGCTACGTGCTTGTCGTGCAGACAGGTCTTTTTTGTTTCCATAGTTCTATTGTGTTAATAAGTCGATAAAGTCTTCTTTGTACAGGTTTCTGATAATGTTGTCCAAGCGGTCGGGCAGTGCACGACTGATGGCTGCACGCTCCAAGGGAATGCCCTTCAGTTTGTTGAGTAGCTGGCTGTCGAGTTCACCGATGAGAAAGTAGTCGCCCATGAGGTTGATGCTTTTAATAATGTTGTTCTTCAGTTCTATGCGTGCTTCGAGTTCCCCCACACCTTCGAGACGGCGTTGCTTGACGAGTGTGTATTTGGGATTGTTGCCGTAGATGAAGCTCGGCGAAAGATACTCTTGTTCCAGTTTCTCAATGGCGTGAACGTCATCCTCAGTCAGTATCAAGTCTTCACTGCATAGGGTGTCGTGCACGTATTGTATGAATTCGGGAAGAGTCAGCGTAATATATTCCTTGAGTAGGCAGATGCGCTGATGGACGCTACGCACACCCTTTGAAAGTAACTTTGCATCTGTGGGCGTAATGGCTCCCACCATGTTTAGCATGTTGGTGTTATAGAGCATGGTACCATGTACGATACTGCGATAGGGCAGCTTGTAGAACGCGTTACCACTGACCTTTCGGTTGCCCACCATCACGTCGTTGCGTCCAGAGGAACGGGCATCGATACCCAGACGTTGTAGCATGTGGACAATCATCATGATGTAGCGGTTGAAGGTGAAGTTCACATTCTGCTCATTGGTGATGTAGCTGAACATGACGTTGTTCATGTCTGCATATACACAGCCACCACCACTCTTTCTGCGGTAAATTTGGATGTCGTGGGCATGACAATAGTCCAGATTCACTTCGGCCTCGATGAGCTGGTTGCGACCAAAGATAACACTGGGATCTACCTGCCACATAAAGAAGCTATCCGGCTCGTCAATGTGACGTGCCACATATTCTTCCATAGCCAGATAGAACGACAATCGCCTCTTCTCTGCAGTGGGCAGCTGTATATATTTCATAGCTCAGGTTAGTATGCACATGTTTTAGTTGTGCAAATTTATGAAGAAATTATGTAACCTCCAAGCATTTTACCGTTTTTTATTTGGTATTTTGTCTATTTTGCATTATCTTTGACCCATCGGTCGAAGAAAAGCTACACCTCGGAAATGAAAATAAATTGCATTTTATTTTGCATTTCGCTCGGTTTGCATTATCTTTGCAGGTTGAATAGTTAATGTTAGCTACTGTGGAAGAAACAAAACTTCGCTTGCTTAGCAAGATTAGATACCCGAAAGACCTGCGTATGCTGGCTGTTGATGAGTTGCCGCAGGTCTGTAAGGAACTGCGCGAAGACATTGTCAACGAGCTGTCCGTGAACCCAGGCCATTTAGCTTCAAGCCTTGGCGTGGCAGAGATTACCGTTGCCCTACATTATGTCTTCAATACTCCTGAAGACCGTATTGTGTGGGATGTGGGACATCAAGCCTATGGGCATAAGATTCTGACTGGACGACGTGAACAGTTCTGTACCAATCGTAAGCTGCACGGCATCATGCCTTTCCCTTCCCCTATGGAGAGTGAGTACGACACATTTACATGTGGACATGCTTCGAACAGCATATCTGCTGCACTGGGTATGGCGGTTGCAGCAGCGAAGAGCAAAAAGGAACGTAAGGTGGTAGCAGTCATTGGTGACGGAGCCATGTCGGGTGGACTGGCTTTCGAGGGGCTAAACAATGTTTCGTCAAGCCCCAATGACCTGCTAATCATCCTCAATGACAACGATATGTCAATTGACCGTGCTGTGGGTGGCATGGAGAAATACCTGCTACAGCTTGATACCAACGAGACCTATAACGACTTGCGTTTTAGGGCCTCGCAGTGGCTTCATGCACGGGGTTTCTTAAGTGATAACCGCAAGAAGGGTATCCTTCGTCTGAACAATGCATTGAAGTCGGCTTTGTCGCACCAGCAGAACATCTTTGAGGGAATGAACATCCGTTACTTCGGACCTTACGACGGTCATGACATCAAAGAACTGGTTCGCATACTGCGTCAGATTAAGGATATGAGAGGTCCGAAGCTGCTCCATCTGCACACTACGAAGGGTAAAGGATTCAAACCGGCAGAGAAGCATGCTGAGATATGGCATGCCCCAGGTAAGTTTGATCCCGAAACGGGTGAACGTATCATCAAGGATACGACAGGTATGCCTCCCAAGTACCAGAACGTGTTTGGCGAGACGCTGCTGGAACTGGCACGTCAGAATCCGAAGATCGTGGGTGTGACGCCTGCTATGCCCAGCGGCTGTTCGTTGAACATCATGATGAAGGAGATGCCTGACCGAACCTTTGACGTGGGTATTGCCGAAGGTCATGCTGTAACTTTCTCTGCAGGTATGGCTAAGGACGGGCTGTTGCCGTTCTGTAACATTTATTCTGCATTTGCGCAACGTGCCTACGATAACATCATACACGATGTGGCCATTCTCCGTCTGCCAGTCGTGCTTTGTTTCGATCGTGCAGGTCTGGTGGGTGAAGATGGTCCTACACACCATGGGGCCTTTGACTTGGCAGCGCTGCGTCCTATTCCTAACCTCACCATCGCGTCACCTATGAACGAGCATGAGTTGCGGCGTCTAATGTTTACTGCCCAGTTGCCTGACAAAGGACCGTTTGTCATTCGCTATCCGCGTGGCAATGGTGTATTGGTCGATTGGCGCTGTCCGTTGGAAGAGGTGCCTGTTGGCAAGGGACGTAAGCTGAGTGACGGCTGTGATGTGGCAGTGCTTAGTATAGGACCGATAGGTAACACAGTGGAAGAGTCTATCCACTCACTACTCGCTACTCATCACTCTACATTAACTGTAGCCCACTACGACATGCGCTTCCTAAAGCCCCTTGACGAAGAAATTCTTGCTGAAGTGGGCAGAAAGTTCCAGCGTATTGTCACTGTTGAAGACGGTGCACGCAACGGAGGACTGGGATCGGCTGTTGTGGAGTGGATGGCGGACCACGGCTATAGTCCTCAGGTTGTCCGTTTGGGACTGCCTGACCGTTTTGTGGAACACGGAACCGTTAGCGAGTTACGTCAGATAGTCGGTATTGACAAAGAAAGTATTATCAGAGCTATTATAGGATGAAAATTATCATTGGCGGCGCAGGAGCCGTAGGAACACATCTGGCAAAGCTGCTCTCACGTGAGAAGCAGGATTGTGTGCTGATTGACGAGGACAGTGAGCGACTCGGAGGGCTTGACAATAGCTACGACATGATGACCATGCAGGGCTCACCCACTAGCATCAAGACATTGAAGGATGCCGGCTGTGAGGGTGCAGACCTCTTTGTGGGTGTGACCCCCGAGGAGAGCAGGAATGTTAACGCCTGTATCATGGCTCATGCTCTGGGTGCCAAGAAGACCGTGGCGCGTATTGATAACTATGAGTATTTGGCTCCGCAGATGGAATCGTTTTTCAAGAACCTGGGCATTGACTCGCTCATCTATCCTGAGGTGCTGGCGGCCAAGGACATTATCAACGGTTTGAAACTATCGTGGGTACGTCAGCGTTGGGATGTTCACGATGGTGCTCTCGTCATGCTAGGCATCAAGCTACGTGAGTCGTGTGAGATATTCAACCAGCCGCTGAAAGACCTATGTGGACCCGAAGATCCCTACCACATCGTTGCTATCAAACATGGTGACGAGACGATTATTCCTGGTGGAAACGATGTTCTTCACCTACACGATTTGGCTTACTTTATGACTACGCGTGAGTATATCCCTTATATCCGTAAGATTGTGGGCAAGGAGCACTATGCCGACGTGAAGAACGTCATTGTCATGGGAGGTGGCAAAACTAGTGTACGTGCCGCCCTGACAGCTCCTGACTATATGAACATCAAAATTATTGAAAGTGACGAGCGTCGTTGTGAACGGTTGAATGCGCTACTTTGCGATACGGACGTGATGGTCATTCATGGTGATGGGCGCAACCTGTCGCTTTTGGAGGAAGAGGGCATTCGTAATACGCAGGCCTTTGTTGCGCTGACTGGTAATGCCGAGGCAAACATATTAGCTTGTCTGACGGCCAAGAAGATGGGAGTCCGTAAGACCATTGCAATGGTGGAAAATCTGGATTATGTAAGCATGGCTGAAGGTCTTGACATTGGTACCATTATTAATAAGAAAAATATTGCAGCCAGTCATATTTTCCAGATGATGCTTGACGCTGAAGTGAGCAATATGCAGTCGTTGATGATGGTTGATAGCGACGTAGCAGAGTTTGTGGCGGCCGAGGGGTCACGTGTCACAAAGCGACCCGTCAAGGACCTCGGTCTGCCGTTTGGTGTGACCATCGGTGGATTAGTGCGTAACGAACAAGGTTATTTAGTCAATGGTAACACGCAGGTGATGGCAGGTGACAGCGTGATGGTTTTCTGTCATGAGCATAACCTGAAGAAGGTGGAGAAGTATTTTAAAGCTAATACACTATGGTAAACTTCGGGCTGGTATCCAAAATCATCGGACAACTGCTCTGTTTGGAGAGTTTTCTTATGTCGTGGTGTGTCATTATGTCCTACTGCTATCAGGAAGATGACAGCATCGCCTTTTTGATATCCATGATTTTTACCCTTTGTGGCGGATTGTGCCTACTCTACTTCGGACGCAATGCCGACAACAACATGAGCCGTCGCGACTCATACCTCGTGGTAACTGCCACGTGGGTGGCATTCAGTATTTTCGGTATGTTGCCTTACATGATAGGAGGATACATCGATAATTTGACAGATGCCTATTTTGAGACCATGTCGGGCTTTACCACAACTGGAGCGTCGATTGTCATCAGGGTAGAGGACTTGCCTCACGGCATCCTGTTTTGGCGTTCTTTGTCACAGTGGATTGGCGGTTTGGGAATAGTGTTCTTTACCATTGCCATCCTGCCTTCTATGGGCGGTGGTAGCGTGAGGGTATTTGCTGCTGAGGCTACAGGACCCATCCGCACTAAGATGCACCCAAAGCTCTCCACCAATGCAAAGTGGATTTGGTCAATCTATCTTGGACTGACGTTGGCTTGCATCCTTGTCTTTTGGGCTTTTGGTGGCAGTTGGTTCGACAGCATTAACTATGCTATGACTACAACGGCAACGGGAGGCTTCTCAACCCACAGCGACAACAGTGTGTTCTTCTCTACTCCTGCTATGGAGTATTCGTCGGCGCTGTTCCAGTTCCTGGCAGGCATCAACTTCACTCTGCTCTATCTCACACTGTTCAAGCGCCGTTTCCGCGATTTGTTTACCAACTCGGAGTTTAAACTCTATGTGGGTATTGTGATTGTGGCTACAATTTGGATTGCGTACCTGCTCATCAGTCGTATGGGCTATGGTTTGGAACATGGCCTGCGGGAAGCGTTGTTCCATGTGGTGTCGTTTGTTACAACCACGGGAATGTTCAATGAAGACACAGGCTTCTGGCCTCCCTTTACTTGGATTATTCTCGGTAGTCTGATGTTTCTTGGTGCCTCGGCAGGCTCTACCAGTGGTGGCTTCAAGTGTGTGCGTGGGCTCATGCTCATACAGGTGCTGCGCAATGAGTTCCGTCGCATTCTGCATCCGAATGCTGTGCTGCCCGTCATGGTTAATGGCCAGCCTATTCCGCAGTCGAAAATAACCACGCTGATGGTGTTTTTCGCCATTTACGTATTCTCTTGTTTCATCTGTGTCATAATCATGCTTGTGGCAGGTGTCGATAATCATAATTCCATCATTATTGCCCTCAGTTGTCTTAGCAATGTGGGCTTGCCGTTAGACTCCCACATGGGACCTGTGATGACGTGGGGTGTGTTGCCAGATTATGTCAAGTGGATATGTACGTTCCTCATGCTGGTGGGGCGTCTGGAAATCATCAGTGTACTCGTGCTCTTCACACGTAGCTATTGGAAAGAAAACTAAACATACAAATAATATGAACTACTATAAATTTAACCCTTTACAGAAAACACTTATCTGGGGTACAGAGAGCTGGCTGCTGTCGGGTGTTGCCGGTAACGAGACGATGGTTGGCGATCATAGTCTCAATAATCTTGTCAGAGAACAGAAAGACCGTCTTCTTGGCAAGTACAATTATCAGCGTTTTGGCGATGAGTTCCCTCTGCTTGTCAAGTTTATAGATGCACGTCAGGACCTAAGCATTCAGGTTCACCCCAATGATGAGATAGCCCATCGCCACGGTAAACCTCGAGGTAAAACAGAGATGTGGTATGTTATGCGTTCTACCCCCGATGCTAAACTCTATAACGGGCTGGCACGTGTCATTACTCCTGAGGAATATAAACAAATGGTGGCAGATAATCGCATTTGCGACGCTTTGGCGCAGTACAGCGTCAAAGAAGGTGATTGCTTCTTCATTCCTGCAGGGCGCATACATTCCATTGGTGCAGGTTGCCGCCTGGCAGAAATTCAGCAGACCTGCGATGTCACCTATCGAATTTATGACTACGGACGTCGTGACAAGGACGGAAACCTGCGTCAGCTACATACAGAGCAGGCAGCTGAAAGCATTGATTACAACGTGTTGCCAGACTACCGTACGTACTATGACCCTGAGAAGAACATCGGGAAGGTCTTGGTGGATTGTCCTTATTTCACCACCAGCGTCTATGACCTTGACGAGCCGATGCTGATTGACTACTCCGAGCTTGACAGTTTCGTTGTACTCGTAGGTGTGGAGGGCGATGGCACGCTTATCATCGATGGTGACGAGGTATCTTTCCGTGCAGGTGATACGTTGCTGCTTCCCGCATATATAAATAATGTACGCGCGGAAGGAACAATCAAGTTCTTGGAAACCTATATAGCGTGATTTAAGAAACTCTCAATGTCTTGCTGGATGTGTTGAAACTCTTCGGCAGAGCGGTAGCCTGTGTTTTTCTTTAACATCTGTCGGATGTCCTGCAGCGAGTGTTCGTAGCATGACATTTCGTTGGCGCGTTGCATGTAGTGACGTGCCTTGCGTTGAATTTCATCCTGCCGTTCCATGCGCAGGCGGTTGCACACCTTATTCAGAATGGGCATTATCACATTGTCGAACAGAGCGTGCCCCTGCACGTAGAGGTAGGTGTTCTGTGGTGTAATGCCCAGTCTCTTGAGGTCTTCCTTTATAGCAATGTAGGCCTCCTTGTTCTCAGGGTATTGCTGTTGTAGTTGTCTCACTTTGGTGGAAACCTTCTTGCGTAGATGATCGATGGAAGGCTGTGGATTAAAGATGCTGAAGCCGCCAGGGTCTATAATGCGTGCCATATCGGTCAGCGTAAAGTCATGGTAGTTATTCGTGCGATAGGCCCATACGCTCCAAACAAAAAGAGGAAAAATGGTCTCGCTGTACTGTCGTAGGTAGTCTTCGAAATCGAAAAGCCGGTGGTCATTGAGCGTCACCATGACGCATACTTCATGCAGTGAGGAGGCATAGCATTGCAGGTTCTCAATGGCATAGGCGTATGTGTGAAAGACATAGGGATTCTCCAGTACTTGTTTTGACTGTGTGGTGGTTCCCTGTAGCAAGTAGTCATAGTCAGCATCTACGCAGGCTATCATGTCGGGGCCTGCCTTGTCGCCAATGAGGTGCATCAGCACCGACTTCTTTCCCCGTTCTAGCCTTTTGCGTGTCGGTAGCATCACCTCAAAGTATAACTTGTCGTTCTCGAAGCGGCTAAGCACAGAACGCCAGAAGAGGATGTCATCGTAGCTCTCCACGTAGGCTACAATACGTCGGCGCCTCTTCTGTGACTTTAGGGCGTTAGCCGCCTCAAAGTAATGACTGTCAAGATTGTCCCTTAGTCTGTTGGGCATTTGTTCTTATATGGTTATGTCACTCACTTCTGTCACGCTGTCTATCCAACCATTCATGATGACGGCAGGCGAGTGGGTAGTTAGTATAATCTGTACGTTGGGATTCAGCTCGAGAATCAGCTCAATGAGCCGCTTTTGCCACTCAATGTGCAGGCTGACTTCAGGTTCGTCCATGAAGAGTATGTAGTGTTGCATATCCTCTACCAGCACGGTTAGCAGAATGGCTAGCATCTGTTTCTCTCCGCTCGATAGTTGGTAGGGCACGAGTAATTCGCCAATCTGCGAGAAGCGTATCTCGTTCTCTGTGCGTACAATCTTTTTGCCCGTCTCGGCAAACAAATCATCTACGATGTCTTGGAACCTTGCTTTTTGTTTCGACAGTTGTTGTGCAGCATCAGCATTTCCCTGTTGCAGCTCCTCAATGATACGGTTGCCTATGTTCACCTGATAGTCCAGATACTTGCGTTGTAGGTGGTACAGTTGAAAGTCGAGTGCCGACGTAATGCGCGAATCGACGTGTGTCATCGTGTTCAGGTCGAGTACAGGCGAGTCGAGCGAACGAATGATGTCGAAGCGTACGTGCGTGGCGTTCTCAGGTTCAGCCGTGATATGTACGCCCTTTAACAGGTGATTGATGATGTCGCCGTTGGTGTTAATACTTTTGAATACCTTGTTCAAAATAGTCGATTTTCCCACGCCGTTGATGCCACTCAGCACATTTACATGTGGGTCGAGTGTCCACATGACGTGTTTCTTGCCGCTCCAGAGCGAATCAATCTCAATCTGTTTGATGTAGTTTGCGTATATCTGCATAGTTTTAATAAATTGAGTTCTCCTTAACAAAGAATGTCTTTCTCATAGTTGTTCGTTTTGTTAAAAAGGTGACCGAACTGTGATGGTCACCTTTTCTCCATTGTTTTAGAAATCTACAAGTTCAAGCTCGAAGACGAGCGTGCTGTATGCTGGGATGTTGGGCGATGACGTTGTGCCATATCCTAACTGGTAGGGAATGGTGACACGCCAACGGTCACCTTTGTGCATGTGCTGCAGGGCAGTGCTGACACCGTGTATGAACGAACTAACGTTCAACTCCGTAGGACGGGTAATGTCACGGTCGAGCTCATTGAAGGGCGTGCCGTCGAACACCTTACCCTCAGGATAGCTTGTTGTGGGAATCAAACGTCCTACGTAATACACTTTGACGGAGCTTGTGTAGAGCGGACTTGTGGTTCCTGTGCCAGTCTGCAGCACATCAATGAGGATACAATCCGTGTAGGCATAGTCCATAAAGTCCTCGTCGAGTGACCACTTCTTGATGATTGATGCTGTATTGTGTGCTCGATATGCATTTTCAAAGAACGCCTCGTTGCGGTTCTGCCAGTCAGCATACTCATCTATAGTGTCGTCACTCTCGGAACAAGAGGTTAGTCCCATTGCCAGCACTGTCAGTATAAACAGATATTTTCTCATTATTGCAATTTTTTCAGTAGTGATGCGATGCTGACCTTATCCTCGATGATACTGGCCAGCGCTTCTATCTTGACGCGCTCCTGCTCCATCGTGTCGCGGAAACGCAGGGTAACACAACCATCGTTTAGTGTGTCGTGGTCGATAGTGATGCAGTACGGCGTACCGATAGCATCCTGACGACGATAACGCTTGCCGATAGAATCTTTCTCGTCATACTGGCAGTTGAAGTGGAACTTCAGATTGTTGATAATTTCGCGGGCCTTCTCGGGCAGTCCGTCTTTCTTCACCAGCGGCATCACGGCCAGTTTCACGGGTGCCAGTGCTGCGGGTAACTTCAGAACTACGCGGGTCTCGCCGTTCTCCAGCTTTTCTTCGCAATAGCTGTGGCACATGATGCTTAGGAACATACGGTCAACTCCAATGGAGGTCTCAATAACAAACGGAGTGTAGCTTTCGTTCGTGGCGGGGTCGAAGTACTTGATGCTCTTGCCAGAGTACTTCTCGTGTTGGCTGAGGTCGAAGTTCGTACGAGAGTGGATACCCTCCACTTCCTTGAATCCGAACGGCATCTTGAACTCAATGTCTGTAGCGGCATTAGCATAGTGCGCCAACTTATCGTGGTCGTGGAAACGGTAGTTCTCAGCACCGAAACCCAGAGCCTGGTGCCAGGCCATACGTGTTTGCTTCCATTTCGGGAACCACTCCAGCTCCGTGCCGGGCTGTACGAAGAACTGCATCTCCATCTGCTCGAACTCACGCATGCGGAAGATGAACTGACGGGCCACAATCTCATTGCGAAATGCCTTACCAATCTGGGCAATACCGAATGGAATCTTCATGCGGCCGGTCTTCTGTACGTTCAGGTAGTTCACGAAGATACCTTGTGCCGTCTCCGGACGCAGATATACCTTCATTGATCCATCGGCTGAGGCTCCCATCTCCGTTGAGAACATTAGGTTAAACTGACGCACGTCGGTCCAGTTCCTGGTACCGCTGATGGGGCATACAATCTCCTCGTCGAGGATAATCTGTTTCAATTCGTCGAGGTCGGGGCCCTGCATGGCAGCTGCATAGCGGGTGTGCAGTGCGTCGCGCTTCTCTTTTGCCTCTTTCACGCGCTCGCTGGTCTCCAAGTACTTCGCCTCATCAAACGAGTCGCCGAAACGCTTGCGGGCCTTCTCCACTTCCTTCTGAATCTTCTCGTCGTACTTCGCAATCTGGTCCTCAATGAGCACGTCAGCGCGATAACGTTTCTTCGAGTCTCGGTTGTCAATAAGGGGATCATTAAACGCATCCACGTGTCCCGAGGCTTTCCATATTGTGGGGTGCATGAAGATGGCCGAGTCAATGCCCACGATGTTCTCGTGCAGCAGCACCATCGACTTCCACCAATATTCCTTAATGTTGTTCTTCAACTCTACGCCGTTCTGACCGTAGTCATACACAGCGCCTAATCCGTCGTAGATGTCACTTGAGGGGAACACGAAACCGTATTCCTTGCAGTGGCTCACGATTTTCTTAAAAACATCTTCTTGTGCCATGTTATTTTATTTTCGATTTACTATTTTTCTGTTTATTATTTGTATTAGGCTGCAAAGATACGAAATTTAGTGAAGAGTGAAGAGTGAAGAGTGAAGAATCTGCTGTCGCTTAACCTTTTTTACCTTTTTACTTTTTTACCATTTTGCTTTTTTTCGTATCTTTGCAACCGAAATAACAAAACTATTAGCTTATGAAAAATTATATTACCCTACCCCTGATACTTGTGCTCATAGCAGTATGTGCAATCCGGCTTCACGCCCAGAAGTACGTGGGTGGTGATATCTCGATGCTAAAGAAATTTGTAGATGAAGGAGCCATCTACTATGATAATAATGGCGTAGCAACCGCTCCACTGACAATCTTTAAGAATGCTGGTTGGAACAGCATGCGTGTGCGATTGTTCGTTGACCCCACGAAAGCAAGTCTTGATGATAGGAAACAAGGTGCCATTCAGGATTTTGATTATGTCATAGCGCTGGGCAAGGAAATCAAGGCAGCAGGTTTCTCCTTCATGCTTGACTTCCACTATAGTGACACCTGGACTGACCCAGGCAAGCACGCCACGCCCGATGTCTGGACCGGCATGAGCGTTGAACAACTGAAAGCACAGGTCTATGAATATACAAAGGACTGTCTGGAACAACTGAATGCGGCCCAGGCCACGCCCGACTTCATACAGGTGGGTAACGAGATAATCACAGGTATGCTGTGGCAGACTGGTCGCATCTATGCTGGAGGTGGAGCCCCGACTGGCGGTTCCTGGGACAGCTTTGCAGGCTATTTAGCCAGTAGCATCAAGGCTTGTAATGAGCTTTGTCCCGATGCCAAGATTGTCATTCACACGGAGCTGCATGCTCCAGCTGATGTCCCTAAGTTCTATAAAAACTTGGCTGCTTACTCCGGTGTCAGCTACGACATTGTGGGCTTGAGCTACTACCCCGATTTCCATGGAGATCTCAGTGTGCTGGAAGATGTTATTAATACTCTTGAAACACAAAACTCAACAAAGAACAAGCAGATTATGATTGTGGAAACGGGCTATGGTTTCAAATGGCAGTTGGGTGGGGCAAAGTATGATTTCACGAGCACCTGGACGTTGACGGAGGCTGGCCAGAAGGCTTTTGCGCATGATTTGATAGAAATGCTAAACAGTCATGCAAATGTCAACGGACTTTATTGGTGGTATCCTGAGTACAACCTGAACAACATCGTATTCCCAGATGGTGATGATAGAGAAACGACACCACCTGCTGACTGGAACAAAAATTTTACCGCAGGCTACTGGAATGGCGCTCTTTTCCACTATTGTACGGGTAAGGCATTGGCTGCTCTTTATGAACTCAAGAACTTTGCCTCAGCTTCGGGCATCAAGACAATTGGGCAATTGGACAATTTACAATTGGACAATTCTGTTTATGACCTGCAGGGGCGTAAAGTCAACGTTAACGTTAAAAAGGGTGTTTATATTGTGAATGGGAAAAAGGTGATAATAAAATGATAGAAAAGGGAGTAACAGCTGTTACCCCCCCCCCCTTGTTTTTTATTGGAAATACTCAATGGTACGGGTGAAGGTCATTTCCTGTCCCATCATGCTGGCCGAACGGCTAATCCAGTTGCCGTGGTCATCAAGCTTGATGTTGCTGTAAGGCATGTCCATCGTCTGACCGCCACCCATGTCGAGTGTAACAGAAGTAGCCACGCCGTCAGCGTTGTAGTTGAAAATGGTCTTCACTTCCTGTCCCATCATGTTCATGGTTTGGGTTTTCAGATGGCCGTTCTCCCAAGTGAACTTCACTGCTGTGCCCTGTCCCTGCATGTCCATAGTGGCAGATTGCAGATAGCCGTTAGCGTCATACACAGCATCGCTCATGTTTCCAGACGTCATCTTGCCGTTCTCGTCGAACGTTGTGGTTTGTGTCATACCCATCATAGACGTGGTAATGGATTTCACGGGGCCTTTGGCTTCGTTGGCTTCAACATCATGGAACTTGCTTTGTGCCTGCACCAGCGCAACACACGCCAGCATGGCAACAATTGTCATCATTTTCTTCATTTTCATAAAGGTTTTTTGGTTTGTAATGAATAATATCGCGGCAAAATTAATAATTTTTGGTGAAGAGCGAAGAGTGAAGCATGAAGAATTTGCTGCTGGTTAACCTTTTTTACCTTTTTACTTTTTCACCTTTTTCCCTTTTTTTGTATTTTTGTGGCGCGTAAGAAAAGACTATCATTAAAATACTAACCATTATGACGAAAAGAATTCTAACTGTCTTATTGACGACGCTCCTTGCCGTAACGGTTTGGGCACAGAGTAGTTCTGTGCTTGACCAACTGAAAACTGACCCAAGGAAAGCCTATGGTACCGACTATCCCTATGCATTCAACGATGTGCGCCTAACGCCGACTCCAGCAGGCTATTTGCCGTTTTACATAAGCCACTATGGTCGGCATGGCTCACGTTACTACTGGAACGGATTTCTTTACAAAGAGCTTGATAGCCTGCTGACTACTGCCCATAATCGCCGTCAGCTCACCACCGAGGGTGAGGCGTTCTTCGAGCGTTTTGAAACTGCCAAGCAGGAACTGATGACAGGTGTCAGCGAGCTCACAGACCTGGGTTGGGAGCAGCACCAGCGTATCGCCAGGATTATGTACAACAATTTCCCCGAGGTGTTCAGCAGTGGTGGTAATGTGCTTGCCATTTCGTCGCTCACAGGACGATGTGTGCTTAGCATGTCAGCTTTCTGTCAGGAGCTTGTACAGTGTAATCCCAAGATTGAAATCCGCGAGCAGTCTTCACGCTTCACGCTTGATGGCGTGGTGCCTGGCGACAGGCAGAATCCCGTGAAGCATGACTTCCCCAAATATAAGCCACGTTACGAAAATAACCGTGACCAGTTTACGGGGAAAGACTCGTTGGGTAGTATCGTCATCCGACGCGTGTTCACCAATACAGAAGGGCTTCCAGGCGATATTCGTCGCATAGGTGAAAACCTTATCAATCTCTATACCTCGTTGCCTAACATCGGTCATGAGGGAATGATGGGGAACCTCATTACAGACGAGGAAATTGCCAACCGTTGGGAAAGCAGTAACCTTGGGGCTTACTCGTGGCTGTTTCCTGACCAGTATGTCATGATCCCCATACTTGAGGATATCATCAGGAAAACCGATGCCGTGCTTGACGGTAGCAGCGACCGCATTGCTGACCTGCGCTTCGGTCACGACAACTGTCTGGGGCCGCTGACTATCCTCATGGGTATTAACGGTGCCGACCTCGACCCTGAAGATCCCTACGAGGTGAAGAACTGCTATCAGAGTTGGGAAACGTGCAAGGCCAGCAACCTGCAACTTATCTTCTATCGCAGACAGAACGGCAATGGTGACATCCTCGTGAAGTGTCTGCTCAACGGTGAGGAGGCTACGTTACCTGTGCCTACTACGTGCGCCCCGTATTATAAATGGACAGACTTCCGCGAGTTTTATAAGAAGCGTTGCAACAGCGTTAAAAATTAAGCTCCCGTCCGCGATAGAATTCAAGTAGGTGAGTCTGGTAGAGGTATTCGTACTGTGCCTGAATGAGGTCGCTCTCTGACTTTAGATAGTTGTTCTTCGACTCGTTGAACTCAGTAAGATTGGCTTTACCGTTCTCGTACTTCGCCTGCATGAGTGTGAAAGCATCCTGAGCAGCCAGCATTGCCTGTTGGCTGCTCTTCCATTTTTCCTGTGCAGCAATGGCGTTGAAATAAACCTGCTGTATCTCCTTGTAGAGCGCTTTCTTCACGTTGTCCAACTGCAACTGCTGCGTTTCACGGTCAATACGTGCCGAACGGATGTTGTTGCGTGTGTAGAAACGGTCAAAGATGGGAATCTGCAGACTCAGGCCCAGATACTGTGAGAAATTGTTTCTAATCTGTTTGCCAAATCCGTCTGCATCAAATCCGGACGTCTTGTAATAATTGGTGTTCAGTCCGGCCGAGAATGTTAGCTGCGGATACAGTCCAGCCTGCGCTATCTTGATGCTGTTTTCCGTACCCTGCAAGCGTAATTGCTCTGCGGCCACTTCGGGCTTCACCAGGAGTGCTTCCTGATATATGAGCTCCGGCGTAATGGTTTCTATCGAACCTATGGTTCCTGTAGTACCAATTGTTTCTATGTCGGGCTTAACGATGCTGAAACCTACGGGTGAGGGCAACTCGAGTAATTGTGTCAGCGCGAGAATAGACAAGTGTAGTTTGTTGTCAGCTTGCGTTGCGGTGAGTCGGGCTTGGGCGAGTGTTGACTGCTGCTGCGATAGTTCCGCGGGACTGGCTTTGCCGTTTTCGAGCATCACCTGCAAGCGGTGCACCTGTTGCGAGTCGATGGCAATCTGGCGTCGGGCTACGTCGTAAATCTCCATGTCGTAAAGAATCTGCACGTAGGCCTGTGCCACCTGTGTTCGGATATCGTTCTTGGCTTTTTCCAAATCTTGCGTGACAGCTTCCAGGTTAAGCTCACTCAGTTTGATGTTGTTGGGAATCTGGAAACCCGTAAACAGCGGTACGCTGGTACCAAGTGAGAACGACGTCGAGTTGGTGTTTGTATTGCTATAGGTGTTTTCAGCGGTTAGTCCACGACCGAACGAGAAGTTCTCGTTGACACTGGCCGAGAGATCTGGTAGCCGAGAGTTGCGGGCAGTCGACAGCTTCAATTCCGACTGTCGGCGCAGATTGTCTTTCTGTTTGATTTGCAGGTTGTGGGTAATGGCGTAATCGCAACACTCACGGAGTGTCCATTGGTGCTGGGCACTTAAAGGTAAAAAGGTAAAAAGGTAAAAAGGCAAAACCTTTACCCATCCTCGAACCTTTATTGTTAATATCGCTTTCATAGTTTATATATTTTACTTTTTTACCTTTTTACTATTCATCAGTATCTGCAATGACTTCGGGACCACGCACACGGTCCTTGGCGGTAAGCCCCTTCTTGATTTCAATGTTTACACCGTCAGAGAGTCCAGTGACCACGGCTTTACGCTCATATTCCTTTTTTTGACCTTCGCCCTTGATGATATAGACGAACGTGGAGTCGCCGCTGAACTCGATGGCACTTTCGGGTACGGTAAGCACGTTCTCGGCACGTGCCAGCACAATCTCGGCATTGGCAGAGTAGCCAGAGCGAATCTTGTGATCGGCCAGCGTGGTGACAGCGGCTTTGATTTCAAACTGGTTGGCACCGTTGCTCTCGACGGCCTTTGGTGAGACGTATTCCAGCGAAGCGTCGAACGATACATTCTGCAGTGCTCCCACCGTAATCTTCATCGGCATGCCCGTCACAATCTGGCCCACTTCTGTCTCGTCGATGTTGCCGCGGAAGATAAGGTCGTTCATATTGGCAACCGATGCGATGGTCGTACCGTCGTTGAACGTGTTGCTGAGGATAACTGAGTTTCCCACCTTGACAGGGATGTCGAGGATGACACCGCTGATGGTCGAGCGGATGAGCGTGGAGCTGGCACTGGCGTTTGAGCGTGACACACCGTCACGCACCACCTCGAGGGCATCGACCGCGGCCCGCAGCTCTTCCTTTGCCTGGTTCAGCTGCTGGCGTATCTTGTCATACTCGTCGGCTGAGACGAGTTTCTGCTCGTACAGGTTCCTCTCACGTTCGTAATCGACCTCTGCCTGCTTCAGGTTGACAGTTGCCAGACGTACGCGGCTCTCGGCCGAGCTCAGCGACGCCATGTCGGGAATCACTTTCACTTTGGCGATGACTTCTCCCTGCTGTACAAACTGGCCAGGCTCCTTGAGTATTTCGGTGATGATGCCACTGATTTGCGGCTTTACGTTCACCTCGTTGCGTGGCTCAATCTTACCGGTGATGATTGTGATGCGCTGTAGCGTGTCCACTTTGGGTGTGAACTCGCTATACACCACTTCCTTGGGTTGGCTCTTCTGCCAGAGGAACACGAATGTTCCGATGAAAATCAGCGCGATAATCGCAGCGATAATCAGTTTAGAATAGCGTTTCATATGCTTATTTTTATAATGTTTAATCTTAAATATCTAATGTATCACTCGTCTCTCATTGCATCTACGGGTTTGATGCTCATTGCACGAGCTGCGGGAGCCAGTCCGGCCAAAACGCCTACTGCGCTGACGGCAAGGGCTGCCACGATGGCTGTCCAGAAGCTCACTTGGAAGTGGGCACTCACGATGCCATCTTCGGTATTTGCCAGTTCCAGCATCTGCAGAATCATCACACCGAAGAGGATGCCCGACATGCCCGCAACGAGCGTTAGCACGATACTCTCGGAGATAATCTGCGAAAGAATCATACGCGGTGTGGCACCGATGGCACGGCGGATGCCTATCTCCGTCGTACGTTCCTTGAC
>CACXJZ010000028.1 GCA_902768105.1 uncultured Prevotellaceae bacterium
GCTGTACGTCGGCAAAGGTCGATTCAAAGACAACATGGGTCGCGCCTGACTGGACAGCGCCTATATGCCATCCTGGATAAGTAGGATATCCTTCTGTCTCTGTTACGGCGGTACCGCTCCACACGTTAGTAACGTCCAGTGGCGTGCTGCTGCCCTCGGGAGTGAACGTGCCGCCAGCTGCCACCAGACGGGCGGGATAGGTGAAATATAGTGTCTCGTTCGAATCGCAATACACGGCGTATGGGATGTGCTTACACAGATATCCCCCGGCACCGGCATGGGCATACGTTCTATCCCATTCATAAAAAGAATATTTTGTTCCATCATAGCCGACAAGTGATGCACATTCAAAGAACATTATATTGGATTCTGTTACCAATGATGTGTCCCAACTGTCGCCGATAAAAATAGTGACAAGATTGGTACAATATCGAAACATCGCCATCATATCAGTCACCAGCGACGTATTAAAACTGCTGAGGTCAAGCTTCGTTAAGGAGGAACATTCGTTGAACATTTCCCGCATAGTAGTCACCTTTGAGGTGTCAAAGCTCCTGAGGTCAAGCGTCGTTAATGCAGAGCATTTATAGAACATCTGATGCATAGTTGTCACCTCGCTGGTATTAAGGTATTCAAGTCCGCGTATGCTGGTAAGCTGAGTAAAACTCGAAAACCATCTATTCAAACTTTTAGGTTTTACGTTGGCGAACGAAGACTCTATCACGACTGTCGTGGTGTTTTCTCTTGCTAAATTGAGCCAAGCAGGGATGTCACCCGATTCAGTTATTCGATGATCACCCTGAATCTCAGTGAACCACTCACCTGATAATATGGTCAGAGCGCTACTGCTTCCTTCTGGGGTAAATTTGCCATTATACAACTCAGTCAGATCCCTATAGGAGAAATACAAGGTCTTGTTCTGGACGGAATAAACAACGACGGGGTTCTTCTCGGCCCACGTCGTGGCCGTTGTCAAAACTGCGAGCAACAGCAGCATTGCTGCCCGCGCGATAATTGAAAATGAGGATTTTTTGTTCATATACTTGATTGATTAATGATTCCTACGTGAAGTTAAGATAACGAGTCGCTTGGTGTTGCACTATCGCGACAGGCGAAGATGATGGGTGATGCACGGGGGGAGCTCTTCCTCGTAGTGCGTCACCATGATGAGTGTCTTGTCAGGCCGACGGCAGAAGGCCTCGATGACTGCCTTCACGTGACGGCGGTTGACGTTGTCGAGACCATGTAGCGGCTCGTCGAGAATGAGTAGGGCAGGGTCTTTGACAAAGGCTCTGGCCAGCAGGACAAGGCGCTGCTCGCCGCTGGACAGCTGCAGGAACGAACGGTCGGCCAGTCCCTCGACACCGAAGACGCGCATCCACTGGCGACACTGCTGCTGCTCGTCGGCTGTGGTGCGGACATAGAGTCCCACGGTGTCCTTGAGTCCGCTGGCTACAATGCGCAGGGCGGGGATGTCACGGTGATAGGAACGGGCGAGTTCGGGTGACACGTAGCCGATGTGACGTTTGATGTCCCAGATGCTGATGCCGCTTTCGCCACGCCGATGTCCGAACAGGGCTATGTCGCAAGCGTAGCTTTGTGGGTTGTCGGCACAGACGAGCGACAGGAGCGTCGATTTGCCGGAGCCGTTAGGACCGGAGAGTGCCCAGCGCTCACCGCGGCGTACGGTCCAGTTGAGGTCCTTGAGGATGGTGCGGTCGCCATAGCGTATGCTGACGTTGCGCATGCGGATCACCTCGTCGGTTGGATATTCCGGGGTGTTCGGAGATATAGGGAATTCCGGAATGTACGGAGTATCTGGAACATCGTTGCCGATGCGGATGACGTCATCGACGTAGGCTGGCATGTCGTCGGTCTTGGCAAGCACGAGGTAGAGGTCGAGCTGCTGCTCACGGGCAATGCGCAGCAGGAGGTCGTTCAGCTGCTGGCGCGTCTCGGCATCGAGTCCGATGAAGGGATTGTCGAGTATGAGCATCTTGGGCTTGCAGAGGAGCGTCCTGACCAGTTGGAACTTACGGAGCTCGCCGCTGGAGAGCGTGATGATGTACTTGTCGAGCGTGTCGTCCAGGTGGAAGAACTCCAGAAGCGGTCTGACCTCGGACTCAGGCCAAGAGGCGAGCTTCTCCCTGACGGTGGGCGTCTCGTGGTCAATGTCGTGCTGGTTCCAACGCAGCTGCAGGTAGTAGGCACCGTCAACCGACGGCCCGTAGGAGTCGCGGAAGGCGATGTAACGCAGCTTGTCGCTGGCTGTCTGCTTGCGGAACTGCTCTACCCATTGTGTCTTGCCGCTGGCGTTGCGGCCGATGATTGCCGTTATCATTTGATTCTTTCTTTGTTCTTGTTCGCAAAATCCTTCCAGCTGCGGTAGTGGGCCGGCGACTCGGGACGGTTCATCTGCATATAGTGACAGTAGGCAGCACCGAGGGCGTCGGTAGCATCCATGAAGGTGTTGACATCGTCCTTGGTGAGCTTCAGCAGGCGTTGCAGCATGCCTGCCACCTGCTCCTTCGAGGCATTACCGTTGCCGGTGATGGCCATCTTGATCTTCATAGGCGCATACTCGTGGATGGGTACGCCGTGGTGGATGGCAGCGGCGATGGCTGTGCCCTGGGCACGTCCGAGCTTGAGCATAGACTGCACGTTCTTGCCGAAGAAGGGTGCCTCGATGGCCATCTCGTCAGGCAGGTAGGCATCGATGATGCCCGTGACGCGCTCGAAGATATGACCGAGCTTCAGGTAGCCGTCGGCAAACTTTCGCAGGTCGATGACACCCATGGTCATCATTTCGGCCTTACCGTCGCTGACGCGGATAAGTCCGTAGCCCATGATGTTGGTGCCAGGGTCGATGCCGAGTATGATTTTCTCCGACTTCGTCATTCGGTTATTGCTTATTGTTTATTGGTAAGCGGAGCACACCAGGTGAACGTATCGGGGAAGGGCAGCTCGACGGGCTCACGGAACAGTCCGAAGAGGGCGCTGCCCGAACCGCTCATGGCTGCATAGACGGCACCGAGGTCGTAGAGCTGCTGCTTGACGCGTCCCAACTCAGGATGCAAATGGAAGATGCCTTCCTCGAAGTCGTTGACGAGCTCGTCGCGCCATGTCTCTACGGGCTGCATGACGATGTCACGACAGCAACGGGCAGGATGTTTGGGCGTGATGAGCGAATAGGCTTCTTTCGTGGAAACGGGTATATCGGGACGGACGATGCCGATGTAATAGTTGTCGAGCGGAGAGGGGAGAGCGGAGAGGGGAGAGAGCTTCTCACCGATGCCCTCGGCATACTGCGGCTGCGGGTCGATGAAGAAGGCGCAGTCGGCACCCAGGCGGGCGGCATAGCCACAAAGCTGCTGTTTGGTGAGCCCCAGCTGGCATAGCTCGTTGAGCATGGTGAGCATGTAAGCTCCGTCGCTGGAACCGCCACCCATGCCTGCCTGCGTGGGAATACCTTTCTTTAAGCGTGCGCGCACGTGAGGCATGTCAGGGAAATCCTGTTTGAGCAGCTGATAGGCACGCACCACGAGGTTCTTCTGCACGTCACCCTCGATGGTGATACCTTCAAGGGTGAGCTCACAAGGGGTGAGGGTGGAGGGAGCAATGTTTACTTCCAGTTCATCACAGATGGGTACGGGATAGAAGACGGTCTCCAGGTTATGGTAGCCGTCGGGACGTCGCTCCACGACATTGAGCCCGAGGTTGATTTTAGCAATTGGATATGTAATCATGGTGCAAAGTTAAGGAAAAATGTAACAATGTAAGAATGTAAAAATGTAAAAATGGTTAAGCAATAAAAAATTCTTCACTCTTCACTCTTCACTCTTCACTACTTTTTTTATCTTTGCAGTCCGAAACCTAAAAAATATATGGCAGATCAAAATAACAGTACGCGGAAAACAAGGAAACCGCAACCCGTTGACAAGGAAATGGGACGCTTACAGCCACAGGCTCCCGAAGTGGAGAAGGCTGTGCTGGGTGCCCTGATGATTGACAAGGACGCTTACGCCGTGGTGTGCGAGACGTTGCGCCCCGAGAGTTTCTATGAGCCTCGTAACCAGATGGTGTATGAGGCCATACGTGACCTGAGCATGGACGAGAAGCCCGTCGATGTGCTGACGGTAACAGAACAGCTGGCAAAGAATGGCACGCTGGAACAGGTGGGCGGACCGGTGTATATCTCGGAACTGAGCCTGCGCGTGGCATCGTCAGCCAACATTGAGTATCATGCTCACATCATTGCACAGAAGTCGCTGGCACGACAGCTGATAGCCTTTGCCGGTGACATTGAGACATACGCTTTCGACGAGACAAGCGACATTGACGAACTGATGCAGCATGCGGAAGGTTCGCTCTTTGAACTGTCGCAGCGTAACATGAAGAAGGACTATACGCAGATTGACCCTGTCATCAAGAATGCCGTGGAGGTTATTCAGAGGGCTGCGCAAAACAAGGACGGTCTGACGGGAATATCATCGGGCTATAACAAACTGGACGACATCACGAGCGGCTGGCAGAACTCTGACCTCGTCATCATTGCCGGACGCCCTGCGATGGGTAAGACGGCGTTTGCACTCTCGATGGCGAAGAATATTGCCGCTGACAATCAGATTCCGATGGCTTTCTTCTCTTTGGAAATGTCGAACGTGCAGCTGGTGAACCGTCTGATTGCCAACAACTGCGAGATTGCCGGTTCGAAGATTCTGAACGGACAGCTACTGCCTGACGAATGGGAACGTCTGGACAAACGACTGCCTGGACTGCTGGGTGCGCCGTTGTTTGTTGACGACACGCCAGGCTTGTCGGTCTTTGAACTGCGAACGAAGGCACGCCGTCTGGTGAGAGAGCATGGTGTGAAGCTCATCATGATTGACTACCTGCAGCTGATGAATGCCAACGGCATGCGCTTCTCGTCGCGTCAGGAAGAGGTGAGCACCATCTCGCGTTCACTGAAGGGACTGGCGAAGGAACTTGATATTCCCATCCTGGCATTGAGTCAGCTGAACCGTGGTGTAGAAAACCGTGAAGGAAACGAGGGAAAACGTCCGCAGCTGAGCGACTTACGAGAGTCTGGTGCCATTGAGCAGGATGCCGATATGGTGCTCTTCGTACACCGTCCGGAGTATTACGGATTCAAGGAAGACGACCACGGAAACGACCTGCGCGGCAAGGCAGAAATCATTATTGCCAAGCACCGTAAGGGTGCAACGGGAACGGTTGTGCTGACCTTCCGAGGTGAATACACACGCTTTGAGAATCCGGAGACAGGACGTCTGCGCAAGGCTCATAACGATGATGGCGGCGGCATGATTATGGGAAGTAAAATGAATGGCACACCGGAGGACCTGCCACCCGATATGCCATTCGAAGCTGCTATGGAGAGCGCTGACTTCTGACTATTTGTTGTATTTAGCAATCAGCGCGTCAGCCTGGTCATTACCCATCTCCTTGGCCTTCTGCAAATGCGGGAGGCCTTCGTTTTTGTTGCCTTTCTGACAGAGTGCCACACCCAACAACAGGTAGCCGTCGCTATCGTTGGGAGCCAGACGGATGCACTCACGAGCCGACAGGATAGCCTCATCGTACATGCCTACACGTGTCTCCAAGGAAGACTTTTCCGCGAAATAGACCGGAGAATTGGGAGCAAGCTGTGTGGCTTTGGTGATGTCGTCCAAGGCCTGCTGGAACTGGCGAGCGTCAATCTCTGCCTGTTCGCGGATATAGTAGAACTCAGGACTCAGGCCTGTAGCAATGAGCTTCTCGTACTCGTTCATGTCCTGTATGGCAGGACGATGCTTGCCGGCATTCATCCGGGCAAGGGCACGGGCCCAGAGATAGGGTGCTGCCTCTTTCAGGTATGGCTTGGAGAATGTAGCCACAGCGCTGTCGAGCTGTGCAAGCATGGCAGCCGTGTCGCCCTTCATCTCATAACAGCGTGCTGTCTCGTAGTATAGCTCGGCACCCTTCAGGTCGGTATTCCCCAGTTCCTGAAAGATGGCAAGCGCCTCATCGTACTTCTTCTGTGAGAATACGATCTGAGCCAGCAGACGACGGTAGGCCGGCATGGGATTGATGTTGTAGGCGGCTTTGGCCTCGTCTGCTGCCTTGTCGAGGCTCCAGTCTGCAAAAGGAATGTTGCTCTTGTAAATCTCCTTCTGGAAAATCAGGCGACTATAGGTGTAGTGCGCATTGTCCTTGGGGTTGCTGATTTTGATGGCCTGCTCCATGTCACGGGCAGCAGCCGCGAAATTGTTGCCATTGGCAGCCAGCTGGGCACGGTTGATGTAGCCGTCTTCTGAATCAGGGAACTTGGCAATGAAGTCATTGATGACCGAGGCGTAGCCAATGGAGTCGAGCGACGTTCCTGCCATGAACATCATCAGCGAGGCATCCTCCATCTTGTCGGGAAGAGCCAGTTTGATATGTATCTTGCGCAGGGATGCATCGTTCATGCTCAATGCCCCAATCTGCATGTCTGAGACAAAGCGGACACCGATGGCATAGCTCAAGGCATCGCCCTGACGGGCCGGTTGCTGCATGAGTCCGATGACTTCGCCATCGGCGTTGAGCAGCGGACATCCGACAGTATTCTCCGGCATCTGCATCTTGACCGTATAGTAGGCGTAAGACTCCTGGAATGTTTCTGCCTTGTCGAGCTGGCCGCTGATGGCCTCAGGCTTCTTGACAGAGTAGGGGAGCATGAACACCTGCTGACCAGTCGTGGCATTCGAAACAGCAACGTCCAACGGCTGAATCTTCTTGCCTGACACGCGGAACTTCACCACGTCGTACATCTCGTTGGCACCAATCATGTACTCAACAGGCATTTCCTTGCCTGAGGCATCGATAACAACAGCACGGACGGCACCGGAGAAGGGTGCGAAACTGCTGACGGCATCGCCCTGTTCACTGATGAAGAAACCATTGGCACTGCCGAGCAGAGCGCCGTCGGCACCAAACGTCTTCACGGTAAATACTGATTTTGCAGCCTTGGAAACCCAACCGGGCTGAGCCGACAATGTGCACACCAATAACAGTGCGCCGGCCATCATGAGTAATCTTTTCATATCTTTAATAATTCTTTTGCATTGTCAATAGCGGCATCGGTAATATCGCTGCCGCTGAGCATCTGGGCAATCTCACGCACACGCTCGTCCTTACTGAGAAGCTGCATGCGACTGGCGGTGCCCTGTGCTGTTTCCTCCTTATATACTTTGTAATGGGTGGAGCCGAGGGCAGCAATCTGCGGCAGGTGGGTGATGCTGATGACCTGACGTTCGCAGGCTCCCATCTCACGCATCATCTGTGCCATCTTTTCGGCAATCTTTCCACTCACGCCAGTGTCGATCTCGTCGAAGATAATTGTGGGCAGCTTGACAGCACCGCTAATCATGACCTTCAATGCGAGCATGACACGTGCAATCTCACCACCCGAAGCCACTTGGGCGATGGGCTGGAGCGGGGTAGAGGTGTTGGCACTGAACAGGAACAACACCTTGTCCTGACCGCTTCGAGAGAGTGACATCTTTTCAATGCGGACTTCGAAACGTACATTCGGCATACCTAACGGCACCAGACGACTGAGCATCTCCTTTTCAATCTGTTTGGACGCTTTGAGACGCTGGCGGGTAAGGCTGTCTGCCAACTGCTGACACTTGGCTTGCTGCTGCTGGCACTTAGCCTCCAGTTCTGCCAGTGCTTCATCGCTATTCTCAATGTTAGCCAGCTGCTGCTGTAGCTGTTCCCGCAGGCTTACCAGTTCCTCGATGGTTTCACAATGATATTTCTTCTCTAAGTCATAGATACGGTCGAGACGACTGCTAATAGCATCCAACTCAGCAGGATCGAAGTCGATGTCTTCAAGCAACGAACTGATGTCCTGTGAGATATCCTTCAACTCAATATGGCAGCTGTCGATACGCTGTGTCAGTTCGCCGGCAACAGGCAGCACCTTCTCAATGGAACGCAGGGCACTGACGGTTGTACGAAGCTGTTCGACGATGCCCGTACCTTCAGCAGACAAAGCATTGTCTGCCTCATACAGGGCACTCTTGATATCCTCAGAGTGGGACATGGTGTCCTGCTTCTGTTCAAGTTCTTCCTGCTCTCCGACTATTAGGTTGGCGCTGCACAGTTCATCATACTGGAACTGCAGGAAATCGACATTGTCGCGATTGCGGGCAATATTCTCTTTCAGTTCATCAAGCTCTCGTTGAAGTGACTGGTATGCATTGAAAGCATCCTGGTATGCACTCAGTTCTTTAGGCTTGCCGGCAATGATATCGACAAGGCTTAACTGAAAGTCTTGCTTGTTGAGTAAAAGGTTCTGATGCTGGGAGTGTACATCCACCAGCTGCTCGCCAAGTTCTTTCAGCATGGCGAGTGAAACGGGGGTGTCGTTGATGAAGGCCCGGCTCTTGCCTGCCGACGTCAGTTCACGGCGGATAATACAGTCCTGGGCATCGTAGTCGATGTCATTCTCCTGAAAGAAAACCTCCATGTTGTAACGGGAGATGTCGAAGTGTGCTTCTATCTGACACTTGTCACTGCCCATCTTAATCTCCTTGGAATCGGCACGTTGCCCGAGAAGCAGACCGATGGCTCCGAGGATAATGCTTTTACCGGCTCCTGTCTCACCAGTGATGACGGAAAAGCCCGGAAAGAACTCCATATTGAGTTCGTCAATCAGCGTATAGTTTTTGATGTATAGTTGCTTCAGCATGTGTTATTTTTTGATGAGTTCCCAGGCATTATTCTGGGCAGCATTGATGGCGAACAGCATCTCATAGACGCTTTCTTTCTCTTTTTGCGTACCCTTGCCTTTGTAGATGTTTGCCAGTTCATCACGCTTGTAGTCCGTCCATATCTGTGGAAGCAGACTCAGCGGTTTGTTGTCATGTGCCTGTTTCAGGTTGTTGAGTGCCTGAGTAATGTTTGCACGTCCGCGCTCTGCATTTTTTGCCATCTCGTCAAGACCGTTGCGGTAATAGTCATACTGTAACTGACGGAAGGGCTTGAGTGACTCCTCCAGATAGTCATTGATGATGGCAAAACGATTACGGCTGTCCTCAAATGCTTTCCATCCGATGAAGCCTAAGTCCTGAGCATTATTGACAAGATTCATACACTGTTGCAGGACTTCCGTTCCACCCATAGGTGAGAAGCTGTCGAGGTCGATGCCAATAATGAGATAAGCATAGTATGCGACAAGTGCTGTGAGCTGATTGTCGATATGCTCGTCAGTATAGTTCAACTGGTCAAACTGCGCGAATTCGAAATCAAAATTCTTGTCACTGACATTATACAAGGTTGTGGTGTAGGCGGAGTTATAGACAGGACGGTTAGCCTGAATAAGTGCAGTACACGAGAAACGATTACTGCTGCGGTCGTATTTGGTCACCGTAATATTGAAACTACAGGAAATACGCTCGTTCTTCTGAAACTGTAAAGGAGTCCATTGACGTTCGTTGACGAACTGCTCAAGAGTCTGCTGAAGATTCTCGAAAATACTGGCATCGGTTCCCTGTATCTGACTATGATTAATGTTAATCTTAGCCAGAAGTTCCTGGGCGCTCAGACTTCCTGCCATCAGCAGCAAGCAACATAGAATAAGACCTCTCAACACTTTCATAAGACAGACAGTAATTCGTCAATAATGTCTTGTGCCACTTTGACTTTCGACTTTTTGTCAAACTCTTTCTTACCCTTACGGGAAATGATGGTTATCTGATTCTCGTCTGTACGGAAACATGTGCCTGCATTCTGTAGGGAGTTCAGCACAATAAAGTCGAAATTCTTTCGCGCAAGCTTCTTTTCGGCATTAGCCTCCTCGTCGTTTGTCTCAAGTGCAAAACCAACCAAACGCTGGCTGTCTGACTTCATCTCGCCAAGTTTTGCAGCAATGTCAAATGTCGGTACCAGACGCAGAATGAGGTCGTCGGATTCACGTTTGATTTTTCTGTCGGCAATCTCAGCAGGGCGGAAGTCGGCTACGGCAGCACAGAGAATGGCTGCGTCACATTTGGGATAGGTGTTGACAGCTGCTTCATACATCTGCTGGCAGCTTTCCACATCAATGCGTTGGATGCCTTTCTGTCGTGTTTGCATAACAACAGGTCCTGCAATGAGCGTTACTTCTGCACCTCGACGGGCACACTCCTCTGCAAGGGCAAACCCCATTTTCCCGCTACTGTAATTACCGATAAAACGTACTGGGTCAATCTTCTCATAGGTTGGTCCTGCGGTAATCATAATGTGTTTACCTTGCAAGTCCTTCTTCTCGAAGAAATCATCAATACAGGCAACAATCTGTTCGGGCTCCTCCATACGTCCTTTACCCTCTAAACCTGATGCAAGGAATCCGCTTTGTGGTTCAATGATATGGTTTCCGAAGGAACGTAGGGTATCGAGGTTTTGCTGCGTTGTGGGGTGGGCATACATGTCAAGGTCCATTGCCGGAGCAATAAACACAGGAGCTTTCATGGACAGGTACGTAGTGATGAGCATGTTATCGGCCACGCCATGTGCCATCTTTCCTAATGTAGAGGCCGTACAGGGAGCAACCAGCATAGCATCAGCCCACAAACCAAGGGCGACGTGCGAGTGCCACGTGCCGTCACGCTGTGAGAAGAAATCACTGATAACAGGTTTCTGTGTCAGCGCTGACAATGTGATAGGAGTGATAAACTCCTTGCCCGCAGGTGTGATGACCACCTGCACTTCTGCACCTGCCTTTACAAGCAGACGAATGATGTTACAGGCTTTGTAGGCTGCAATACTGCCTGTAATGCCAAGAACAATTTTCTTACCTTCTAACATAAAACTCTATCGTTGCGATTCCCTCAACCTGATACGAGTGAGAACTTGTTTCGTATTGTAGGTAAAGTCACCACCTAAGATCCAGCTGTAGTATCCGGGATCAAATCGCAGGACATCAGCTACGGGAACACCTTTGTGCTTGCCGAAGTTAAACACCTCAATCATTTTCGGATTTCCTTCAGCATCAAGTACAGGGTTTCCTGCCTTATCTTTCTGCTCTGCCCAGACGATACGACCGGCAAAATCAACATTGTTGTTCTGACGTGAGAATTCACTCAGGAACTGCATGTCGTTCTTTAACACTCGTCCTTCAGGATTCTCTCCCAATTCCTGCTGACGCTCAAGAGTGTACATATCAAGCTCGCCCATCAGCACACGATAGGTGGCCTCGGTATCTTGGTCGGCACGGTGAGCCTCGAAGTCGTCTTCCATCCTACGACCACAATAGAACTTATAGGCAGCAGCCAGATTGCGGCGCTCCAATTTGTGGAAGATGCTCTGGGCATCAATCAGACGACACTTCGAAAAGTCGAAGTCAATGCCTGCACGCAAGAACTCTTCGGCCAATAGGGGAACATCGAAGTGATTGGAATTGAAACCAGCAAAGTCACATCCTGTAAAAGCATTACTCAACGTAGTCGCAAGCTGCTTGAACGTGGGCTGGTCCTTTACCATATCATCAGTAATACCAGTCAAGGCTTGCACCTCGACTGGTATGGGTTTCTCGGGATTGATTAACTTGTTGACTCTCTCTTCGCGTCCGTCAGGATATACCTTAATATATGACAGCTGGATAACACGGTCTTTGACAAGGTCCAGTCCTGTCGTCTCAAGATCAAAGATAACAAGCGGTTTCTGTAAGTTCAGTTTCATTGGCGCTTAATCGTTAATCAGCATGGGCATCATCAACATCAGTACGTCCTGTCCCTCAGGTTGCTCTGAAGGCAGCACAAGTCCTGCACGGCTGGGGTCTGCCAACTGGATGGTAACATCCTGACAGTCGAAGTTGTTGAGAATCTCAATAAAGGAAGAACCTTTGAAGCCGATGCTGATAGGCTGTCCGCTATACTCACAGTTCATCTGCTCAGTTGCTGTCTTTGAGAAGTCAAAATCTTCTGCGTTCAACTGCAGGATACTGCCCTCTGCACGGAAGCGGATGAGATTGCTGGAGTCGTTGGCAAATGGCTGTACGCGACGCAGCGCACTCAGCAATGTCATTCGGTCAACTGTCAGGATATTGGGATTGTTCTGTGGGATTACCGAGTTGTAGTTGGGGTAGCGTCCCTCAATCAGTCGGCAAATGATGACACCCTCATCGAAGGTAATCTCAGCATTACGCTCGTCAAATCGGATGACGACATCGCCGCCTTCTTTCTGCAGCATGTTACGCAGCAGGGTAGCGGGCTTCTTGGGCAGGATGAACGAAGCAGGCTGTTCATTGTGAATAGAGAACACCTTGTTACGAACCAGCTTATGTCCGTCGCTGGCAACGATGGCAAGACACTCAGGTGTCAAGTCAAAATAGATGCCGTTCATAACGGGACGTAACTCGTCCTGAGCCGTGGCAAAGAGTGTGCGTGCGAGATTATCGGCCAACGTGTTGCTGGGAAGGGTAATGACAGTTGCATTCTCTCCAACAGCCTGAGGCTGAGGATAGTTTTCTGCACTCTCAATGGGCATGGAGAACATACCATTTTGATAGCTGATTTTCACCATGTTCGTCTCCTGGTTGATGTCAAATGTGATTGGCTGCTCAGAGAAGCCTTTGACACCATCCAGTAAATCCTTGTTGCCAATAGCAAAGCGTGCATTACCATCGCTCTCGATTAATCCGAGTTCGGTGGTCATGACGTTTTCGCTATCCGAAGCGGTCAGACGGAGCACATTGTTCTCAATGTCAAACACAAAATCTGCCAAGATAGGAAGAGAATTCTTGGCGTTAATCACTCTTGACAGGGCTGTTAGCTTGCTGCTTAATGCAGTACTTGATACTGTAAATCTCATGATTGTTTATTGTTTTTAGTTTGTAATCATTCGTAATTGAGCACAAAAATACAAAAATACTACGTCATAAACAAAAATATTCGACGAAAAGTTGTGCAATTTAAAACTATTTTTGTAATTTCGCAAACGAATCTGAAAAATAAACATTTTAAATAACAATAATCAACATGGAATTAACAGGAAAAGTAATTGCAGTAATGGAGCCCCGTAGTGGCGTTTCAGCCCGTACGGGTAATGCTTGGATGACGCAGGAGTATGTAATTGAAGTGCCAGGTCAGTATCCTAAGCGTTGTTTGTTTAATATCTTCGGTGAAGATCGCATCAAACAGTTTAACATTCAAATGGGAGAGGAAGTGACAATATCGTTCGATATTGATGCTCGCGAATACAATGGCCGATGGTTTAACGATATTCGTGCATACAATGTGACACGTGGTACCGTTGCTCCTGCCGCTGCTCCAGAGCAAGCAGCAGCTACGCAAGGTGCGGTTGACAATCCGTTCCCACCTGCAGAACCGACAAGTGAAGGCACTTCGGACGATGACCTTCCGTTCTAAAAACGCCGTTTATGTGCAGTCAAAACGCCACTTCCAACATGTGAAAGTGGCGTTTTTTACAGGTTAAAACGGCATTTTTACACCGCATAAACGGCGTTTTTACTGAGCCTGTAGATATTTGTCCATATTCAGGGCTGCCTTACGGCCATCACCCATAGCAAGAATAACGGTAGCTCCTCCTCGTACAATGTCACCTCCGGCGAAAATTTCCGAACGTGCAGATTGCATGCCTTCGTTGACCACAATCGTATTCTTACGTCCCAGTTCCAGACCTTCGATAGACTTCGGAACGAGCGGGTTCGGGCTTACGCCGACAGCCACAATGACCTGATCGACTTCGAGCGTTACGGTCTTGCCCTCTACGGGAACAGGTGAACGACGTCCTGACGCATCAGGCTCACCGAGCTCCATCACCTGCAGTACAGCAGCCTTAACGGCACCATTCTCGTCTGCCAGATATTCAATGGGGTTGTGTAGTGTGAGGAAGTTGATGCCTTCTTCCTTGGCGTGCTTCACCTCTTCGAGTCGAGCGGGCATCTCCTGCTCGCTTCTTCTGTATACCAGAGTGACATTACCTCCAAGACGCTTGGCTGTACGACAAGAGTCCATAGCAGTATTACCACCACCCACAACAAGAACATTCTTTCCAAGATTGATTGGCGTGTCGGTAGTCGGGTTAGCTGCATCCATCAGGTTGACACGTGTCAGGTATTCGTTAGACGACATGATATTGATGGCGTTCTCACCGGGAATATTCATGAAGTTGGGCAGACCAGCACCCGAGCCAACGAAGATTCCCTTGAAGCCCTGCTGTTCCAACTGCTCCACGCTGATGGTCTTGCCTACGATGACGTCAGTCTGGAAATGTACACCCATCTTTGCGAGGTTCTCAATCTCCACGTCAACAATCTTATTGGGCAGACGGAACTCAGGAATACCATATTTCAATACACCACCAATCTCATGTAAGGCTTCAAACACATAGACATCGTAACCTTTTTTCACCATGTCGCCGGCAAACGATAGTCCTGCAGGACCAGAACCGACAACAGCAATCTTAATGCCATTGGCAGAAGCAATCTCAGGAATGCTCATATTGCCACTCTCGCGTTCGTAGTCGGCAGCGAAACGCTCCAGATAGCCAATAGCCACAGCAGGCTCGTTCATCTTCAGATGGATACACTTGCTTTCACATTGTTTCTCCTGGGGACAAACACGACCGCAGACTGCGGGTAGGGCAGAGGTGGCCTTAAGAACCTTGGCTGCAGCGAGGAACTCGCCACGCTCGATGTTCTTAATGAATGAAGGTATGTTAATATTTACCGGACAGCCTTCAACGCACGACGGTTTAGCACAATCCAAACAACGCTTAGCTTCCGTCATAGCCATTTCCTTTGTAAGTCCGATGTTCACTTCCTCAGTACGAGTGGTAGCACGATAAACAGGATCCAGCTCCGGCATCACCACACGTTCAATCTGGGTACGCTCCTTGGGCTTCATAGACGAACGCAAAGCCTTGCGCCACTCAGCATCACGGTCGGTAAGGGAGTTCATACTTTCAACTTCAGTTTTGGCTGTGTTACTCTGCTGCTGTTGCTGCGCCTTTTTGTCCTTTTCGGGAGATGCCAGGGGAGCTATATGCTCTTCGTAGTGTGCCAGTTCCTCCTGCTCCTCACGCTTAAAGGTATTCATGCGCTTGAACATCTCGTCCCAATCGACTAATGCTCCATCAAACTCAGGACCATCGATGCACACGAACTTTGTCTTACCACCAATAGTCAGTCGGCATGCACCACACATACCGGTACCGTCAACCATAATGGTATTCAGCGAAACTTCGCAGGGGATGTTATGCTTCTGGGCTGTGAGGTTTGAGAACTTCATCATGATGGGAGGGCCAATGGCGAATACTTTATCGACATGCTCCTGCTCAATGAACTTTTCGATGCCGACGGTAACGACACCCTTCTCGCCATAGCTGCCATCATCGGTCATGATGATAACCTCGTCTGACGACTCACGAACCTTGTCTTCCAATATAATAAGGTCTTTGCTACGTCCGGCCATGACACTCAGCACGCGGTTGCCTGCTGCCTTTAATGCCTGTATGATGGGAAGCATAGGAGCAACGCCCAGTCCACCACCGGAACATACCACCGTGCCGAACTTCTCAATGTGTGTGGGGTTTCCTAACGGACCGACGATGTCAGCCACGTAGTCGCCCTCATTCAACGCACAAAGTTTTTTCGATGACAGACCAACCATCTGTACCACCAGAGTGATGGTGCCTTTGTCAATGTCAGCACCAGCAATGGTCAATGGCATACGCTCACCTTTCTGGTCAACGCGTACAATGACGAAATTACCCGCTTTGCGACTTTTTGCAATCAGCGGAGCCTCAATCTCAAAGAGAAAAACTTTTTCTGAGAATTGTTCTTTCCGAATAATCTTGTTCATTTTCTATTGATGTTTTGTGTTAGTCTATCATTTCAAAACCTGTATATGGAACCAAAGCAGCAGGTATGCGGATGCCGTCAGCAGTCTGGTTGTTTTCCAGTAATGCAGCTACGATACGCGGCAAAGCAAGAGCAGAGCCATTCAGAGTATGACAGAGTTCTGTCTTTTTTGTTTCGCTGTTACGATAGCGGCACTTCAGACGGTTAGCCTGATAGTTGTCGAAGTTTGAAACCGACGATACCTCCAGCCAACGACCCTGTGCTTCGGAATATACTTCGAAGTCATAGCAGATGCTTGAAGTGAACGACTGGTCACCACCACAAAGCAAGAGGATGCGATAGGGCAGTTCCAACTTCTTCAAAAGACCTTCTACATGTTCCAGCATCTCCTTGTGACTCTCTTTTGAGTGCTCGGGGGTGTCAATACGTACAATCTCAATCTTTGAGAACTCATGAAGTCGGTTCAGGCCACGCACATCCTTGCCATAGCTGCCTGCCTCACGACGGAAGCACTCAGTATAAGCACAATTCTTTATGGGCAGGTCCTTCTCGTCCAGAATGAGGTCACGGTAAATATTGGTTACAGGAACTTCTGCTGTTGGTATCAGGTAGAAGTCATCCACTTCACAATGGTACATCTGTCCTTCTTTGTCGGGCAACTGTCCTGTGCCGTAGCCAGAGGCAGCATTCACTACCGTGGGAGGCATGATTTCCGTATAACCACTCTTGCGGGCCTCATCGAGGAAGAAGTTGATGAGCGCACGCTGCAGACGGGCCCCCTTGCCAATATAGACAGGGAAACCAGCACCGGTAATCTTGACGCCCAGGTCGAAGTCGATGAGGTTATATTTCTTGGCGAGTTCCCAGTGGGGCAGGGGATTCTCAATGCCCAGTTTGGGGTTGACGTCCCAGTTGCCAACGGTATCTGTAGCCGTACATTCCTTTAAGTTCGACTTCACAACATGGTTGTCTTCAGCGGCAGCACCTTCTGGTACCTCATCGTATGGGATGTTGGGAATCTGGCAGAGTAGGGTGGTCAAATCCTGCTGAGCCTGTTGCATGTCGCTTTCCAGTTGTTTGTTCGTTTCTTTCATCTGAGCCACCTCAGCTTTAATCTTTTCAGCTTCGTCTTTCTTGCCCTGTTTCATCAATGCTCCGATTTCGGAAGCCTTTTTCTTGGCATCTGAAAGGTTTGCGTCCAACTGTTGCTGTGCCTCACGACGACGCTTGTCAATGGCAAGTACATTGTCAATGGCTTCTTTTGCACCCTTGAAGTGCTTTTTCTCCAGACCGCGAATCACTCGTTCTGTTTCCTCGTTAATGAGTTTAAGTGTTAGCATAATCTTATTTACGATTTACAATTTACAATATTTGGCTGCAAAAGTACAAAATAAATTTGGAATAATGCAATAAAAAAGCAAAAATCCCAAATCTCCTATGGAGAAATGGGATTCTTGTTGTTTTGTTTGGAATAAATTATTTGTTTTTTACTCTGGGCCTAAACTTCGGGTATTACAGAGACAACGCTCTTGTCACGCTTTCCCTTGTGGAAATTGACCGTTCCGTCAACAAGCGCATACAGCGTATCATCCTTACCAATACCTACATTGTTGCCTGGGTTATGCTTTGTACCACGCTGACGAACGATAATGTTACCAGCCTGAACCTTCTGACCGCCCCAGATTTTAACGCCAAGTCGCTGAGCTGCTGACTCGCGTCCGTTCTTAGAACTACCTACACCTTTTTTATGTGCCATTTCTTGTTCCTCCTACGTTTTAAGCAATAACTTGTTTAACTTCTACCTGAGTGAACTGCTGACGGTGACCGTTCTTCTTGCGATAGTCCTTGCGGCGCTTCATCTTGAAGACGATAACCTTCTCGCCCTTAACGAGCGGATTCACTACTTCTACTACAACTTTTGCACCTTCTACGGTCGGTGCACCAACCTTGACAGCACCGTCTGCATCAATGAGCAGAACCTTGTCAAACTCAACAGTCTTGCCTTCCTCGGCATCCTTAATACGGTTCACAAAGAGCTTCTGTCCCTGCTCAACCTTGAACTGTTGACCGTTAATCTCTACGATTGCGTACATTATTATATATATTAAACGGGTTTTTCCGCGAGGCGGGCATACGTCGTGCAGCCACTTTTCCGAGCCCCTACGGACTAAATCGGGCGCAAAGGTACAATTTTTTATTGAGAGTAGATAGCTGAACGCTGGTAGTTATATGGTAATTTATGAAAATTTAACCATTCCATTCGTCTGGCACCTATTCTTACAGGTTAGTTTTGCGCTTTCTGTATTTCTTCAGCCATTCTCATGGTAATCTTGTTCAGACGTTCCAACTGGCTTGCAGACATGTTAGAGCTAAGCCGCTGCCCACGATTGGCAAGTTCTTGATAATTTTGCATGACTTTTGCATATTCTATTGCAAACGTGGGGTCTTCCTTGTCCATTTTCTTTAACAGTTTTGTATAATTGTCCACGAACTTCTCATATTCGTCAAGATACTTGTCAATAGATGGGTCGCTCTCTCCACTAGTTGTTATGTCATCGTCGGTCATCGATGCTATACCACCACCTACGGGCATTACACGGCTGCTATGCATATAGCCAATACACTCGGCCGACTCATTGGCTGTCCTATACACCTTAACCCATTTGCTACCGGGAACCTCATCGAAGAAGAATTTCTCACCATCCACGATTTTTGCAACAATTTTTGAGTTTCCGTCTGGCTTGATACGAACATTTGTATAACCATCTGGATCATTGATTATAGCTGCTTGATGTATGGCTGCTTCAGATGTCGATGTCGCAGTAACGTCGCTGCTGTTCCCCGCAATAATAACTTTGAAAGACTTAGCATTATTCATGATATTAGAGACCAGCTCTTCATCTGATGAATACAGGTGGAAGCAACACACAAATTGCCCTGTATCAGGACCTGTTAGGAAGTCGATAAAGTCTTGTGTTGTTTTGGTGTCAATGCTCGATTCGCCGATTCTCATCTCACCGCCTTCAATGGTCGAATTGTTTTCGTCAAGTAAAACGAGTTCAGCCTCCTTCGTTCCGCTTAAATCCACCTCCTGTTTCTTTGAGAACTTCACGCGAATGCTTACAATCCACGTGTCGGAGTCCTTACTCTTTTTCTTTGCCGACAGCGTATAGGCATCGTTAACGACCTCCAGCACAGAATTATTTATACCGTCTATTTTTATGTTCTCTGCATTGATGGTTGCATCTTCAGGAACACTCTGAACGCAAGATACGGGCAGCGATAAAAGAATGGTTGTCAGCAACCCACTAAATAAAATCTTCATTGTCTTTTCATTTTAAAGTTAATTGAAACCTTTCCTTGTACGTTTTCAGCATTGTCAATAATCGCTTCTCTGTCTGAGTCGTTAGTTGGCATGCAGAAGAAGTTTATCTCCTTTACTGTACCTGTCTCAGCATGGTATAAGTCTCTCAACGCGGCAACGTCTTCATCCTTGTCCTGAAATGTCTTACCTATTGAGCACACAAGCAAGCCAGTAGATGAAATGTTGACACCCTCATTGTTCAGGAAGTCAAGATTCATCGAGTAATATTTTGGATCTATATCCTCATATTCCTCAAAGTTGATTTTCTTGTCAAGGCGTATCTTCAGTTTTAAATTAAACTGAGTGAACTCCTTGTACTCGTTGCTCTTCTGCCACGTGAGTTCATATTCGCCAGGAACTATCGAGATAGCCTCCGAAGCAACCTTATAATAGTCTTCGTCTGCTACCATCTTGGGGTTCTGCACGTTCAGCGTCTTTGATCCGCCACCACAGGAACATAGCATCGTGCATAGTCCTGCAAAAATTAGTAATCCAATAGTTTTTTTCATTGTTTTGTTTTGTATTTAGTTTAAAAATAGAATTTTAAGAAGTTTTTTGTTGTGTTTTATTCACGTATTGAAAAAATAAAAAGCGATGACCCATCTCAGGCGACCGCTTCAATCTTCAATAGGTATTAGTTTTTTTAAGGTAAAAAGATTGTTTTCAGGATAACGCTGCAAAGGTAAGGTTATTTTTTTAAATTGCCAAACGATTTCTTGATTTATTTTAAGAAAAAGGAGCTGTGTTCCCACACAGCTCCAAATTTTATCAAATTTTAAGAAAATATTTGTGCAAACGTTATCTTTATGCGTTGTATTCCTGCCAGCTCTTGATGGCAATCTCATCTTCGCTCATGGCGCAGAATGCTTCGATAAAGGCCTTTGCCAATCTTCCGTTTGTCATCAGGGGGATGTTATGGTCAATGGCGCCACGGCGAATACGGTAGCCATTGGTCAGTTCACGCTTGGTGTGATTCTTCGGAACATTGATAATCAAGTCAAACTTGTGGTCGGCAATCATGTCCATCACATTATTGCTGCCTTCCTCGTCAGGCCAGCTTACCATCGTTGCTTTCACACCATACTCATTCAAGAACTTGGCTGTTCCTCCTGTTGCATAGATGTCGTAGCCCTTCTTGACCAGTTCACGAGCGGGCTCCAGCAGGTCAACCTTACCTTTTACGCCACCAGATGAGATGAGTACACTCTTTTTCGGGAGTTTATATCCTGTAGCAATCAGAGCATTGAGCAGCGCCTCATTGAGGTCGTCACCCAGACAGCCTACTTCACCCGTAGAACTCATGTCAACACCCAATACGGGGTCAGCATTCTGCAAGCGTGCAAACGAGAACTGGCTTGCCTTGACACCAATGCGGTCAATGTCGAACTCTGACTTGTTCGGGCGAGAGTAGGGGACATCGAGCATAATTTTGGTAGCTGTCTCGATAAAGTTACGCTTCAGGATCTTCGATACGAACGGGAACGAACGTGACGCACGCAAGTTACACTCAATAACTTTCACATCGCGATTCTTGGCCAGGAACTGGATGTTGAACGGACCGCTGATGTTCAGTTCGTGGGCAATCTTGTGAGCAATCTTCTTGATTTGTCGTACGGTAGAGAAGTAGATGTGCTGAGCAGGGAACAGCATCGTGGCGTCTCCAGAGTGTACACCAGCATATTCCACATGCTCAGAGATGGCATATTCCACAATCTCACCCTTATCGGCAACGGCGTCAAACTCTATTTCCTTGGTGTCTTGCATGAATTGTGAAACAACAACGGGGAACTCCTTGCTCACTTCCGTTGCCATGTTCAGGAAGCGGTGCAGCTCTTCATCATCATAGCACACATTCATGGCAGCACCGGAGAGCACGTATGAAGGACGTACCAGAACGGGATAGCCCACTTCGCTGACGAATTCCTTAATGTCGTCGAACGACGTAAGCGCGCGCCATGCAGGTTGGTCAATACCCAGTTTGTCAAGCATTGCCGAGAACTTGTCACGATTCTCTGCACGGTCAATGTCAACTGGCGACGTACCTAATACGGGAACACCCTGACGATAAAGTTTCATAGCGAGGTTGTTGGGTATCTGTCCGCCCACGCTGACAATAACGCCACGAGGCTGTTCCAGATCCATCACATCCAATACGCGCTCCAATGTCAGCTCGTCAAAATATAGGCGGTCACACATATCGTAGTCGGTAGAAACCGTTTCCGGGTTATAGTTTATCATGATGGATTTATAACCCAGTTTGCGTGCCGTGTTGATGGCATTTACCGAACACCAGTCAAACTCCACGCTGCTACCTATACGGTATGCGCCTGAACCCAGAACAACCACCGACTTCTCATTATTATAATAATTAATATCGTGCGCGGGCGCGTAAGGTTTTCCGTCAGGCTCTGCAAAAGCTGGCGTATGCGTATAGGTGAAATAGAGATAGTTCGTTAGTTCCGGATTCTCGGAAGCTACGGTGGGAATGCGCTTCACGCTCGGCAGAATGCCTTTCTGCTTGCGCAACAGGCGAACTTGCAGGTTTTCCTTCTCCATGTTGCCATTCTTTGGTTTCAATACAAAGCGTGCAATCTGGAAGTCAGAGAAACCGGCTTGCTTTACTTCCAGAAGCAGAGCGTCGGGCAGTTCCTCCAGTTTATTGTACTTCTGCAATTCGTGCTTCAGGTCAACAATATGCTTCAGGCGCTCCAGGAACCATACGTCAATCTTTGTCAGTTCCTCAATGCGCTCTACCGTATAGCCTTCCTCCAGAGCCTGTGCAATGGCAAAGATACGCAGGTCGGTAGGATTAGCCAACTCTTCATCAAGGTTATCGAACTTCGTGTGGTCATTTCCCACAAAGCCGTGCATGCCTTGTCCTATCATGCGAAGTCCCTTTTGGATCATCTCCTCGAACGAACGTCCAATAGACATGATTTCACCCACAGACTTCATGGACGAACCGATAAGTCTGCTTACGCCTGCGAACTTGGTCAGGTCCCAGCGAGGTATCTTACAGATCATGTAGTCAAGGGTGGGGGCCACGTATGCGCTTGACGTTGTACCCATCTCACCAATCTGGTCAAGCGTATAGCCCAAGGCAATCTTCGCCGCAACAAACGCGAGTGGGTAACCCGTTGCTTTTGAGGCTAATGCGGAGCTTCGTGAAAGTCTTGCATTAATCTCAATGATACGATAGTCATTGGTCGTGGCATTGAAGGCAAACTGAATATTGCATTCACCGACAATACCTAAATGGCGTACACATTTAATGGTAAGTTCCTGCAACATCTTTACCTGTTCAGAGGTCAGCGAGCAGGTTGGTGCAACAACGATTGACTCACCGGTATGAATGCCCAGCGGGTCGAAGTTCTCCATAGATGCCACCGTGAAGCAATGGTCGTTGGCATCGCGGATACACTCAAACTCAATCTCTTTCCAGCCTTTGAGAGATTCCTCAACGAGAATCTGCGGTGCAAACGTGAATGCGCTCTCGGCCAGCTCACGGAATGCCTTTTCGTCAGGACAGATACCGCTGCCAAGTCCGCCTAAGGCGTATGCTGAGCGAATCATGATGGGGAATCCAATGCTATGGGCAGCTTTCAGAGCGTCATCCATATTTTCAACAGCGTGACTTACAGGCACTTTCAGTTGTATTTCGCCCAGTTTCTTTACGAACAAGTCACGGTCTTCCGTGTTCATGATGGCTTCAACACTTGTACCGAGCACTTCAACTCCATATTTCTCTAACGTACCGTTCTGGTAGAGCTCTGTACCGCAGTTCAATGCTGTTTGTCCACCAAATGCCAGAAGAATGCCGTCCGGACGTTCTTTCTTGATGATTTCCGTTACAAAGTGTGTTGTTACAGGTTGGAAATAAACGGTATCGGCAATACCTTCAGATGTCTGAATGGTAGCGATGTTCGGGTTGACCAAAACAGATGAGATACCTTCTTCACGTAGTGCTTTCAAAGCCTGTGAACCAGAATAGTCAAATTCTCCGGCTTGTCCGATTTTTAGAGCTCCAGAGCCTAAGACGAGAACTTTTTTGAGTTGCTTTTTCATTGATGATTTTATTTTTGGTTGCAGAAATTTGCGTGCAAAGATACGAAAAAAAATATATATTCGTTTCTAAATTAAAGAATATTATTATATAAATAAAAAGAATTTCAGATTAAGAACACAATCAACATTATGATAAATAGCAATATTATAGAAGTAACGTCCATGTCCCATCCAGGAATTGAAGTATTCAGTTCTTTGACAGAGAGACAACTGAGAATGACGCTTGAACCAGAGAAAGGATTATTCATCGCAGAAAGTCCGAAAGTAATTCGTGTTGCTTTGGATGCCGGATACGAACCGACGGCTTTGCTGTGTGAACAAAAACATATTTCCGGAGATGCAGCCGACATTATCAGTCGTTGTTCTGATATTCCTGTTTATACTGGCAGTCGCGAACTGCTGGCCCAGTTGACTGGCTACACGTTGACGCGTGGTGTTCTTTGTGCTATGCGACGTCCCCAAATGCCCAGCGTTGAGGAAGTCTGTCGCAATGCCCGTCGTGTGGTTGTTATTCAGGGCGTTACGGATACCACGAATATTGGAGCCATTTTCCGTTCCGCAGCGGCCCTTGGTGTTGATGCCGTATTGCTGACGCCCGACTCCTGCGACCCTCTCAATCGCAGGTCTATTCGCGTGTCCATGGGTTCCGTGTTCCTGGTGCCTTGGACGTGGATGAGCGACGATGTTCAGGAACTGCATCAATATGGTTTCTTGACGGCAGCTATGGCGTTGACTGACAATAGTTTAGCTCTTGACGACCCCCGCTTGAAACAAACCGAAAAGCTGGCGTTGGTCATGGGAACCGAAGGTGACGGACTACCACAAAAAACCATCGGTAATTGCGACTATGTAGTCCGCATACCGATGGCTCATGGTGTTGATTCCCTGAATGTTGCAGCTGCAGCAGCCGTCGCGTTCTGGGAATTGCGTTAAGCTTATTTCTTCTCTTCCTCCTCCTTCTTCTGCTGAGTTGCAGGAGCAGGCTTGTAGCGCTTGTTCAGACCGTTGATGACGTCCTGAGTGATGTCATAGCGCTTGTCGGCAAACAGCACGTTGCTCGTAGCGTCCGACTTCGACAGAATCATGTCGAACTTCTTATCCTTATTATATATAGCAAGGAAGTGGTCCAGCGAGTCACGCAATGCTACTGAGAAATCAGCAGCTTCCTTCTCAAGCTCAGAACCCAGGCGTGCCTGCAGCTCCTGCAGAGACTGCTGACTGCGCTGAATGGCAGCCTGTGCACTCTCGGCCTCTTCGCGACTGCGGAAACCGTTGTTATTCAGCTTCTGCTGGAAGTTGTTCATTGCAGCCTGCAGCTGATTACCTTTCTGGTTCAGCGTGGTAGTAGCGTTGTTACGCTTCTTCTCAAGGATTTTTGTGTAGTCAATACAGAACTGATACTGTGAAGCGAGCGAGTCAACCTCAACGTAGGCAATTCTTATTCCTCCCTGAGGAACCTCAGCAGGCTGTTCATCCATCTTGGGAGCAGCATTGTTACATGCGGTGAACGTCATAGCTGCCATAGCAGCCATCAATGTAAGAATGTTCTTTTTCATTTCTTTTCTGTTTTATTTTTACTTTTAGTTTTTTTACCTTTTTGCTTTTTCTTCAACGGCAAGTCTGCTTCTGGTGCGCATCTCGCGGTCCTGGTCCATCACGCAATGTATCCCCCGCTCTTTCATGGCCTTGCTGTCGTGAATATGTTGTGAAGAGAACTCCCCACCCCGCCTTAAAAGCACCTTTACGAGCAAAAATAGCATCGCGATAGCAATTATTAACGTACCAATTAGCAGTATTTTCGTCATTTCTTATTAACTTTGCGGGTGCAAAGGTAAACAAAATAAAACAATAAACACTCAATAGAAACATTAAAAATGAATAAAAGTGATTTAAAACCGCAAAGTGTATTCGAGCTGTTTGCCCGAATCAACGAGATTCCACGTCCCTCAAAGCATGAGGAGAAAATGATTGAGTTCCTGAAAAACTGGGGCGAGAGCCACCAGCTGGAGACCAAGGTCGATGAGACGGGTAACGTACTTATCCGCAAGCCTGCCACCAAGGGTATGGAGCGGCGTAAGACCGTCATCCTGCAGAGCCACATGGACATGGTGTGTGACAAACTGGTCGATGTAGAGTTCGACTTCAACAAGGACGCCATCAAGACCTACATCGATGGTGAATGGCTTACGGCCGAAGGCACCACGCTGGGTGCCGACGACGGCATCGGCTGTGCTATCGAGCTGGCCATCCTCGAGGCTGACAACATTGAGCACGGCCCTATCGAGTGCGTCTTTACACGCGACGAGGAAACGGGACTGACTGGTGCCGAGGGTATGAAGTCCGGCTTCATGAACGGCGACTTCCTCATCAATCTCGACTCCGAGGACGAGGGTGAGATGTTCGTGTCGTGTGCCGGTGGTCGTAACACCACGGCCTGTTTCGACATCCAGCGCTCCCCTGCCCCATCTGGCGCTTTCTTCATCCGCTGTTCCCTGAAGGGCCTTACTGGCGGCCACTCCGGCGACGACATCAATAAGAAGCGTGCCAATGCCATCAAGCTGCTGGGACGTTTCCTCTATCAGGAGATGAAGCGCTACGACGGCATCCGCCTGGCACAGTTCCATAGCGGCAAGCTCCACAATGCCATTCCTCGCGACGGCTACTTCGTGATTGCTGTTCCCAACGACATCAAGGAGAATATCCGTGCCGACTGGAATGTCTTTGCTGCCGACGTGCAGGACGAGTTCCACGTGTCCGACCCCAACATGGAGTTCAATATGGAGAGTACCGATGCCGAGCCCGTCATCAGCGAGCCACAGGCACAACGCTTCATTAGCGCCGTGCAGGCCGTTCACAACGGCATCTATGCCATCTGTCAGGACGAGGAGCTTGGCGGTCTGGTCGAGACGTCCAGCAACATTGCCAGCGTCCACACCTCCGAAGCCACCATCGACGTGCTGAGCAGCCAGCGCTCCAACGTCATGTCTAACCTCGACAATATGTGTGCCACCTTCTCCGCTACCTTCGAGCTTGCCGGTGCCCGTGTGGTCAGCTCCGATGGCTATCCTGCCTGGAAGATGCGTCAGCACAGCGAGCTGCAGCGCATCGTGGTCGATTCCTACAAGAAGCTGTTTGGCAAAGACCCCATCGTTCGTGGCATCCATGCTGGACTGGAGTGCGGTCTGTTCTCTGAGCGCTACCCCAACCTCGACATGATCAGCTTCGGCCCCACCCTACGTGGCGTCCACAGCCCCGACGAGCGACTGCACATTCCCACCGTTCAGATGGTGTGGGACCACCTGCTCGACGTGCTGAAGAACGTTCCCGAGAAATGAAATAAATGCTAAAACAGGCTAAACAGCCGTTAAGCAGTAGGCGCAAAATGTTAAATCAAGACAAAACTGCGTGTCAATTTGTCAGATTAACATATTTTGCGCCTATATTTGCATTCGTTTTCAACGAGGAAACAATACAATAAATAAACATAACAAAAACAAACGGGAAAAATGAAAAAGGTATTAAACTATCTCACTCCGGTATTGTGCGTCATCGCACTTGCCTTCTCGGTAGCAGCCTTCAGCAAGGCCTGTTCAGACAAAGTACAGTTGACGTCAGACAACAACAACAACATCGTGGCTCCCTCGACACCCGCAGGACAGCCCGTTGACCTGACCTTTGCCGCAGAAAAGTCTCTGCCTTCAGTAGTACATATTAAATATGTGCAGAACAGTCGCATCCAGACTGTCGAGGTACAGACCGACCCCTTCTCTGATTTCTTCAGCGACCCCTTCGGAGGATTCTTCGGACGCGGACAGGGTAATGGCGGCTCACAGCAGCGTCGCATCCAGACTCCTAAGCGCGAGGCAACCGGTTCGGGTGTTATCATCTCTGACGACGGCTACATCGTAACCAACAACCACGTGGTGGCAGGAGCTGACGAGCTGACAGTCACGCTCAACGACAACCGCGAGTTCTCTGCACGCATCATCGGTACCGACGAGACCACCGACTTGGCACTCATCAAGATTGACGGCAAGAAGCTGCCCGCCATCACCATTGCCAGCAGCGAAGACCTGAAGGTTGGCGAATGGGTGCTGGCCGTAGGTAACCCCCTCGGTCTCACCAATACCGTTACGGCAGGTATCGTCAGCGCCAAGGCACGTCGCTTGGGTGCTAACGGCGTCGAGGCTTTCATCCAGACCGATGCTGCCATCAATGCCGGCAACTCCGGTGGTGCACTCGTCAACTCACGTGGCGAACTGGTAGGCATCAACGCCATGCTCTACTCGCAGACAGGTTCCTACAGCGGCTATGGCTTTGCCATCCCCACCACCATCATGACCAAGGTGGTTGACGACCTGAAGAAGTACGGAACCGTTCAGCGTGCCTTCATCGGCATCCAGGGTCTCGACGTGAAGACCTATGTGGACCAGCAGAAGGCACAGGGCAACGAGGTTGACCTCGGCACCATGGAGGGTATCTATGTCGGCAAGGTTCAGGACGGTGGTGCTGCCGCAGCAGCAGGCATTGAGTCTGGCGACGTGATTATCGGCGCCGACGGTCAGAAGGTCAGCAGCTTCCCCGAGCTGCAGGAGATTGTAGCCCGCAAGCGTCCCGGTGACAAGATGACCATTGAGTACCTGCACAACAAGAAGAAAAAGAAGGAGACCGTCGAGCTGAAGAATGAGCAGGGCAACACCCGCGTGGTGCAGAACCGCGACATCGACATCCTGGGCGGCAACTTCCGTGCCATCACCGACAAGCAGAAGAAGGAGCTGGGTATCAGCTACGGCATCGAGGTCATCAAGGTTGACAGAGGTCGTCTGCAGCAGGCCGGCATCAACAAGGGCTTCATCATCCAGCGCGTCAACGATGAGGCCATCAAGGACATCGATGACCTGCAGAAAGAGGTTCGCAAGGCCTCTACCGGCAAGGACCCCGTGCTCTACATCCAGGGTATCTATCCCACCGGCAAGAAAGCCTATTTCGCCGTCTCATTGGAGGAATAATTGCTTTCATCAGGTGAATACATAAAAAAAGTAAGGCATTTTTTTGGTAATTACCGAAAAATGCCTTATTTTTGCATCCGTTTTAAAACTAAAAGCCACAAATCAGGATGAGACAGCTGAAAATCACAAAGTCAATTACCAATCGCGAAAGCGCGTCGTTAGACAAGTACCTACAGGAAATCGGCAAGGAAGAACTCTTGTCGGTTGAAGAAGAAGTTGAGCTGGCACAACGCATTCGCAAGGGCGACCGCAAGGCCCTTGACCGTCTGACCAAGGCCAACCTCCGCTTTGTGGTTTCCGTAGCCAAGCAGTACCAGAACCAAGGACTGTCGCTGGCCGACCTCATCAACGAGGGTAACGTCGGTCTCATCAAGGCTGCCGAGAAGTTCGACGAGACTCGTGGCTTTAAGTTCATCTCCTACGCCGTGTGGTGGATTCGTCAGAGTATCCTCCAGGCCATTGCCGAGCAGAGCCGCATCGTGCGCCTGCCGCTCAACCAGGTGGGTTCAGTCAACAAGATTAACCGCGTGCTCAGCCAGTTCGAGCAGGAGAACGAGCGCCGCCCCAACAACCGCGAGATAGCCGAGCGTACCGATATCCCTGAGGAGAAGATTGACGAGGCCATGCAGATCAATGGTCGTCACGTGTCGGTCGATGCTCCCTTTGCCGAAGGCGAGGACAACTCCTTGCTCGACGTCATCGTCAACGACAACTCCCCCATGGCCGACCTCGAGCTGGTCAAGGAGTCGCTGCGTGCCGAAATCAAGACTGCCCTGCAGATGCTCAACGAGCGCGAGCGTAACATCATCACCGCCTTCTTCGGCATCGAACAGCCCGAGATGACGCTCGAGGAGATAGGCTCCAAGTACGGTCTCACGCGCGAGCGCGTCCGTCAGATTAAGGAGAAGGCCATCCGCCGTCTGCGTAGTAACACCAAGAATAAAATGCTCAAAACATATTTAGGACAATGAAACAGTTACAATATCTCGTGCTGTTGTGTGCCGTCTGCGCACTCAGCTTCTTCAGCGTTGACAAGGCTCAGGCCAAGGTGCACCCCGTGCCCACCGTTTATATGTTCGGCTTCTCAGCTTCCTTCGCTGACTCTACCATTTACTTCACGGACATCCAGACCATTGACAGCGTTTGGTATGACGAGAAAATCAGTTACATCGAGGCACGCCCCTACTATTCGCAGCAGCTGAAGGACTACTTCGCAGCCAGCATGATGCCCAATCGCGTGTGCATCGTCATCTATGCCTTGACAAAGAAGGAGATTGAGAAGAAGTACCTGAAGATGAAGCGCCTCTATTCCGGCGACAAGAAGCATGCCTCCTACGACATTCGCTACCTCACCACGAACGAGTTCCAGTTCAAGCGATTCCCGCACGAGGAGCAATAGTAGAAACATCAGAAACATCAATACACAAAAAAAGGACGCTAAAGTTTTTCTCTTTGGCGTCCTTCTTTCTTATTTCCTTATTTCACCATAATTTTCTTTCCGTTGACGATGTAGATGCCGCGCTTCATCTCTTCGCGCTTCACGCGACGTCCCTGCAGGTCATAGACCACATTGTCAAATTGTAAATTGTCTAATTGTCTAATTGTTTCGATTCCAGTCTCGTGGCTCTCCGTCATCTTCAGCGAGAGCTTTCCTGCTACGAAGTCAGCATTCCTTGCTGCGTCGGTATAGAACACCAGGACGTAGTAGCCCGTCTCGTTGATGTCGAACGTGAACTTCTGGGTGCGGATGCCGCCGAACGCATTTGCCACATTGCCGCCGATGTTTCGTGTTGGCGTATAAACCGTCGATGCCACCGTCTCGCCGTCAGGACGTTCTATGGCGATGGTCACGGGCTTGAACTCAGCGTTGTTCCAGTTGTAGATTCTGTGGCTGAGCGTGTAGCTTCCAGCGTGTAGCAGCATGGTTGAGCGACCGTCGGCAGCGCCGAACTTCGCCCATGCCGCCTTCTCTTTGCCGGCTGTATTCTGCACCAGCAGACCGTCGTCGAGTCCGCGTTGCTCGTTGGTGAAGTGCAGCAGTCGCGGGCCGGTGGTATAAGGCAGTCCGCCCCCTACCCTCGTCGTCGCGGTGGTGCCGTTGCTGACGTACCAGCCCAGAGGCACAGCACCTTCAGTTGTGAAGTATTTGCACAGGTCGTAGCTGACGGTAGGCTCCACCACCTCGTTGTTCACCAGACAGTTGGCCGTAGCCGTCTTGCCGCCTTCGTCCGTTGCCACCACGCAGAGGTCGTGGCTGCCTGTTCCCGGGGCCGTCAGCATAGTGACGTAAGGTGCCTCGGTGAACGACTGAAGCAGCGTGCTGCCGTCAAATATCTCAGCCTTGACAATAGAGCCCTTCTTCGCCGTGGCCGTGGCTTCAATGTTCACGTCGGGGAACACAGCCTCTTCCTTCGGACCTATATAGAGGTTCGTCGTCTCGCCGGCAGGCTGCGTGATGCGTGCCGAAGGCTGGTTCAGCGAGAACCGCTTGCAGAAGTTCCAGATGAGACTCCTGTTGTCGGTCATGGGCCAATGGCCGCCGCTGCGGTAAGAGAAGAGCCACACCTCGCCGCCGTTCGGACCGCCCGTCCATTTTTCCAGGTCGCCGTCATACCAGCCGGGCCTATAGATGGTCTTCGAGTAGTTGGTGTGCTTGTCGTGCTTAGCGTAGTTCTCTATGTAGGCGTGTATGCCATACTCCTCGTAGCCGAACGTGCCGTCGTCGTAGGCGATACACTCCAGCAGGTTCACGGGCTTCTTACAATTGTTCCAGGGTTTCTCCGAGAACTGTATGCCGCTGGTGGGTGCGAAGGCCGCAATCTTATCCTGCATGTTGGCTATGCAATGGTGGATGAGCATCGAGCCCATTGAGAAGCCCGACCAATAGACGCGCTCCCTGTCAATGTCGAAGCGGCTCACCATCTCGTCAATGGCCTTGATGACGAACGTCTGGTCGCCTGTACCGCCAATATCCCACGTATTACCGCTGCTGCGCAGATAGGTCACCACGAACTTCGCCGTGTCAATCATCTCGTAAATCTTGTCCGACCCCATCTGGTATTCGGGGTCTTGGTTCATGCCGTGCGTCACAATCATCAGGGGCGACTTGGCGGGCAGCTCGTTGGGTGTAAACACAATCATGTTACGCGACTTGCCGTTGACGGTAATGTTGATTGACTGCTGTTTGTAAGCCGATGCCTGCAGCGTTGTCAGCAGCAACAATGCAACAGAAACGAACAATTGATAAACGTATTTCATACACTTAATTAGTTTTTAGCCCTGCAAAGGTACGAATAAGTGAATACAATACAAAATAAATTGCGTTTTATTTTTATTGTTGAGCGAAAGTACCTTCGAGCTTCAGCTCAAAGTACGATTAAATGAGCAAAAAACCAAGAGAATCTTGAGTTTTTTCGAGTGTGAGTACCTTCGAGCTTAAGCTCAAAGTACGAATAAGTGAGGAAAAAAGATAGTTTTTTTGTACCTTCGAGCTTAAGCTCAAAGTTAAAAAAAATCAGGCTGACCAAATATCAGCCCGATTTTTTTAATGTCATATCTTTACTGCGGAATCTTACTCGTAGTACTCGATGGTGCGCGTCTGCACTTCCTCACGCCCCATTATGGTGCTCTTGCGACTAATCCAGTTGCCCCTGTTGTCATACTTGATGTCGGTATAGGGAATCTTCATCTCCTGGCCGCCCATGTCCATAGTCATGCCAACCACTTTACCATTGTCATTATATTCTAATATGGAGGTGAATTCGCGGCCCATCATATTCATGGTAGTGCTAACCACGCGATCGTTCACCCACTTGTACTTCGCGGTCATCTTCATTCCCCCAGCTTCAATAGTGGCCTGCTGCAGATAGCCGTTGTCATCATAGACGACGTTCTCTGTACCTTCCATCTTACCTTCCTTGGTAAAGGTTGTAACACGTTCTTGACCCATTACGGTCTGAGTGATTTTCTTTACCGGACCACGGGCTTCGTGAGCCTCTGCGTCGTGAAACTTTGTCTGTCCTTGCATGACAAACGGAATGGCCATCAAGGCCAGCATCATGAATACTTTCTTCATAATTTTTACTATTTTAAGTTAGTGTTATTTTCTTGTCATTATATTAGACGATTCAAAAGCCTCAAGGATTAATTACCCCCCCACTCTTTTTTTACATCTTCCATCACTTCCACATCCGCAGGCAGCCACTTCACGCTGTCCAGCTCATCCTTCGTGAGCCATCGTGCCGCCTCGTGCTCGTTCAGGTGTAGCGCCTCGCCCACGAGAGAGCAGAGATAGCAATGCATCGTCAAGTGAAAGGCTGGATAATCATACTCCACCGTACAGAGAAACTCATCCACGCTAATCTCCGCCGACAGCTCCTCGCGAATCTCCCTCACGAGCGCCTCCTCCGGTGTCTCCCCTACTTCCATCTTCCCGCCAGGGAACTCCCACCAGTCCTGCCACTCGCCATATCCCCGCTGCGTGGCAAATATCTTGTCTCCCTTGCGAATAACCGCTGCTACGACCTCAATCTGTTTCATAATTCTAATACCAAAGCGAAATGACCTGTTCCTATTATTCTTCAAATTTCCATTGAAATCCACGTTTCCAAATACGTATCTGATCATCTGCTTTTTGCTTTGCATCATTTACTGAAACGCCATATACGGTACTTGCACGATTTTCCTTTTTATCTTTTAAAATAATAGCAACGTGTCCGCTTTCCGTCTGGAAGGAATCAATCACCACATAACGGTCGTCAGTTTCTTGCAGTCGAATGTAATACTGGTATTTCTTCTTGTTCGAGATGCGCGGTGCCACATAAGGACCGCTATTCCTACTGATGAAGTTATTAAAAGCCGACTTGGCTCCCATACCACCACCAACTATCAAGAATCCTATTCCAAACAAGGCAAGAACAACGAGTAGAACATCCATAGAAGTATTATTTTATATTGTCAATATTGTCTTCAGATTTGAACCTTATTGTTAACTTTACTCCTGAATTATCTTATCCAGAGAGGTAACAAACGGCATATACCTTATATTTCCTTTACGATTTACTTTACCAATGTCAAACGGTCCGATGTCTGCAGGTTTTGTAGAGTCATATTCAAGCAGGATAAACCTGTCAACATCTTTTGTCATGCGAAGAATAAATCCGTCTGGGATGTCTTGTTTTGCAACAATTCGTGGCATTTTGACAACCTTATAGGGAGTTGCTTTCTCATTATTCCAATAGTGGAACATGATGAAGCCGATGTCATTAATCGGGTTGTCGCAAAGTGTATCATCTTTAATTCCTATCGCCAATTTACCAATGGGTTCAGTCTTAGAACGTGCTGCTGTTCCTAAAGCATACATAAAGACACAGCTATTATTTCCTTTTCGTAAGAATGGTAGCTCTTGTATAATAGGCTCATGACAACTAAAAATGTCCGTCTGTGTATCTTCTGCTTTTGCAATGTCAGCAATTTTTCTGCGATATTTCACATAGTTCTTTCCTTGTTCTAACTCTTCACGTCGTGCCTTACTGATGGCAGCAAATTTTTTCTCTTGCTCAATACCAAGAAAGCGCCTGCCGAGTAAGTTGGCTGCAATGCCAGTTGTGCTACTGCCAGCAAACGGGTCAAGAATCCATGCACCTGATTCTGTGGATGCCATGATAATCCGGCTCAGCAATCCCAAAGGTTTCTGCGTAGGATGCTTGCCACATGATTTCTCCCATGGGGCAATAGCAGGCAAACGCCACACATCTGTCATCTGTGTGTCGCCGTTGATGTGTTTCATCAACTCATAGTTGTAGTAATGTGGTACTTTTTCTTTCTTACGAGCCCAGATGATGAACTCCGTTGAATAGGTGAAGTATCGGCACGAAATATTGGGCGGCGGATTTGTTTTTGCCCACGTTATCACATTCAGAATCTTATAGCCCAATTGCGTGAGACAGTTTGCAACAGAGAAGATGTTATGATACGTTCCTGAAATCCAAATTGTGCCATTATCCTTCAGTTTCTCTCTGCACATCGACAACCATTTCAAATTG
>CACXJZ010000029.1 GCA_902768105.1 uncultured Prevotellaceae bacterium
ATTAAAGATTATGGAAAAAATTGTTAGAATCATGAATCAGAGTCCGTTGGCTCAGCGCCAGTACACGGACAAGAAGACGGGTGAGCAGAAGGTAATGAACTCTGTGACCTTGAAGTTGACGGACGGCATCGACACGTTCCTGGGTGAGATTACCGGTGAACGCGCTGTGAACTGTCCGAAGTACGACCCCCAGCACGTCTATCGGGTGCAATGCTCGATGGTGGTGCGTGAGTGGAACTCTCAGCAGACCGGCGAGGCTATGCAGGCAACGACGATCTATATTGACAAGATTTGTCTGGTATGACTTTAGAATTTCTTGAACTGATGGAAGACGTTAAGAAACAGGAGAACGAGGTGCAGAGCGCCTCTTCTCCACGCAGGAAACTGCAGAAGTCGTTTAAGTCGAACACCCGCATCTATGATGACGGAAGTATCGAGGTGGACCCACAGGCTCAGGGCGAGCCGAGTCAGAAGGACGTGAAGAAGGTGGGTAAGAGTAAGCGGTACGTTACCTCGGGTAAGAGTCCGCTGACGTGTGTGGAACTGAAGTGTCCGGATTCGGTGCCTGACAAGGCTGCCTTCTTCCAGAAGGAGCTGGCGAAGCTGACGAAGGACATACAGAAGGAGGAGCCGCAGCTGCCTGAAGGGGAGTTCCTGCTGGACGAGGACAACGTGAAGGTACGCTTTGCGACGAAGGAGCATAAGGTTGCGGCCTGGCTCACATTTGAGGCTAAAGGATTGATAGACGTAAGGAGAGAGCTGTACAATCTAACAAGCAAGATAGATAAATGTTTGTGTATCAACGAAGCTTCGGTTTGCCAACTGAAGTAGTAACTCTGGAACAGTTTCGGGCGCTCGTCAAGGCGCCTGAAACTATAAGAAAGGTAAAGGAAGCCCGCGAGGCGCTGGCACGTGGCGACAAGAACGGCTACGACAGTAAGAAGAAGGGACTGCCCTTCGTCATCTTCATAGCCACTTACGACGAGTCGGAGAAGGTGTTCGAGAATAAGCAGACTGGCGAGAAAACCACTAAGCGCGGCATGTGGAGGAACCAGAAGCATTGTCGTCTGAACGGATTGTGCGTGATAGACTTTGACCACGTACAGGGAGACCCCCGAAAGGTGTGGGAGGAGGCTTACGCCAAGCTGTCGGAGGAGGATAAGAAGCGTATTCTGCTGGTTTACATTACGCCGTCAGGAGAAGGCCTGAAGGTGGTATTTATGGCTGATGTCAACGTGGGCAACCTGATTGACAACCAGATAGACTTCTCGAAGAAGCTGGGGCTGAAGCCCGATGAGTGTTGTAAGGATGCCAGTCGAGGGGCGTTCCTGACTACCAGCGATGACATTATTCTGATTGACGAGGAAAAATTGATAACTTATGAAAATGAAGAATTTGGCAAGAGATATAATGCTTTATATCGAGACGGTCATAGCCAGGCTATGGCCTCCCACCAACTCTCCCGAGGGGGAGAGAAAGAACCTATAGTCTCCCCCCGGGTAGATATAGAGGGGGCTCTATATCACGGCGTGCCCTTCCAGACAATCATCGACGCTTGGAGCAAGCAGCGGTTCAGTGGCGAGGGTGGTGCCTCGAGGCATGAGGCCTGCGTGGCGTTAGGTCGTGACCTGTACATCATGACAGACCGTGACAAGCCGAAGACGCTGGCGCTGCTGTTGGCTCAGAAATGGGTACAGGAGATTGTGGAGGAGCGCCAGGAGGACATAGAGCGTAATGTGAGTAATGCGGCTGAATACGTGGCGGCAAAGGAAAGTGAGAATGCAAAGAAGGGTAAGACGTGGATGCCGAAGATCTCGAAGGAGATGAAGGCGGTGCTGGAAAAGTGCACAGAAGGGTCGGTTCCGCTGTGCACTCAGACATCAGACATCAGCCTTCAGACATCATCTGCCGATGTTTATGCCCTGCTCCCCTTTGATAATTGGGCCTCGGAGCTGCAAGAGATGGCGGAGTATTACCCTTGTATGAAGGAGCTGTTCCTGAATGTGCATCCACACAAGCTGCCGGCGGTGTGGTTCTCGGGTGCTGCTTTGTTTGGCACATTGATGACGAGGGCTTTCTATCATTTCTGGTACGAGCCTGAGGTGGTCAGGAGACTGAACTACTGCATCTTCATCATCGGTGACCCGGGTGCCGGTAAGAACATTGTGGAGAAGTTCTACGAGAAGATTGCCGACCCGATGATTCAGGCTGACCAGATCCTGATTGACGCGGTGAACCGTTACAAGGAAGGCAGGACGGAACGCAGTACCTCGACGAAGGCACAGAAGGGCGATGCGCTGAAACGACCTGTTGTCGGTATCCGTGTTCACCCTGCAAGAACGTCAACGGGAGAGTTTATCCGTCACATGAATGCTGCCGTAGAGACGGTTCAGGGTAAGAAGCTGAACCTGCACATGTTCTCGTTTGATGCGGAGCTGGACAACGTCACCAAGCAGAACAAGGGCGGTGACTGGAAAGACCGTGAGATTATGGAGCTGAAAGCCTTTCACAATGAGCAGGAAGGCCAGATGTATGCCAATCAGGAGAGCTACACGGGTATGTTCAATATCTACTGGAACTTCATCTACACGGGTACGCCCTATGCCCTGCATCGCAAGGTGAACCAAAGGAACTTCGGTACGGGAATGTCAACGCGACTGGCGGTGATTCCACTGCCTGACAAGGGTATGGCACAGCGATACCAGCAGGTAGATCCCAACGCCAACGAGACGTTGAAGACATGGGCTTACCGACTGGACAAGGTGGAGGGAGAGATGCCTATTGAACCGCTGAACGATGAGACCTTCGACTGGCAGTCATCACGCCTGGAGGTGGCGGAGTTCAACGACGACAAGGCCGACCGCACGCTGCTGAAGCGAATACCTTATTACGGTATAGGCGTAAGTCTTCCCTTTATCCTGATGCGCCATTGGGACGAGTGGCAGGAGAAGAAGACGCTGACGATGGACGACAGGGACAAGCACCTCTGCAGACTGGCGATGGAGATTCAGTACAAGTGTCAGCAGTTCTTCTTCGGGGAAATGGCCTACAACTACTTCGCCGACCAGAACAAGGATTTCGTACAGCGTCGCCGCACCACACGTTATGACGAGTGTTTCCGCAAGCTGCCCGACGAGTTCAAGACGCAGCAGTTCAAAGACTGTTTCAATACGAACGATTCTGCGACGTCACGAGCCATAAAGCGACTGAAAACCGATGGTGTCATTGAGAAACTGAGCTATGGTGTCTATCGAAAATTAGTTCAAGAACTGCCGTAGCACTTTGACTTTCGTCAGAACTGCTCCCGCTCGGCAGAGTGTTTAAGCAAGCTTAGCACTCTGCTCTTGCTTACTCGCAGTTTCGCAGTTTTGCAGTTTTGCACTTTTGCACTTTTGCAAACTTGACATTAAGAAATAAAACACGCCCGCGTAAGAAATCTTATGCGGGCGTGTAAAAGTTTCTTGTCTTTATCTGATAAACAGCAGCTCGCGGTACTTGGGCAGCGTCCAGAGGCCGTCCTCGACAATCAGCTCGAGCTTGTCAATCTCCTGGCGGATGGCCTCCATGTGCGGGCAGACGGTGTCGTGGTACTGAATGGCTCGCTGGTGGATGTCCTGTATGCGGTTAGCCACGCGGCGGGCGTCGGTGAGCTCCTCCACGAACTGCTCAATCTTCTCGGTGCGCTCGGCAATCTCCTCAATGAGCTTGATGTTGCGGGCGGAGAGGCGGCGGGCCTTCTCGGTCGCGAAGAGGGCAGAGGAGAAGATGTCGTTCATGCCCTGCACGTTCTTGATGAGCTTCGACTGGTAGTGGGTGGCCACGGGGATGATGTGGTTCATGGCGAGGTCGCCCAGCACGCGCGCCTCAATCTGCACGGTCTTCACGTACATCTCCCACTTCACCTCGTTGCGGGCCTCGAGCTCCTTGCGGTTCATGACCTTCGTCTTCTCGAACATGCGGACCGACGACTCGTCGAGGTAGTGTTCGAAGATGACGGGGCACGACTTCTCGACGTCCAGGCCGCGGCGGCGGGCCTCCGTGACCCACTCCTCGCTGTAGCCGTTGCCGTCGAAGCGCACGGGCTTGGAGGTCTTGATGTCCTCGCGCAGCACGTCGATGATGGCGCGATATTTAAGTGAAGAGTGAATAGTGAATAGTGAAGAATTTGCTTCCGCCGTGGAGGGTGTGGCTTCCGCTGTAGGTTGTGCAGCAGCCGATTCTTCACTCTTCACTCTTAACTCTTCACTCCTCTTGTCAACCCGCTCCTTGAAGTCCTGCAAGGCCTCGGCGACGGCTGAGTTAAGCGCAATCATGGCCGAGGCGCAGTTGACGCTGGAGCCCGGCGCGCGGAACTCGAAGCGGTTACCGGTGAAGGCGAAGGGCGACGTGCGGTTGCGGTCGGTGTTATCGACGATGAGGTCGGGAATCTGCGGAATGTCAATCTCGCGCGAGTGCTTCGCGGTTTGCGGATTGAGGTCGGTGGTCTGCTCAATGCTGTCGAGCAGGTCGGAAACGTACTTGCCCAAATAGCTTGAGATAATCGCTGGCGGTGCCTCGTTACCACCCAGACGGTGGGCATTGGTGGCCGACATGATGCTGGCCTTGAGCAGTCCGTTGTGGTGATAAACGGCCATGAGCGTCTCGACGATGAACGTGATGAAGCGCAGGTTCTCCTGGATGGTCGTGCCGGGGGCGTGGAGCAGCACGCCGGTGTCGGTCGAGAGGCTCCAGTTGTTGTGCTTGCCTGAGCCGTTGATGCCGTCAAAGGGCTTTTCGTGGAGCAGGACGCGGAAGCCGTGTTTGCGCGCCACCTTCTTCATGAGCGACATCAGGAGCATGTTATGATCGACGGCAAGGTTGCACTCCTCGAAAATAGGCGCCAGCTCAAACTGGTTCGGAGCCACCTCGTTGTGGCGCGTCTTCACGGGAATGGCGAGCTCAAGAGCCTGAATCTCCAAGTCCTTCATGAACGCCTGTACGCGGTCGGGAATGGTGCCGAAGTAGTGGTCGTCCATCTGCTGGTTCTTCGCCGACTCGTGGCCCATCAGCGTGCGGCCGGTCATCAGCAGGTCGGGGCGGGCAGAGTAGAGGCCCTCGTCAACGAGGAAATACTCCTGCTCCCAGCCGAGGTTCACCGTCACCTTCCTGACGTCGGGGTAGAACAGCTGACAGACATCTGTAGCCGCCTTATCGACGGCGTGGAGCGAGCGCAGCAGCGGGGCCTTGTAGTCGAGCGCCTCGCCTGTGTAAGCAATGAATATGGTGGGGATGCAGAGCGTGTCGTCGATGATGAAGACGGGGCTCGTGGGGTCCCATGCGGAGTAGCCGCGCGCCTCGAACGTGTTGCGGATACCGCCGCTGGGGAACGAGCTCGCGTCGGGCTCCTGCTGTACGAGCAGTTTTCCACTGAATTTCTCAATCATGCCGCCCTTACCGTCGTGTTCAACAAAAGCGTCGTGCTTCTCGGCCGTGCCCTCGGTCAGCGGCTGGAACCAGTGCGTGTAGTGCGTGACACCCATCTCAAGCGCCCACTTTTTCATGCCGTCGGCCACAGCGTCGGCTATCGAGCGGTCGAGCCGCGCTCCGTTGTCCATCACGTCTATCATCTTCGCATAGGTGTCGGCCGGCAGGTAGCGGAACATCTTATCGCGCGTAAACACGTACTTGCCGAAATATTCTGACGGACGCTCCGCCGGTACTTTCACGTCGAGCGGCTTCTTCTTGAAGGCCTCGGCTACGACTTGGAATCTCAGGTTACTCATATTTTTTTATATATACACACAAATGGAACTCTGCTGTGTAATTTTAGTCAATATATCTGTTTAAAATGTCGTTGTACTCATCGATGCGGCGGTCGCGCAGGAACGGCCACCAGCGGCGCACCTGCTCGCTGCGCTGCATATCGACGTTGACGATGACGGCCGCCTCTTCCTGTTCTGGAGCCTCATATAGCAGCTCGCCCTGCGGACCGGCCACGAACGACGTGCCCCAGAACTTTATAAGTGAAGAGTGAAGAGTGAAGAGTGAAGAATTATCTTCCGACGTAGTGGGGCCGGATTGCGTCGTTGGTTGTGCGTCTTGCATTGTCGGTTGTGCGGCAGCAAATTCTTCACTCTTCACTCTTAACTCTTCACTCCCTACACGATTCACTGTCACCACGGGCAGCCCGTTGGCCACGGCATGGCCGCGCTGAACCGTCTGCCACGCACGGTGCTGGCGCTCCTGCTCCTCCGGCGTGTCGTTCGGGTCGTAGCCGATGGCGGTGGGGTAGATGAGCAGCTCGGCGCCCTGCAGCGCCATCAGGCGCGCAGCCTCGGGGTACCACTGGTCCCAGCACACCAGCACGCCCAACCGTCCAACGCTCGTCTGTATGGGCTTGAAACCCAGGTCGCCTGGCGTGAAGTAGAACTTCTCGTAGTAGCCCGGATCGTCGGGGATGTGCATCTTGCGGTACGTGCCGGCTATCGTGCCGTCCTTCTCCATGACGACGGCGGTGTTGTGGTACAGGCCGGCGGCGCGACGCTCGAACAGTGACGTCACGATGACCACGCCCAGACGCTTTGCCAGCTTGCCGAAAAACTCCGTAGAGGGCCCGGGAATGGGCTCTGCGAGGTCAAAGTTGTTCACGTCCTCCACCTGACAGAAGTAGAGCGAGTTGTGCAGTTCCTGCAACACGATGAGCTCCGCGCCCTGGCTGGCCAGCGCTGCGGCCTTCTCTGCCAGCCGCTTCATGTTGTCCTCGCGGTCGGCCGTATTGTGCTGTTGTATGATACCTATTTTCATCGTCATAAAAAAACAATGCTGCAAAATTACTACATTTTCTCCGTTATGACAAGTTTTGGCCTAAAAATGTGGATGAAAGTACAAAAAATCGTAAATCGTAAATCGTAAATCACAAATAATTCGTACCTTTGCAACATGGCAATCATGACGTTTGACGCAATCATGCGCGATCTGAAGGACCGCAAGTTCGCCCCGGTGTATTATCTGATGGGCGAGGAGAGCTATTACATTGACCAAATTAGCGACTGGATTGCCGAAAATGCCCTCCAGCCCGAGGAGCGCGACTTCAACCAGACCGTACTCTTCGGTGCTGACGTGACGGCGGCTCAGGTCGTCGATGCCGCCAAGCGCTATCCCATGATGGCCGAACGGCAGGTCGTCATCGTCAAGGAAGCGCAGAACATCCGCAATACTGACGCATTCGACGTCTACATGCAGCGTCCCATGCCTTCGACGGTGCTCGTCTTGTGCCACAAAAATGGCACCATCGACCGCCGCAAGAAGTTGGCCGGATACGTGGAGAAGGCCGGCGTGCTCTTTGAAAGCAAGAAACTGCGCGATCGGGACCTCCCCGCATTTATAGAAACGTATCTGCGCGCGCGTGGAGTGGCCATCGATCCCAAGTCGAACCAGATTATTGCTGACAGCATCGGCGCGGACCTCAGCCGTCTGGCCAGCGAACTCGACAAAGTGGTGCTTTCGCTGCCGGAAGGCGATAGGAGAGTGACGCCACAGGTCGTCGAGGACCAGATTGGCGTGAGCAAGGACTTCAACGGTTTCGAGCTGCGCGACGCCATCGTCAACAAGAATGTATATAAAGCCAACCAGATTATCGACTACTTCGACAAAAACCCGAAGGCCGGAAGCATCTACGCCTTCCTACCACTCCTTTTCAATTATTTCCAGAATCTGATGGTCGCCTTTTACTGTCCGAAGCGAAACGAACCCAACGAGGTGGCCAAGTTCCTGGAGCTGAAAAGTTCATGGGTGGCACAGCAATATATGACCGGCATGCGAAATTATACCGCCACGAAGACCATGAACATCATCTCAAAATTCCGAGAGATGGATGCGAAAAGTAAGGGACTCGACAACCCAAATACACCCCCGGGGGAGCTGATGAAAGAGCTCGTTTTCTTCATCCTTCACTAAGAATCACCCCATCTTTCACTAAGCATTATCCTCATCCTTTGCATAAAAATACCCTGTCTTTCGCAAGGCTTTTCCCCCGTTTTCGATGCTGTTTTTTTCTATTTCGTCCATTTTTCTGTACAAAAAAAATTGACGTTCCGCCCTTTATGCATCGGCATTTTTGCCTCAAAAAAGGGCCTCTAAAATCGCGTATTTTCAAATTTTCAGACGCTCGTTCAGAATTCTTCAAGGAATCGCATTTTTCGCTATTTTCGAGGCCAAATATTTATGATTCACAAATCTTTACATTTAAGTTTCTTGATATTTACTATTTGATAATTCATAAAATTGTATAAAATTTATAATTTACAACCATAAATATATGTATAGCGTAATAAATTAATAAAGTACAAAATCATAAATATAAATATAAAAATACGACATCAAATTCATAAAGTAATAAATATACATCCATATAGTCAAATATATAAATCGCGATAAATCAATGAATTATACGTTTATGCTCAACAAAACAGCACTCAAATGCCCGCATTTTCCACGCATCAACCTGTATAATGTCCTGATTTACTATTATATGGTATAATTACTTGATTTATATTCAGAACATTATGAAAAAAGCCTTAATTAATGGTTTGTCCGCATTTTATTGTGGTAAATTTATATTTATGATTTTGAAGTGGTGATTTACATTTTCTTGGTTTATAATTCTAATGTTTAAAAACATAAACATAAAGTTTAAAAATCAAAATTTTCTTTACATTTGTTTGTTAGTTCAAAAAATTGTTTTACCTTTGTAAAGTCTAACAAAAAATGGCTTTTTTAGCCAAAAAAGGAACTTAAAGCGTATGAAAGATAGAATAAAACAAGTCATGGAGAGCCTCCATCTGACCCAACAGGAATTTGCTGAGCGCACCCAAATCGGAGCGGCAACTTTGAGTAATATTTTCAATGACCGTACCCGTCCTACCCTGAACGTGGTCGAGCTCATCAAAAAGAATATTCCCAACATCAGTACCGACTGGTTGCTCCTCGGTACGGGATCCATGTATGTCGAGAACGAAACTGCTCCGACTTCACCTGTCCCACCCTCGCAGGATGCTCAGAATCCAAGTTTGCCTTTCGCAGATTTCGTTCCCTCCCATGCTCGCCCTGAGTCGGTGGAGCCCCAACCCAAGGTTATTGAGAAGCCCCAGCGTCGTGTCACAGAGATTCGTGTCTATTACGATGACCAGACCTGGGAGAGTTTCCTTCCTTCGAAATCGAAGTAACAGCGGTATTTATATTGCAATTGCGGCATCGTGAGGAGATATACAATATGTATAGGCACCTCACGATGCTTCTTTTTGTTGGTGGTATTGTGAAAACTTCTTAATTATTTGGTCGTATGTTACTTTTTTAGTAAATTTGTGGCTGAAATTGTAAAACACCACTTTTTATACTCATTAGATATATGATTAGGAGAATTGTCATATTGATACTGGCTGTCGGCTTGACATTGACGATGTCGGCGCAAGTAGAGCAAGACTATAAGGAAACCTGGGAGTATCTGGCATTACGCGACTCCGTGCACCATGCCTTTAACGACGGCGACTCCACACGCTTTTTTACAGCTGTGGATAAGCTGGAGAAGTTTCTTCAGGATAAAGGCGACCTGCATGCATATTACACGCAGCGCTGTAATGAGATTGTGTTCCAGCTGAACCGTCAGCGCATCTTTGAGGCCTATATGCTGGCTACGCAGCTATCGAAAGAGCTGACAGAGAAGAAACTGGACAAGGAGATGTATATGGCTGTCAATATGATGGGACACATCTATCGCTACTGTGGAGACAAAGAGAGCGCTAAACGCTGCTTCTGGGAAGTGATACGACGTATGGAGCAAGAGGGCTACAAGGAGAGCGAGGCACCTATCTATATGAATCTGGTGAACATCATTATGGACGAGAATCCCGAGGAGGCCCTCCGCCTGATTGATCAGGCGGCTGCCATAGCCCGTGAGTCATCGCCCGAGCGCCTAATCGACATTGAGGCGCGTCGCACGCTGGCCTACTATATGCTGGGTGACATTCCGCGATTCCTTGAGGGTTACAGGGCATATAAAGATGGCGAATCCAAGGGGCAGTCATCCGTACACGGGCGCAAACTTGAAGTGTATTATTTGGTTCATCAGGGGCGAATCGATGAGGCTGTGGCATTGGCAGGTGAAAGCTCTGACGACCCCTACGAGACACAGGCTGACATATACTCGAAAGTGGGTCGCTGGCAGGAGGCTTTTGATGCGTTGAAAAAGGGCGCTGCCGAGACGGACTCCATCTATGGTGTGTTGTTGAGCAGCTCGATGAAGGGCATTCAGGACGAGTTGCGCGTCTATGAGGTAGAGCGAAAGCAAGCCAGAATGTGGCTCTATGGTACGTTGGCTGTTGCCACGCTGCTATTGATGCTTGTTGTGGCTTTGGTTTATATTTCGATTATGCGTCGCCGCCATCTGCGCGAGATGAGTGAGGCGTACCTTCGCATTGTGGAGTCGGAGAAGATGAAAGCTGAGTTTGTACAGAACGTCAGCCACGAGGTTCGTACACCGCTTAGCATCATTAGTGGTTTTGCACAGGTGCTGGCCGACCCGGAAAACGACCTCAGTCCCGAGGAACGACGACACATTGCCGACACTATGATGCACAATACCGACCGCATTACTATCATGATAAATGAGGTGCTGGAGATTTCGCGTGGCGATAGTGTTGACCCCAATTTGGAGATGACTCAGTTGAATTGTAACCAAGTGTTTCAGAATATGGTGAATGAGTTCCATAAGAACGAGAAATGTACAGACGAACAGCTACGCTTTGACACGTCGCTAAAGGACGATTTCACCATTCTGTCGAACGAAGTGCTGTTGCAGCGCATCATCTACCCGCTACTTGACAATGCCCTGAAGCAGATATCATTTGATGGATTGGTTGTGATGAGGGCTTTCAAGTCTGGTGAGAAACTTATGATTACCGTTGAAGACAACGGTCCGGGTGTCCCTGCAAACGAGGCAGAACACATTTTTGAACGTTTTGTAAAGCTTGATACGTTTAAAGAAGGGTTAGGCCTTGGTTTAACGTTCAGCCGAACAATGGCGCGTCGAATGGGTGGCGACGTTCGTCTCGACACGTCATATGAGAATCAGGGAGCACGATTTGAGGTAACAATTCCTTTTGAAAGAAATTAGAAGAATATATGAAAAGAGTCCTATTTTTATCATTTTTATTCACGTTATCCTGTATCTTCATTCAGGCACGTAATCGTAAGAATTTTGACCAGGGATGGCGCTTTATTCTGGCAGACTCAGCCAAGATGGCAAAGCCAGAGTACAACGACAAACACTGGCGGACGGTGAATCTGCCACATGACTGGGCCATTGAAGGCGACTTTTCTGCAGGTGCTCCCAGTGGAGCTGGCGGCGGCGCGCTGCCAGGCGGAGTGGGGTGGTATCGTAAGCATTTCCGCGTGAAAGAAGTCTGCAAATATTATTTGGAGTTCGATGGCGTATATATGAACTCTACCGTCTATGTGAATGGCGAGAAGGTTGGCTGTAGACCTTATGGTTACAGTTCGTTCGAGTATGATATTACGCGCTACATGCGCAGCGGTGACAATGTGATTGCTGTGCGTGTAGATAATAGTGACCAGCCGAATTCGCGCTGGTATTCCGGCTGTGGCATCTACCGCCATGTATGGCTTACTGAAACGAATAGCGTTCACGTGAAGCATTGGGGCGTCCACGTGGTGTCGGAAGTCAAGAAAGGACAGGGGCGCCTGAAAGTCGATGTGGCAGTCGATGGTAACGGCAAGGTGCGCAATACAGTCTTCGACCAGAGCGGTCGCGAGGTAGGCATGAAGGTCAAGAATCCCCACCTGTGGTCCCCAGATGACCCATATACTTATAAGGTACGCACGCAGGTGCTCGTAGGAGGCCAGGTGGTTGACGAGGTGTGGACGACAACTGCTTTTCGCGATTTTCGCTTTGACGCCAAGACAGGCTTCTGGCTCAACGGGGTCAACATGAAGCTGAATGGTGTCTGCGAGCATCACGACTTTGGCTGTTTGGGTGCTGCCCTCAGCGAGGATGCCTTGCATCGCAAGCTTCTAAAATTGAAAGCGATGGGCTGTAACGCCATTCGCTCTAGTCATAACCCACCTGCTCCAGAGCTACTCAATATGTGTGACACCATGGGCTTCATCGTCATGGACGAGAGTTTCGACATGTGGCGTCGCCGTAAGACGCAGAACGACTATGCCCGCTTCTTTGACGAGTGGCATGAGCGTGACCTCACCGACATGGTGTTGCGCGACCGTAACCATCCCTGTATCCTCATGTGGAGCATCGGTAACGAGGTGTTGGAGCAGTGGTCGAGTGCCGATGCCGACACGCTGACTCTGGAGCAGGCGAACCTTATACTCAATGCTGGACACGACGCCTCGACGCTGGCACGTGACGGTGAGATGTCTGTTAATACCATGCTTTGTGACCATTTGGCTGACATCGTACGCCGTTATGATACGTCGCGTCCCATCACGGCAGGCTGTAACGAGCCCTCGCCTGGCAACCACCTATTCAGAGGAAAGGGACTCGATATTATCGGGTTTAATTACCACCACGAATGGATTAAGGACGTGCCAAAGAACTTCCCCAACCGTCCGTTTATCATGACGGAGAGCGTTTCTGCCCTGCAGACCACGGGGTTCTATATGATGCCTTCCGACTCTGTGCGTAAGGCACCCAAGGAGTGGTGGTTGCCCTATACTGACCCATCCTTCATGTGCTCGGCCTACGACAATATGCATGCTTCGTGGAGCACGACGCATGAGACAAACTGGGATGTGGTGAAGCATACGCCTTATTGTGGCGGACAGTTCATCTGGACGGGTTTCGACTACATTGGAGAGCCCACGCCCTACGGTTTCCCTGCACGTTCCAGCTATTTCGGTATCATCGACCTTTCGGGTCAGCCGAAGGATGTGTATTACATGTACCAGAGTGAGTGGACGGATAAGCCAGTTCTGCATCTCTTCCCTCACTGGAACTGGTTTGAAGGTCAGGAGGTTGACATGTGGTGCTATTACAACAATGCCGACGAGGTAGAGTTGTTTGTTAACGGAAGGAGTGAAGGAGTCCGTAAGAAGTCAAACAGCCATCAGTATCATGTTATGTGGCGTGTGAAGTTCGAGCCTGGCGAAGTGAAGGTAGTGGCTCGTAAGGATGGCCAGACGGTAGGCATGAAGACCATCCATACGGCAGGTCAGCCAGACCACTTGCGGCTGACGTATGATTATCGTGGCAAGTGTATGACGTTCGTCAAGGTCGAGGTGGTCGATCGTGACGGTAACCTCTGTCCGTGGGCAGAGAATCAAGTTTCCTTCGACGCTTCAGGTGCTCGCATTGTTGGTGTTGATAACGGTAGCCAGTTCAGTATGGAGCGTTTCAAGGACAATAAGCGTAAGGCTTTCTTTGGCCGCTGTTTGGTGGTGCTCGACGGACACGGCACGCTCACAGCCAAGGCAATAGGACTTAAACAAGCTACCATACAATTATGAAGAAAAACTTTTTGTTATTTTGTTTTGCATGTTGTTGCATTGGTGCAACTCATGCGCAGATACAAACTAATGCAGGCGTACAGTACCTGCAGTGCATGCCTAAGGACGTCTCAACTGACTTCAGTGACCTCAGCAATACCTATTTCTTGGCCGATTCGCTCGTCTCGTTCGATGCGGCAACGGCTACAGGACAGCTGAACTGGAAACGCTACCGTTTATCGCCCCGTCAGGCCTTCAATCTCAACGGCTACTGGCCTGTGCGCATGCAGATGCTCGACTTCCCTGATGCTGCCTACGACAACGACCCTAACCTCCAGCTGAAGATAGACTTCATTAGTGACCGTTGTGTCCGCATCCGCCTGGCAACGACACCCGTTCAGGGACAAGTGTCTAGAAGCAAAGAGCAAGACGACCCCATGTTTTGTGATGCCTTCAAAGAGAGACTAAAAACTTCCTTCTCCCCATGGATGAGTGTGCCTAACGGTTCTGCCGTTGCGTTCCGTTCCCCTAATGCCACCCTCGAGCTCCAGCGCTACCCCTTCCGTCTTGTGTTAAAGGATAACAATGGCCGCATACTCACCCAGACGCGTCACCTTATTGACAACGACTCCACGCAGGTCAAATTGCTGCCCTTTAACTTTATCAAGCGTGGTAGCGACAACTCGCGCTCCGTTAATCCTGTCTTCACGCTGGCTCCTGGCGAGCGCATCTACGGCTGTGGAGAGTCATTCACCTCGCTCAACAAGGTAGGCCAGAAAGTGATGATTAGCGTCACCGACCCTCAGGGCCCTGAGACCGATGGCATGTACAAGCCCGTGCCCTTCTATTTCTCTAATCGTGGCTACGGTATCTTCATGCATACCTCGGCACCCGTCACAGCCGACTTCGGACAGTCTTACATCGGTGCCCAGCGTCTCTTCATGGCCGATGAAGAGATTGACCTCTTCGTGTTCTTCGGTTCACCCAAGGAAATCCTCAACGAGTATACCAACATTACGGGCAAGAGCCCCATGCTGCCCCTGTGGTCGTTCGGCACGTGGATGAGTCGCATCACCTATTTCTCGCAGGAGGAAGGGCTAGACATCGCCCGTCAGTTGCGTAAGCACAAGATACCTTCTGACGTCATCCATTTCGATACTGGTTGGTTCGGTGTTGACTGGCAGTGTGACTATGAGTTTGCCCACGATCGTTTCCCTGACCCTGTCGGCATGCTCAAGCAACTGAAGGATCAGGGTTTCCACACCTGTCTGTGGCAACTGCCTTATTTCACGCCTAAGAACCGTTTCTTCCCCGAAATTATTGAGAAGAACATGCATGTGCGTAATGCCGACGGCGGCATGCCCTATGAGGATGCTGTACTCGACTTCACCAATCCTGAGACCGTTCGTTGGTATCAGGGCAAGATTCTCGGTCTGCTGAAGCAAGGCGTCAGCACCATCAAATGCGACTTCGGCGAGGCAGCACCCTATAACGGCTTCTATCACAACGGTCGTGGCGGACTCTACGAGCACAATCTCTATCCCCTGCGCTATAATAAAGCCCTCTTTGAGGTTATCGATAGCTTTGCCAAATCTCCCCACTCCCCTTGGAAAGTGGGCGGGGGCGAAGTTGGGAGTGGTATCATCTGGGCCCGCTCTGCCTGGGCTGGTTCGCAGCGTTATGCCCTCCATTGGGGCGGCGATGCAGCCACTAACAACATCGGACTGCTTGGTGACCTGCGTGGCGGACTGAGCTTCGGACTTAGTGGTTTCTCTTTCTGGAGTCACGACATGGGTGGCTTTGTCACGGCCTCGCCCGAGGATATCTATCGTCGCTGGCTGCCCTTTGGCTTCCTGTCGAGTCATACCCGTGCCCATGGCGCTCCACCTACAGAGCCGTGGCTCATCAGCGAGAGCTTCACCAAGGCTTTCCGCGACTGTGCTGAGATGAAATACAAACTGATGCCCTACGTCTATGCCCAGGCAAAGGACTGCTCTCTTCATGGCTTACCGATGGTACGTGCACTTTTTGTGGAATTCCCTGAAGACCCAGGAGCATGGCTTATCGAGGACGAGTACCTCTTCGGTTCGCAGATGCTGGTGGCTCCGCTCATGGAGAATGGTACCAGCCGCACGGTCTACCTGCCATTGGGCTGTAAATGGATAGACTACCAGACTGGCAAAGTATATGATAGTGGCTGGCAGACTATCAACGTGGGCCCCATACCCGCTGTCATCTTAGTGCGTGATGGCTCCATTATTCCCCATGCCCCTTTGGCGCAGCGTACTGATCAGATTGACTGGAACAAGATAGATTTACGCAGATATAAAGTTAATGCTACAACGTGTACGGGACTGCTCTTTAAACCCGGTGACACTGAACTGACCGTTATTCATTAATTCACAAGAAGATGAACAGAAAAAGTGTTTTGACCTTTTGTTTTGTAAGTCTGCTGTTTTCAGTGGGATGTTCGAACCTGCCTGAGGCAGCTACAATTGATTTGGAGCACTATGAGCCCGTAGGGAAGTTTGTACCGGCGTATGAGGCGCTCACCAACCGTACGGACCTGGCTACCAACCGGGATTACGATATTGAACAGACGGTGCGCGTGTTGAATGCACTGGAGATTGCACAGGCGAACTCCAAGAACTTCAACGAGTTTTTGGAGTATATGGCCAAGCAGGATTATACGGGTGTGGCACCTGACGTGCTGGAGGCAAAGCAAAAGCTATTGCCCATCCTGCAATATATGTATAAGCTGCAGGGACAAGACAAGGAGTTGAACGACCTGTGGATGCTGGCTCGTTCGGCTGCAAAGGGTGCGGCGTCGGCTGATGATCCGTTCAGGCTGGCAGGGGCAGTGCTAGGAAATCCGCTGGCTATTCTTGACATCATGCACACCGACGATGCATCGAAGGCTACCGACGCTGCCTTTGCCCAGTACGAGAAAGACAAGGAGCTGAAGGCGAACATGAAACGCGACATAGAAAAGCTGCGTGGCTCGTATTTGCAGTACCTGACGGACTATGCGCCGATATACCATAAGTACATGAAGGAGTACGATGCACTCTGTGTGCAGAAGGATAAGGCGTATTTGGACCTCTATGGAGGCCGCATAGGTGATGCCTTGGGACATACGCGACAGATTCTTAACAAGTATCCTCATAACTCGGAGGCGATGCTATTGCAAAGCATGGCACTGATTATGAAGGGAGAAGCCCCTTCCAACTTCTTCCAAGAAGAAGAGGCAACGGATACAACCATGCAACCAACGCCTATTGAGGGACAAGGAGCACTGATAGCCACCCCCAATAGGGGAAGGTTGGAAGGGACTCTCGCTGAGGCCTCGGCTACGCTCGACTACTACATGCAGGAGTTTCCTGGGCGCACGGCGCCCGCGCTGGTGCTGAAGGGGCTATTGGCACAGAAAATGGGCGACGAACAGGCGGCATTGAGCTATTTCGACCAAGCATCAATAGAATATCCGCGACAGGCGGTTCAGCTGACAGACATGCTGGACTCTTACCGCACGCGAACCTACCTGAACAAGACGACAGAGGGACAGTTCCTGCAGCGGTTGTACTCATCGACGATGGAAGGATATGGTATGTTTAGTCCGAATCTACTGAAGGCTAAGTACTATGCCGATCAGGGACGCGCGGACGATGCGCGTCAGGAAATCTTCAACCACTTCTTCCGTCGTGGCAATCAGGGCATCTACTCGGCTCTGCTCAGCGACATGCAGTTCTGTGAGGAACACCTGTACGGACCATTTAAGCAGTTACTTATTGAACACTCCTACATTGATGTGGAGGTGGAGCCGGAGAGCGAATGGCTGTTTTGGAAGAGTGACGATTTGCTCAATGTGAAAATCAACAATCGCTCAGACATGGATTTGGAGAACGTCCGTGTATTTCTCTGTATTCATTATACAGATATGTACAAAGATGAATATGACGTGGTGAAGGTGCCTCGTACTATGAATATCATCCCCAAGCACTCGACGGCTGACCTCGACACACTACGCATCACCTATCCGGGCAAGAAATACGACGACATAACCCGCATACGTGCCATTGCCGTGACGGATGACCGCATTTGCTGGGTGGACGATGTGGACTACAAGCAGAACCACGTGCTGGACTTCCTACGGTCAGGCAAAAAGTCGGAGAACGAGCAACTGCAGCAGGCCAAAGAGGAATATCTGAGCAATTACTCGCTGAAGCCTGAGAAACTGCGCCAGACGCTGATGGAGGGTGTGACGGTGCTGCCGCCTGAGGAGAATCCGGCTGAGGAGAAGAACTGGTGGGACACGTTCTGCGGATGGTTTACCTTCCCTGACAACGACCTGAAGATTGAGCTACCCCGTGTGCTGACTATGCTTGATCCTGTGTTTTCTTTGCATGCCATCGATGGTACTGATGCGCTGGCGCCGAAGGAGAACTACCTGTCAGGAACGGCTATTCACCTTGTATTTGACTATGTGCCTGAGTATGAGGAGATACTACCACTATACATCTATAGTGACTTTGTCTGCTTCCGTGTCAACATACTTTATAAAGGGAAGGACTCCGTAGTGGAGCAAGTGGAAATCTTAAGGTGACTACTTGCTGAACTCCAACGAGCTGCGTTTGTCGCGGTGGTATGAACGGTACTCGTCGAGGGGAATTTCGATATCGGGTTCTGTGAGTTTCCCATTGTGTGGCAGGCGGAACTGCTGGTAGCGGATATTGAGGCCACGGTCAATCCACATCTGCTCATAATAGGTTTGGATAGAGGCTACTTCTGAATATTCCGTATTTTCCAGAACCTCTGAATAAAGATCTTCTGTCCTCAGAAGCTGTGGTAGGTGGTTGTGGTCAACCATGCAGGAGGTGTAGGTAAAAAGGAAGTTGGAGTCGGTCTTCAGGTGGACGATGCCTCCGTCAACAAGAAAGCAGCGGTAACGCTCCATGAAGTAGGTTGAAGTGAGGCGTTTGCGAGGGTTCTTCATCTGTGGGTCAGAGAACGTCAGCCATATCTCGCTGACTTCGTTAGGGGCAAAGAAACGGTCAATAATCTCGATGTTTGTACGCAGGAATGCAACATTTTTCATTCCTTCGCGGACAGCCTCGGTAGCTCCTGTCCACATGCGTGCGCCCTTGATATCAACCCCGATGAAATTGCTGTTGGGGTACTTCTTGCCAAGACCTACGGTGTATTCGCCCTTGCCGCAGCCCAGTTCGAGGATGATGGGGTTCTGGTTGTGAAAAAACTCCTCGTGCCACTTACCCTGAAGGGGAAAGGAAGCGTGTTCCAGCGCCCCATAGGGGTACTGGAACACGTTATCGTAAGTCGCCATATCAGCGAACTTGGCCAGTTTTCCTTTGCTCATTACTCAATGACTACGGTTGTCCAGCCGTGCTTGTCCTCAATCTCTCCATATTGGATACCACGCAGGGTGTCAAAGAGCTTCTTCGAGACTGGACCAGGCTTCTCGCCAAACGAGTAGCGCTTGCCGGTATCAAGGTCATCGATATAAGAGATGGGGCTGATGACGGCTGCCGTTCCGCAGGCACCTGCCTCCTCGAAGGTCTCCAGCTCTTCTTCAGGAATGGGGCGACGCTCAACTTTCATACCTAAATCTTCTGCTACTTGCATCAGCGATTTGTTGGTGATGGAGGGCAGAATGGAGGTTGACTTCGGTGTGATGTACGTATTGTTCTTGATGCCGAAGAAGTTGGCAGCACCACATTCGTCCATGTATTTCTTCTCTTTGGCGTCGAGATAGAACTCGCAAGCGTAACCCTTCTCGTGAGCAAGGTTGTTGGCAAAGAGTGAAGCTGCATAGTTGCCACCTACCTTATATTTTCCTGTACCGAGGGGAGCCGAGCGGTCGTAGTCACGAATAATGACGTAGGGGTTAGCTGCAAAGCCACCCTTGAAGTATGGGCCTACTGGAGTAACAAAGATGAGGAAACAGTATTCCTTGGCGGGATGAACGCCTACTTGGGCGCTGGTACCAATAAGGAGCGGACGAATGTACAATGTGGCACCGCTCTCGTAAGTGGGAATCCATTCCTGGTTTAAGCGAACCACTTTCTTTACCATCTCTGTAAACAACTCAGTGCTTACCTCAGGCATCATAATGCCACGACAGGTACTCTGCAGACGGGCAGCATTCTCGTCAACACGGAAGATGCGCACCTTTCCGTCAGGACAGCGATATGCTTTCAGTCCTTCGAATGCCTCCTGACCGTAGTGCAGGCAGGTGGCAGCCATGTGCAGGTTCAGATACTCGTCGGAGCAGACCTCAATCTCGCCCCATTTGCCGTCGCGATAGTAGCAACGTACGTTGTAGTCGGTCTTCATGTAGCCGAATGACAGACTACCCCAGTCTAAATTCTTCATAACGTCTGTATTTTGATGTTGTTTATTATCAATTTGACCGCAAAAGTAATTATTTTCTTGCTTTTAAGCAATTTTTTTCGATGAAAAATTATTTTTCCTAACCATTTCTTGCTTGTTTTATGGGAAAAGACTACCTTTGCGCCGATTTTTAACAATAGTAAACTAAATCATATTAGAAATGAATAAATTATTAATGATGGTATTGTTGGCAGTCAGTATGACAGCCTTTGCCCAAGAAAGTAAGAAAGACATCACGTATAAGGATGGTGAAAACGACGACTGGACAATGCAGTTAGGTGTAGGTGTAAACCTCGTAACAGGAGCTCCTGGAGAATATGAGTTCGCTCCGTTTAAGTCTTGGGATATTCAGTGGACATTGATACAGTATAATTATACTCCGAAGGGTGCCAAGCAGACGTATTCTATTGGTCTTGGACTGAACTGGCGCAACTATGGCCTGAAAGATAATAACACTGCTTTTGTGAAGGTTAATGATGTTGTTGGACTTGGGACGTTCCCTGCTAATGCCAGTTCTAAATATTCTAGCGTTCGGACACTTGGAATCATTATTCCTATACTTTTTACACAGGATTTAGGCAAGGATTTCAGCTTTTCAGTTGGCCCTGTTGTCAACTTCAATGCATGGGGATGGGTAAACAGAGACTATGATCTTGGAGATGACAATTACGACGTTTCCACTCGTAAAATCGGCCAACGTCCTGTAACCGTTGATATTATGGGTATCATAGATTATGACGGACTTGGTATCTATTGTAAGTATTCTCCGATGAGTGTATTCAAGAAGGACTCTGGTCCTGAGTTCAGATCAATTACGCTCGGTCTGTATCTTTAAGAGTTCCTCTTCTGTCTTGGTCAGTTTGTCCTGACAGAACGTAATAAGTCGCTGTGCAGTCTTTAGCTGTGCAGCGATTTCGTCTATATTATATTCGCCAACTTCTAGCTTGTTTACGATGGCTTCCAATTGCTGGAGGGCTTCTTCATATTTCAGATTCTCGTTCATTTGACAATGGATTTAAATTTTCCTTTTTCTAATATTGTTTCTATTTCGTCACCAGAATGAAGCTGGGATGTATCACGTACTGCACAGCCGTTCATCAGGGTGATGCTATAGCCTCGGCGGAGCAATTGTACAGGATCATAGCCTTGCAATTGTATGGCGATACTTTCAAGGCGGTGTCTCTGCATTGTGAGACGTCGTTCAATGGCAATGGGTAGCTTACTTTTTAGTTGCTCAAAATGGTGACGTGAATCGCTGATGACACGCATGGCAAGGACGGGGATGCGCTGACGAGCATCGGCAATGCGGTCTGCAACATGTTTCTGATGGTCTATGAGCAGCGTAGCTGCTGCAGTAGGTGTCTTTACATGACGATTGGCTACCATGTCAAGAATGCTCTCGTCTCGTTCGTGTCCTATGCCAGTGATGACGGGTAGTGGGAACTGTGCTACGTTTTCTGCCAATGCAAGGGTGTCAAAACCACTAAGGTCGCTGGTGGCACCGCCTCCACGAATGATGACAACAACATCAAACAGGTCGATTTGTTCGTAGATATTGTTCAGTGCCGCAATAATGCTCTGCTCAACGTTCTTACCTTGCATGGTAGCAGCATAGAGAGTGACATTGAAACGGAAACCGTATTCATTATCTTCGAGTTGACGACAGAAATCGCCATAACCGGCTGCTGTGGAAGCACTAATAACGGCAATACGTTTTGTGAATAGGGGGAACTGGAGCTCACGCTGTAGGTCGAACACGCCTTCTTTCTTTAATTGTGCAATAATCTGCTGTCGTCGTCGGGCTAAATCGCCTAAAGTATAGGTTGGGTCAATATCCGTAACTATCCAAGAGAACCCATAGGCTTCATGAAACTGGGCATGAACCTTGAGCAATACCTTCATGCCGGCATGCAACACCTGGCCTGTCTCACGCTCAAAATAAGGACGTGCCATCGCCCAAGTGTTTTTCCAGCACTTGGCCGAGGCACGTGCTATGGGAGTATTACCATTGTCCTCCTTCTGTACAAGTTCCATATAGCAGTGGCCACGATTTTCACGGCACTCAGCAAGTTCTGCCTGCACCCAATAATCATCGGCCAGCTCTGTTTCGATGGTATCACGTACCATCGTGTTGAGTTCAAGGAGGGTATAGTGCATTTTATTATCGTGTCAGGTTGTTGACATATGCGCGCCAGAAGTTGGGCAAGCCATAGCCATAAACGTTGTCTGGCGTATCATAACGGTCACAACTCTGACGGACAACCACAATGAGTTCACGGGCTGTGAGGTGGGGCAGTGCTTGCCACAGACAGGCCACCATTCCACAGGCCGTCGGCGAGGAGAATGATGTACCATTGGCACGGATAATTTCACCTTCCCCATACATAAGGTAAGAGGGATTACCAATAGCCATGATGTCAGGTTTTACTCGTCCGTCCTGTGAAGGACCGATACTACTGAAATTTGCATTGGTGAGTTTGCGGTTCAGTGCACCTACAGTAATGACATTATCAGCGTCGGCTGGGGGGGTGATTTTCTTCCATGGTTCGTCACCAGAGTTTCCTGCACTGCAGACGAGCACAATCCCTTTATCGGCAAGCATGGAGGCAGCACGCGATATGTGAGCTGTATGACCGTCGAGATCACGGTATTTATGGCTGTTCACACCGTCATCGAAATTGTTGTAGCCCAACGAGGTGTTAATGACATCAACACCCACCGAGTCTGCAAACTCTGCTGCCATTATCCAATAGTCTTCCTCAACTTCCTGCTCAGTCCGTCCATCCTCACTGCGGAGCAGCCAGAAACTGGCCTCAGGAGCGGTACCAATAAAAATGTGGGGTTCGTTCAGACCCATGCATGACAATACACCAGTACCATGACTGGTATCAAGGTAAATATTTGGGCGAGGCTCAGCTACAAAATCGTGGGTGCCGAGAATGTCAATTTTTTGTATGCTGGGAATGGAGTCGGCATTACAAAATCCACCGTCGATAACGGCAATCGTTATACCCTTACCACGGAATCCTTCCGCGTGAAGACTGTCACCTCCCATGACATGAATCTGATGAAATCCTTTGCCGTAGATATTTTCGGTGTTTTCTTTGGCGGGGAATGTTGTGGCAAAAGCTTTGCGTTCAGGCATCTCCTCTACTTTTTTAGGAGAAGTCCAGACGCGATGTGCACGTGAGACAAACTCCAAAGCAACGAGGCGGTCAATAATGGTTGTATCATTGACTTTGACAACAACGGTGTTGAGCCATCGGCTGGTGCCAACTACCTGTGCCTGTTTTGCAATTTTCTTGATATATTTCGGACTAACTGGTAAATCCGTAGAATCAACAGCGAGAAGTTGCTTTGCACGGCGGTTCAGTGCTTTTGGCGATAAAAACTTCTCAGGTTTATTGATGTTTGTAGTTCCCTTCTTATCTGTCAAATAAAGGCGGTAGATGTAACTCCTTTCCACAGATTGTGGTTCTGTGACAGATTCTTCTTGTGCGTGTGTCGTCTGCAAGGTAATGGCAAGCATGGCGGCGATAATAATGTTACGTTTCATGTGATGTTATTTGTTTTTTGCTTGCAAACTTACAGTATTTTTATTAAAAAAACAAATTTTGCCACATTCTTTTTGTATTCTTATGAAATTAAATTACCTTTGCACATCATTTAATAGATTATGGACAACAAGCAAGCTACACTCGAACTCGGTCAGAAACCAGTTGGAAAACTGTTGACACAGTATGCTCTTCCTGCAATTGTGGCTATGACGGCTTCGAGCCTCTATAATATTATTGACCGCTCAGTTATTGGACAGGTGGTGGGTCCAGAGGCTATAGCAGGACTTGGCATAACCTTTCCTTTTATGAACTTGAGTGCAGCTTTTGGTGCTGCTGTTGGCGTGGGTGCTTCTACGTGTATCAGTGTCAAACTGGGGCAGCGTGACTATAAGACAGCTGAACGCTTGTTAGGCAACACTGTGACGCTGAACCTCATCATCGGCTTTCTGTTCATGCTAGTTTGTCTTGTTTTCCTGAATCCTATTTTACGTTTTTTCGGGGCGAGCGACGTTACATTGCCATATGCACGTGAATTCATGACTGTTATTTTGTTGGGTAACATGATTACACATATGTATTTTGGCATGAATGCTGTTTTGCGTGCTGCAGGCAAACCTCGCCATGCTATGTATGCTACGCTATTTACAGTAGCATGCAACATTGTTCTTGTGATAACATTTGTTTGGTGGTTCCGTTGGGGAATCCGTGGTGCTGCGCTTGCTACGGTTACTTCTCAGGCGCTGGCTTTGTGTTGGCAGATGTGGCTGTTCAGTGACAAGAAAGAACTATTACACTTGAAACGCGGTATTTATAAGTTAAAGTCTGACCTTGTCCGAAATATCATTGCCATTGGCATTTCGCCATTTTTGATGAACGTTACCTCGTGTGTTATTGTTATCTTTATGAATAATCAGTTTGTACGATATGGTGGTGATATGGCTGTTGGAGCCTATTCAATTGCTAATAGCGTTGTTATGGTATTCTTCATGTTTGTTATGGGCATGAACCAGGGTATGCAACCTATCGTAGGTTATAATTATGGGGCAGAAAAGTATGACCGAATGTTAAGATGTCTTTGGCTTACCATTGCTGTGGCAACAGCCATTCTGCTTGTGGGTTGGTCTCTCTGTATGTTTTTCCCTCATGAGATAGCGCGCATCTTTACTACTGACCCGTATTTGTTAGAACTTGCTGCCCGAGGCATAAAGATTGACATGATGGTTTTCTTTGTTGTCGGTTCGCAAGCTGTTATTACTAACTTCTTTCAATGTATTGGAAAGGTGAAGATTAGCATATTTCTCTCACTCTCTCGTCAGTTGTTTATGTTGTTGCCGATGGCATATATATTCCCCCTCTTTTGGCAACTTGACGGAGTATGGTATTCTATGCCAATTAGTGATTTCTGTTCGTTTGCCATGACAATCCCGATGCTTTGGTGGTACATAAAAAAACTAAGAAACTCATGAACAATAAAATCATTATTTGCATTGGCCGTCAGCTTGGAAGCGGCGGTCATGATATCGGCAGGATGCTTGCGCTTGACTTTCAAGCCAAGTATTATGACCGTGAAATACTGAACCTTGCTGCAAAAGAAAGCGGACTCAGTGAAAAATTTTTTGCTCAAAACGATGAACGCAAGGGATTCTTCAAGTCACTTTTTAATATCCAAGCCTCTCATTTGGGCGGCAGTCCATACAAATCAGATTTCTCACAAGAGAATTTGTTTCAGTTTCAAAGCGATGCCATGATTAAGGCTGCAGATGAAGGATCGTGTGTTTTTGTGGGACGTTGTGCAGAATATGTACTTCGTAATAATCCTAATATGGTTAGCGTATTCATAACAGCACCAATGGATTTTCGTATTCATCAGGTTATGAATAAGGAAGGTGTCGACCGTATCGTTGCCCAGAAAAAGATTGAAGAGGGTGAGAGCCAGCGTGCTGCTTATTATAACTATTATACGGGCAAAAAGTGGGGATATGCAACCAACTATGACTTATGCATAGACTCCTCCGTCCTCGGACTTCCTGCTACAGAGAAATTCATAGCTGATTTTATCCGTAAAAAGTTTAATATATGAAGAAAATCGGCATCATCAGCGATACTCATAGTTATTGGGATGATAAGTATCTGCATTACTTTGAGTCCTGTGATGAAATATGGCATGCTGGCGATATTTGTTCTACCGAATTGGCGGACAGGTTGGCAGCATTCCGCCCCTTACGCGCTGTTTGTGGCAACTGTGATGGGGGAGACCTGCGGATGATGTATCCTGAAGTTCTACGCTTCAAGTGCGAGGATGTAGATGTGCTGATGAAGCATATTGGTGGCTATCCAGGGAACTATGACCGTTCTATTGCTAGTCAGATTTATGCTTCACCACCCCAGCTTTTTATTTGCGGACATTCTCACATATTGAGAGTGAAATACGATAAGACGCTAAATCTACTCCATATCAATCCTGGTGCAGCAGGACTTCAGGGGTGGCATAAAGATCGTACAATTGTAAGATTAACTATCGAAAGCAATAAATTTACTGATTGTGAAGTTATAACATTAGGGAATAATCAATTTAAAGTATAAATGCGTATGAAACGTACAATCGTCATTACTGGTGGTGCAGGCTTTATAGGAAGCCATGTTGTGCGCCTGTTCGTGAACAAATATCCTGAGTATCAGATTATTAATCTTGACAAGCTGACCTATGCGGGCAATCTTGCCAACCTAAAGGACATTGAGGACAAGCCCAACTATGAGTTTGTAAAAATGGATATCTGCGATTTTGATGCTTTTTATAAGCTGATGCAAGAAAAGAAGGTGGACGGCATTATCCATCTTGCAGCAGAGAGTCACGTTGACCGTAGTATCAAGGATCCCTTTACGTTTGCCAAGACGAATGTCATGGGAACATTGTCGTTGTTGCAGGCCGCAAAACTCTATTGGGAGAGTCTGCCTGAGCGTTATGAGGGTAAACGGTTCTATCACATTTCAACCGATGAGGTGTATGGAGCCCTTGAACTGACACATCCGGAGGGAATAGAGCCTCCGTTTACGACGACAGCTTCTTCGTCGGAGCATCACCAGGCTTACGGTAATAAGTTCTTCCTTGAGACGACGAAGTACAATCCTCACTCACCTTACAGTGCAGCCAAGGCCTCAAGCGATCACTTTGTCCGTGCCTACCATGATACATACGGCATGCCGGTTATTGTGACCAACTGCTCGAACAACTACGGTCCATACCAGTTCCCGGAAAAGCTGATACCCCTCTTTATTAACAACATCCGCCATCGTAAGCCGTTGCCTGTCTATGGAAAAGGAGAGAATGTTCGCGACTGGCTGTATGTTGAGGACCACGCCCGCGCTATTGACCTTATTTTCCATAAGGGATTGATAGCAGAGACATATAACATCGGAGGCTTTAACGAGTGGAAGAATATTGATATTATCCGCGTGCTGATTAATACTGTTGACCGTCTGCTGGGGCGTAAGGAGGGAGAGGATATGGATCTCATTACTTATGTAACAGACCGTGCCGGACACGATTTACGCTATGCCATCGACTCTACGAAGCTGCAGCACGAGCTTGGATGGGAGCCCAGTCTCCAGTTCGAGGAGGGTATTGAGAAGACTGTCCGTTGGTATCTTGACAATCAGGAGTGGCTGGATAATGTTACCAGTGGTGACTATCAGAAGTATTACGATAATATGTATGCTAACAGATGAAGAAGATTTTGCTTTTAGGAAGTGGTGAGCTTGGCAAGGAATTTGTGATTGCCGCCATGCGAGCAGGCCAGTATGTTATTGCCTGTGACCGTTATGACAATGCTCCTGCCATGCAGGTGGCAGATGAACGTGAAGTGTTCTCTATGCTTGATGGTGACGCGTTGGAGGCGGTTATAGAAAAACATAGGCCCGATATCATTGTGCCAGAGATTGAAGCTATCCGAACGGAGCGTCTGTTCAAGTTTGAAGAACAGGGTATTCAGGTGGTGCCTTCGGCACGTGCTGTCAACTATACAATGAATCGTCGTGCTATACGTGACCTGGCCTCGAAAGAGCTTGGTTTACGTACGGCAAAATATTTCTATGCCAAAACATTTGGTGAGTTCAAACGTGCAGCTGACGAGATTGGATACCCTTGTGTAGTCAAACCCTTAATGTCATCTTCTGGTCATGGTCAGAGTTATGTACATAATGAAGATGAGCTTGTAGCGGCATTCAAAGAGGCGATGGAGGGTAGCCGTGGCGACGTGAAAGAGGTTATTATCGAGGAGTTTATTGACTTCGATTCTGAGTTTACCTTGCTTACTGTGACACAAAAGAAAGGTCCTACGCTGTTCTGTCCTCCTATCGGTCATGTGCAAAAAGGCGGTGACTATCGTGAGTCCTGGCAGCCATATCAAATAAGTGATGAAGCATTGAAGAAAGCACAAGATATGGCAAGCAAAGTAACTCGTGCGCTGACAGGTGTTGGTATTTGGGGTGTAGAGTTCTTTTTGACTCGCCAGGGAGAGGTAATCTTCTCGGAACTGTCGCCCAGACCCCATGACACAGGTATGGTTACACTTGGTCATACAACAAACCTTTCGGAGTTCGAACTTCATTTCCGGGCAGTGATGGGTCTGCCTATTCCTGCCATCCATTTGGAACATGCTGGTGCGTCGGCTGTCATTCTGTCACCGAAGAATGTGTCTATGCCTGTCAACCGTTCTCTTTTGGACTATAATCTTGAAGAAGCCCTGAAGGAAGACCGTACACGTGTTCGTATCTTTGGCAAGCCTGAGGCCCATAAAGGTCGCCGTATGGGTGTCGTTCTCTGCTATGGTGAGGTGGAGGATGATGTCAATGCCCTTCGAGACAAAGCAAAACGTCTTGCTAAGACCGTTTTAGGAACAGAACCTTATATGCAGAAATGATAGGACAGCTCATAGATCTTCCCAAGATTGTTGACCCGCGTGGCAACCTGACGGTGGCAGAGGCTCAGGCGATGATACCTTTCGATATCAAACGGGCCTACTGGGTATATGATGTTCCAGGTGGTGAGAGTCGGGGAGGCCATGCACACAAACGGCTAAAGCAGTTTATTGTTGCTTTGAGCGGCTCCTTCCATGTAACACTCGACAATGGTCGTGAACGCCAGACGGTACTCTTGAATCATCCTTGGCAGGGTTTACTTATAGATACCAATATATGGCGTACACTCGATGATTTTTCATCGGGAGCTGTTTGTTTGGTTTTGGCCTCGGAGCATTATGACGAGGACGACTATATTTACGATTACGATGATTTCCTGAAATATGTGGGATGCTTGAAATAAGACGATACACCTCCAATCAGGCTGATACTTGGAATCAGTTTGTAGCACAGTCGAAGAATGGTACGTTCATGTTAGACCGCCGTTATATGGACTATCATTCCAATCGTTTCTGTGACAATTCGTTGATGGTGTATCGTCGTGGAGCCCTCTATGCCTTGCTCCCAGGAAATGTAAGTGATGATGTCTTTTATTCACATCAGGGACTGACTTACGGAGGTCTCTTGATGAATGAGAAAACCTCTGCGGCTGATGTCGTGCAGATTTTCAAACTTCTTAATGATTTATTGCGTGCGGAGGGATTGCGTCGTGTGGTTTATAAGCCTATTCCGTGGATTTACCACAAACAGCCGTCTGAAGAAGATTTATATGCAATAGTGGAGGTTTGTGGAGCGCGACAGTCACGCGGCCTGTCATCAACCATCACTCGCGAATGCCTTAATAGCTGGTATCGTATCCGCGAATGTGGGGCGAAGCATGCCCGTAAAGCTGGTATTATTATAGAAGAAACAGATGACTTCCGTCCTTTTTGGCAGACGCTGACAGATAACCTACTTAATCGGTATGGACTCAAACCAGTACATACCATTGATGAAATAACGATGCTGCACAGCCGTTTTCCGAACCATATACGCCTTGTCGTCGCAAAGAAAGGGGATGAGGTGCTGGGAGGGACAGTTCTCTATGTCAGCAACCGTGTCGTACATTCACAGTATATTGCTGCCAGTCCCCGTGGTAAGGAATTGCATGTCCTGGATTTGCTGTTCCAGGAGGTTATCCGCGAATCGCTGAAAGACCATGTATTTTTCGACTTCGGTATATCGACGGAGAAACACGGAACTTATCTTAACGAGCAACTAATTTACCAGAAGGAAGGTTTTGGTGGTCGTGGCATATGCTATGATTGGTATGAATGGGATTTATGAAATACCTTGATCTCAAACGGATAAATGCTCCTTATGAGGAGGAGATACGACAGGCTATCAGCAATGTCATTGATAGCGGTTGGTATTTGCAGGGTGGGGCAGTTGCTGCATTTGAAAGAGCATATGCTGACTACATCGGCACTCGCTATTGTGTCAGTTGTGCCAATGGCCTTGACGCGTTGACACTTATTCTCCGTGCTTACATCGAGTTAGGGCTGCTCCATTCGGGTGACGAAGTGATTGTTCCTGCTAATACTTATATCGCTTCGATTCTTTCCATTACCGAGTGCGGACTAAAGCCGATACTAGTCGAACCTTCCTTGGATAACTGCCAGATAGACGATAGCTTAATAAAGCCACGCATAACACCGCGTACTAAGGCCATAATGATTGTTCATTTATATGGACAATGTGCTTATACGGAGCGTATTGCCGACATCTGTCATCGTTATCACCTCCTTCTCATTGAGGATAATGCCCAAGCTCATGGCTGTACGGTGCCGTATGCTGCAGAATTACAACATTCAAAGAAAACCGGTTCCCTTGGGAATGCTTCTGGTCATAGTTTTTATCCTGGCAAGAATCTTGGGGCTATGGGAGATGCAGGTGCTGTCACGACCAACGACGCACAACTGGCTGAAACTATACGTGCTATAGCCAATTACGGGGCTCTGCGTAAGTATGTACACGACTATTTGGGGCGCAATAGTCGTATGGATGAACTACAGGCGGCTATGCTCTCCGTGAAGTTGTGTCATCTTGACGACATCACTCACCGTCGTCAGTTGCTGGCGTCTATATATATTAATAAGGTGGATAATCCTTTGTTGCGTTTCCCACGTATGACCAACAGCGTCTGGCATATCTTCCCGGTCTTTTCGGCATACCGTGAACAGTTGCAGCTGTTCTTGAAAGCTAGGGGCATAGAAACGCAAGTTCATTATCCGATTCCGCCCCATCAGCAACGTTGCTTCCTAGAATGGAACAATTTGTCGTTCCCTGTTACGGAACAGATTAGCCGCGAGGAACTCAGTTTGCCATGTAATGAGGCAATGACAGAAGATGAGGTCTGTGCTGTGGTGGAAGCGCTGAACAGCTTTGCCGTATAAAAGATAAAGGTGCCAGCCGCATGACTGACACCCTTCTTTACTTTATTATTATTGGAATTAATACTCCATCTTGCCCGGCAGTTCCTTGGCCTGGTCAATCATAGCTTGAATCTCACTCTCGACGGGTACACGACGAACAAGTTTCTTCTGTTCGTTTACTTCCTGCAACTTGGCTGCGAGATTGGCTGCTACTCGATGCTTGAGCTCCTTAACAGTATCAACACCAGATGCCTCCAGCAATTCTGCAAACTGAGGGCCAACGCCATTGATACGATACAAATCGCAGTGGTTTGCCCATTTCAGAATCAGTTTACCACTGATACCAGTAGCCTCTTCAAGCGCTTTGCGCCCTGCGGGCTTTGCACATTTCTCCAACAACTCTGCGTCGGTCTTGATGCCGGCAGCAATCAGTTTCTCAGCGTAAATTTCACCTACGCCTTCAATGTCAACTACCTTGTAAGTCATAATCTTTTTGTTTTTAGTTATTGATTAATTAGACGTTTCGCTTGTTAAGCAAGGGCAAATTTACTTAATTTTTCAGTCCCAGACAACTTTTTTATTGTTTTTTATGAAAACAATGATGGTTGTACCCAAATATTTGTTTAACTTTGCGCCTGAAATACATAAAATGATATGCAAATGAATTACAATGATTATGAAATGGATGTAGCGTTCCGCGAACGCGAATTACAGGCTTCTGCCGCTTTGCCTGTCTTGATGCGTAAGGTTTATGTGTGGATGACACTGGCACTTGCCATCACAGGTTTTACAGCATATGCTGTAGCCTCCACCCCGAATCTGCAGGAAATCGTACTCCTGAATTCATGGGTGATGTGGGGACTCATCATCGCAGAGTTTGCCTTGGTTATGGGAATCAGTTGGGGTATTAATAGGTTGTCGCTCACCACAGCCACTCTCCTGTTTATACTCTATTCTGTCATTAACGGCGCAACGCTCTCGGTTATCTTCGTGGCTTATAGCATTGGTACAATCTCTAAGGTGTTCTTTATTACGGCAGGTACCTTTGCTGTAATGGCCTTCTTTGGCTATGTTACAAAGACAGACCTGTCAAAGTTGGGAAAGATTATGTTCATGGCATTGATAGGCATTATTATTGCGACCATCGTCAACATCTTTGTCAAGAGTAGCGGACTCGACCTTATACTAAGCTATTTGGGTGTATTTGTTTTTGTGGGGCTGACGGCATACGACACCCAGAAGATTAAGCAGATGCTCTGGCAGGCGGGCGACATGAGTGAGAGCGCACAGAAAATAGCTCTTTTGGGTGCCTTATCACTATACCTTGATTTCATAAATTTGTTCTTGTATCTGCTTCGTATTTTTGGTCGCCGCGACTGAAATATGACAAAAAATAACTGAAAAAGTCTTCGATTTTTATGAAGTCGAAGATTTTTTGTTGTTTTTCTTCAAAAAAAATGTGAAAATTTTTGCGGGTTCGAAAAAAGTTCGTACCTTTGCATCCGCTTTCGCTTAAAAAATGGCGTTAGCATAGGATAGCGATCTTTGATAGACTTACATAA
>CACXJZ010000030.1 GCA_902768105.1 uncultured Prevotellaceae bacterium
TTATTCTTTTATCACTGATTACTTGTCAGTTATCACTCTGCATTGCCCAAGAGCGTGCTGAGGTGCTCATGGAGACAAGCGAGGGAAACATCCGCATCCTGCTTTACAACGAGACGCCACTGCATCGTGACAATTTCCTGAAGCTGGTCAAGGCACATTACTATGACTCTCTGCAGTTCCACCGCATCATCAAGAACTTCATGATTCAGGGTGGCAATATGCACACACGACAGGGAGAGTTCACGCCTGCACTCTCAATGCTATGCGACAGCCTCGACTATACCATTGAGGCTGAGTTCCGTCTGCCCACGCTGTTCCACAAGCGAGGAGCACTGGCAGCAGCACGCGAAGGTGACGACGTCAATCCACAAAAGCGCTCCAGCAGCACCCAGTTCTACTTCGTATGGGGGCGCAAGTTCTCTGAACGGGCAATGGAGTTCACAGAAAGTCGCCTGGACATTGAGCTGACACCTGAAATGCGCGAAGCTTATATGACCGTTGGCGGAACACCCCACCTTGACGGCAGCTATACGGTGTTTGGGGAAATCATCGAAGGGCTTGACGTGGTAGAACGTATCCAAGACGTTGCCACCGATGAGACAGACCATCCGTTGCAGCCCGTCATGATTCTACGTGCTACCGTTGTCAAGGAGTAAACTTGTAAGTTTGGGAAGTGTTGACAGTTGGATTCGAACCAACGACCCCCACCATGTCAAGGTGATACTCTAACCAGCTGAGCTATGCCAACAATTTTAAAAAGTGCGCCAGATAGGACTCGAACCTACACGTCGTAAAACACCAGATCCTAAGTCTGGCGCGTCTGCCAATTCCGCCACTAGCGCCTTTTGCGGCTGCAAAGGTACGAATAAGTGAGGACAATACAAAATAAAATACTACTTTTTTTATTTTTATTGTCGAACGGAAGTACTTTCGACCGTAGGTCAAAGGTACGAATATTACTTCTCCCATTTTATGTTTTCTGCTAATTATGGGTTCGTAACCTCCAGATAGCGTTGTGCGTAATGACGGCCCAGAAGCCTGTAGCCCTCGCCACTGAAATGGAGATGATCGTCACAGGGCAGACAATCCTCTGAAGAGACGACAAACGTATTCGGATAGCGGTTGGCAATATCGTTGATGGTAGGATTGGCATGGCCGCAGATGCCGCCATATTCCGTACGCACCACCTCCCCGACAAGCAAGGGGACAGCCGTGGGATCGAACTGAAGTTCTTGTTGCAGGTCGCAGTAGATTTTCCTCACGGTCTCCTGCCATTCCCTATCGTAGGCATCCGTCTCGCCCTGATGCAGCAGAATGCCCTTGATGACACCATCTCTGGCAGCAATCTTCGCCATACTCAGCAGTCGCTCGTAGGGGTCGCGTCCATACTGATTCAGGATGTCGTTCATCCAGTCGCGATCTTCCATGACAATGAGGGGCGCGTTCCTGTCCTTGTCGAAGAAGGTGATAGGACAGCCCTCCACAGCCACCGACACGATGCCGATACGTACATCATCAAGCACAGCTTCGAGCAATGTACGTCCGAACCAGTCGGCAGGACCGAGGTTGGCATCAGCACGGCAGAGGGGCGGCACGGCTTTGCGCCATGTGCCGAGCACGCGTCCGTCGCCCCCGTCGGTAGTAGCCATACTCAAGAAACGTTCACTTACTGCCAGGTCCTGCTCTTCAATGGGAGCCTGACCTGCCATGTTCGATTGTCCGAAGCAGAGGAATATCCAGAATTTAGGGTCTATTGCATCCATAAGCGTAGTTTTTGTTGATTTTAAATCGACCTTTTATCGATTGGCATATTTCAATAACGTTTTCCTTTGCATTATTATCATATCTGTCGTCAGACATCGGGCATCTCACTTCAATTGGTGTCTTTCCCATTTCTGATGTTCATCATACCAATTACTGCTGTGAGAACCAAGGCCTCCTATTTGTCGAGGATGTGCTAATGGCAGGACTTTATATCTCTTACCATTAATTATTGTATCAGTAAGCGTGCCATAACCATAAAGATCTTTATACTCCTGTAACGTCTTATATTTCACGCTTGCTACGGCATTTAGAAATTGTTTGATGGGAATATCACCTAATAACACGAGCATTTCAGCCTTCGATTCTTCCAACTCTGCGATAATCTCATTGCATCGTTCGCTATCACAGAATTTTGAAGGGCGCATAGGCACCGTAACTTCATTCAAATCACATTTTTCCTTTTCAGGCAAATACGCTCTCTTTATCGCATCTATCTGGCTCTTATTCAGTCTCGTTTCTGGCAGCAAGTCACAGAGCCATGCATCCTTACGGGCAAAACCTATAGGTGCCAAGATATGTTTATCTAGCACTTTCGCTGAGGGGCCATTAAATCTGGGATCTGCAGGTTCCAGGATCCCTAATTCCTTCGGGAATTTAATTCTGCTGATAATCTCTGCTGCCTCAATGGGGTTACCATCCCAGAATATACGAGGTTCACTGGCTACAGCCAATGCAGTACAAACTGGTCTTTTTTGCCCAGATTTCCTCCAACATGCATGAACAGCGCTAGCATACACACCCAACACAAATACTTCTTTGGGAGTCCTGTCCTGCTGGACTACTCGTTTTAATTCTTCACCAAATGGATAATAGTATTTCATTTCTTTAGGATTTTTGAAATTAGGGTCAGTTGAATTTTCCCTTCGGGTCGTCGAGCTATACCTTCCTTTGTGCACTCTTGAAGCCTGTCCCCCTTGGGACCTTGATTCCACATCATATCTTGTAATTAAAATTCTCTACATACTTCACGCCCAAATCATTAGCAATCTGTTTAACTAAATCTGTCATTTCCCCAGCAATAACAAGAAGAGTTTGATTCTCATAGTTATCATTATCGACTACTCGCATGGCGTCCATAACAGCCTTGTACTTCACGCATTGATATACGCCCCTTATTATATCCCCTTCTGGAGAAGCCTTAGGCTTTACCTCAATTGCATAATGTTGTTTCTTTCGACATTCAAAATAAACATCAAGACTATCTCCAGACAATAGTCCGTGCTCTGTTTGGGTTAATTTAACTCCCTTTATGCCAATACTCTCCGGGTGTTTGGCAATGAATTCTTTAAGGGCTTTATGTTCTTTCCCCTCACCCCTAGAGCCATATACTCCTTTTTTAATCTTTTCTATTTTGTCTGCCGTAGTAACATTAGCAGGTTTTAATCCTAATTCTTTTAAGACCCATGACCAATCATACATGTGGGCTTCATAATTCAATTTACGAACTTCCCCTCTTTTCGAATCTGGTGACAATTTACTATAATTTGGGATAACGTAATCAAATCCGTCACTTGGCAAACCTGTGCCTTTGTTTAATACTAGGCAGTTTAACGTGGGAATATTCTTCCCTGATTTCTTCTTTAAATCATCTATGATGTCCTGAATGTTACCCATCACATTTCCTATCTGATTCGTCTTATGACCAACTGCAGCTGTCAAATGCGAATAATAATGAGGCTTATCCCATGTAGCTTGCGCCCATCGGGTTAATACAGGAATCATCCTTAATGCCCAATCTCTATTTGTTGCCATCTAATTCAATAATTAATTGTTTACAATAATACTCATATAAAATGCTAAGGGATGAAGTCCCTCGATATCTTAACTCTATCTGTCAGGTCACTTAAAAATGGCGATGGACTGGTCCCTGCCATCATGTAGTCTTTGTTTTAAGTTCTGCCACAAAAGTAAGAATTATAATTGTACTTTCCAAATATTTGTAGAGGAAAGTGGAAGAATGTTTTGTCATAGCTGAACGAGGGTGCCGATGTAGCAGGGAGAAAACCCGGCAGAAACAGGGAGATTATACGGCTGAAACAGGGAGTTTATGCCGGTGTAGCTCGATTTACACGAACGTGTAAGAAATAAAACACGTCCGCGTAAGAAATCTTATGCGGGCGTGTAAAAATCTTGACACGGTCGGGAAAATACCTAACCTATTATTCTCCTTCCTCTTTGTTCCTGTTTGCAAAGATACGAATTATTATTGATGTTTCCAAATTTTTGCAGAGGAAAATATAATTATGATGTCTGAGGGCAGATGTAGGATGGCGGATGGAGCCGACAGGTACCAGGTTCTGTCATATCTTTGGTTCCTATCATATTTTTTCAAGAAAAAGGGAAAAATAATTGCCGAAAAAATTGGAATCGGGCTAAAAATTTTGTATCTTTGCATCATCCCAAGGATAAGTGATGACGGATGACAGATGACAGATGAATTCCGTAAAACTTATGCGTACGTACGCACGTACGCGAAATATTCTTAATTACTATATGTCATCCGTCATCTGTCATTATATAATAATAAAAAAAATACATACAGATACAGTAAATACAGATGGTTTTATAAACCCTACGCGTACGTGTACGTACGCGTGATGATTTTAATAAATATACTGTATTATCTGTATCTGTATGTATTACCTACCGAGTAAAGGGCCTTTACATGGCGAGTAACGACTGCTTACATACCGAGTAACGGGTCGAAACTCGGTATGTTTCTCCTTGACGTTGGCAAAGGCTCAGATTTCCCAGTTACCTCTTATCTTCACCTTACATAAACTTTCTGTCTGTTTATTATATTCAATCCTTTCTGCAAAGAAATGATACGCTGTCCTTGAAGATTGTAGATATGAGTACTCGGTACTTCCTTCTCATTTCTTACTTCTTCTATTCCAGTCGTTTGTATTTCAAATTCGCCTATGAAGGACTCACAATTATTCTCCACAGTCACGGTGTAACGACCCTCAGAGTAGGCGGAGATATCGATGTTGAGGGCAACAATGTTGCCAGCATTAATGGCTTTCTCATAGACTTCTTTGCCTGTTTCGTCAGTAATGCGTACCAGATAGGCATCGTAGAGTGGGTCGAGGTTGATAGACAGCTGCAGATTATTGTATTCACCTGATAAAGACAGTTCTGCCTCTCTCCTCATTGGAATTTTAGGCTGTGTCTTGACAGTATGAGTAAAGTCGAAGCGTCTTCTGGCATTCATGGCCTCAGGGGTAGCTCCATCCTCATATTCGTCGTTAAGGTAGATAACTTCATCACCAACGTAACATGCCATCAAGAACCACGCAGGATCTGCTAATTCTCCATCAATGACATTTGCTGTAGGGCCGTAAATACCTCCAACACCTTCCAGCCAAGGGGTACTCTGGATGGTGGTTCCTGTGTCTGTTAGCATCTCGACGTCTCTATATATGCCTTTATAACCTTCGACACCTCCCATCTGTTTGGGGCCTATCACATAAGATCGATCGTTAATCTGCTGGGTGACATTAGCATCGTGGGAGAAGTCGTACATCATCTGAAACTGCTTGTTCGTCTCGTTGTAAGTGTACACTTTCTTGTTCTCTTCGTACCATACTCCCACACAACTCAAAGGATTTTGCGAAATAATAGCATAGCTTGGATGCTCAGGGTTGGTAAAACGCTGGCACATCATCTGCTTACAGGTCTTCCCGTCAATGATGGTGTCACCGTCAAAGTAGTAGTACTCAACCAACTGCACAGGATTACCCGTACTGACATTTCCTACTTTCCAAACCTTATTGTCTTCGACGAAGGGGCGATAATCATCCTGAGCCGGAAGTGCTACGATATTCCCAAAGTCCTTCCATTGCTCTGCATTGCTATAGGAATCTACAGAAGCGGCAGGCACATGGAGCGTAGCATTTGTGTAATTTGAGTAATCAAAAATATCATTGCCAATCTCTGGTACTTGCTCTGCATAGCAATACATATCTTTTAAGTTTGTGCAAAAACCGAATGCAATACTTCCAATTTTTACCATACTATTACCAATTGTAACTGAAGTTAGGCTGTGGCAGGCATAGAATGCTTGACTGCCGATGGTAGTTACACTGTTTGGAATAATAATAGAGTGTAGTCCTTTACAGGAAAAAAACGCAGAAGCGCCAATGCTTGTTACACTATTGCCGATAGTAACTGAAGTCATGTTGAAGCTACCATGAAACGCCTCATCCCCGATGTTTGTTACACTATTCGGAATAACAACAGAGGTAAGTGTGGGGCAATCACAGAACGCTCCATCTTCGACAATCGCTACTTTTAGAGTCTGGCCGTCAATTGTCACTTCCTCAGGAATGACCACTGTATCATTATATTCATTAAAATAGTCATGTGGATTTGCTCCACGACAGGTGACTGCCAGTTCCGTATGATTGTTGATGTAGTTATAATATATCGTAACACCATCAGCATTGGGAACTTCAATGTCATGGGCTGACGCGTTTACGCCGAGCAAACACAAGGCTGCGAGTAGGTAGCTCCTTTTCATTTTCTTATTTAATTACGATCTTCTTCGTTGTGCCATCATTCATTCTAACAATGTTAAGACCTCGCTGAGGTGTTATAGTATGCTTACCATCAATTGTGTAATAACGCTCAACTGTCATTACGTCGTTGTTTATGCTCGTGATTCCCGTTGGCTTGGGATCGCTGTTGGTCAATGCTACAATACTTCCAAAATACTTCCACCACTCAGCACTGCGATAGGCATCCAAAGAACCCTCTGGTACATGGAGTGTAGCATTACTATAATATCCATAACCAAAAACGTCACTGTCCAGCTGAAGCATCTCTGCATAGCAATAAACATCCGTCAGATTCTTATTTCCAGAGAACGCAAAATTATCTATTGATGTCACACTATTGGGAATCACGATGGAAGTCAGATTTGAGCAGTTATAGAATGCACCGATTCCGATGCTTGTCATGCTATTGGGAAATATAATGGAGGTAAGGCTTGAGCAATTGTAGAAAGCATGGCTTTCAATGCTTGTGACACCATAAGGGATGGTGACAGAGGTTAGCCCTGTGCATTCATAGAATGCATACCACGAAATGCTTGTCACACCATCAGGTATAGTGATGGTGGTGAGACCAGAACATCTTTCGAACGCCTCACTGCCAATGAATGTCACACTATTGGGAAGGGTGACGGAGACGAGACCAGTGCAGCCTGCGAACGCCGAGCCAGCGATGCTGCATGTACCGTCTTTAATCACAACAGAAGTTTCATCTGGCATTGTTCCTTTATATTTGTAGGCAACATTTCCGACATAAACCAAACCGTCGGGCTGGTTATTATACCAAGTTGTTCCATAAAAAACATCGCTTCCTATGCTTATCACACTGTTGGCAACAGTGATTGAGGCAAGTTCAGGGCAATATGTGAACGCTCCAGATCCAATGCTTGTCACCCCGTTAGGAATATCGATTGCCGTCAGGCCGGTACATCCTTTGAACGCATAGTCGCCTATGCTCGTCACACTATTGGGAATAGTGACAGAAGTAAGGGCAGAACAGCCAGAGAACGCATAGCTTCCTATGTTCGTCACACCGTCAGGAATGACTAGATCCTTAACTTCCTCACCATTCAGATATAGATGATGAGCATATTCCAAAGGGTTACTGGCTGAACCGCCACCTTCTATGCTGCACCATGCTCCCAAGTCTGAAACATGAACGGCGGTAAGGCCGATGCAACCTTGGAACGCATTAAGTCCGATATTTGTCACATTGGCAGGTATGGCGATGGAGGTCAGGCCGGAACAGCCCGAGAACGCCTTAGGTCCTATACTCGCCACATTGTTGCCGAGAGTGACTGATGTTAGGCCTACGCAACCTGCGAATGCATCTTCTCCTATGCTTGTCACACTATTGGGAATAGACACCGAGGTAAGTTCTGAACAACCAGAGAATGTACTATATCCTATGGTTTCCACGCCATCAGGGATGACCAAATCCTTGATTTCCTCGTCATTCAGATATAAATGATAAGGAACATAGAAGGGATTCTTATAATAGCCATTTGAACTGCTTTCGCGTTGGATTTTGCACCATGCTGCTATGTCAGTAATATGAATGGCGGTCAGATAAAAGCACGCATCGAACGCACAATAGCCTATATTTGTTACACTCGCAGGTATGGTGACAGAGGTTAGATTATTGTGAGAAAAAGCATTTTGTCCGATTCTCGTCACATGCTCTCCCAGGACATATTCCTTGACTTGACCGCCAAACATGTCGCTGATATAGGGGGTTCCATTATAATCCTTCGATACTATGGCATTATTATCCAGCTTAACTTTAGTCATATTACTGCAACCAGTAAAAGCGTCTCTCCCTATATTTGTCACACTGTTAGGGATGTTGATAGAAGTCAGGTCGGTGCTTCCCGAAAATGCATTATCCCCGATGTTGGTCACACTATATTCTACTCCATTATAAGTTACTGATGACGGAATCACCACATCTCCGCTATAATAATATTTGCGATGATACACTACTTTTGCCGTTTTCGTATTGACATCTAAGTCGTAATAGATTCCGTCTATTAACTCAGAAGCACTAACTGCCAACGGCAACATTGACAAGAATAACAAGAAAAATAAAATACGTTTCATAATTATCTGTTTTTATATTATTAATTCCATGTGATATTTATTTGCTGGTAAGTATCTGTTCCAGCGTGATGTCTGGATTGGTTTCTCTGAACACATCCTTCTTCAACTTAAGCTTGCGATGCTGGACGGCTGAGACGGTAATGCAGTAGATATTGCCGATGACGCGATTACTAATGCCGAGCCAGGTGAGCAGACACAGGCGGATATCGTCTTCCTGCATATTGGGGTACTGCTCACGGATATTGGCAAAGCGGTTATTGTCGATGGCGTTGAGTGTACGCTCAATCTCGCTCCATTCGTGAGGACTGAGGCAAACAAGCGAATCGCCGCTTTGGTTGAGCTTCTTCATCACCTCTGTACGCTCAAGAATGAAGTTCTGCAGGAATGAAACCACCTCGTTTGCCTGATGCAGCAAGGTTTTTTGATGCTCTGCCTCTTGCTGCAACTGACGTTTCTCCTGGCGTTGTGTCCTCATCTTATACCGAACGACCATTACGATTGCAAAAATGACAACGAGCGATGCAACAATTGTAATCAGTAACGTACGACCATACATCTTAGATTGGTATTCCAATTGCTGGTTCTCCATTTCCTGACGCAACGTCTCCTGATAGTACTGATTCTTCTGTTCCAGCGCCTTGTAATAGAAGTCCTCTATTTGCTCGAAGGCATGATCAACGTCATCCTCTACCTGTGTGGCTCCCATCCGTCGGAGCGCAATTTTGGCAAGGTTGCTCTGCACAATATAAGCCATATGAACATCTTCGCCTGACTCAATCTGCCGATAGACAATTTCTGCTGAATCAAGCATGTTGAGGTCGAGATAACTACGGGCCAGCACCTGTAATGTGCCCGGTCTCAGGTTTTCTGTCGCTATTGATTCTGCCTGATGGGCATAGTCGAGAGCCTGACGATAGTCTTCCTTTGCCCAGGAGATATTGGCAAGGCTGGTGAGTGTCTGACACATCAGGTCTGTCATCTGGTTTTTCTTGGCTATGTCGTATGCTTTATTGATAAAACCAAGTGCTTCGTCGTATGAACCCTCTGCAGTGAATGCCACCTGTGCGGCGTAAGTGCCTGCATAATCGAGCAGAATGACATAGTTGCGCTCATCATCTGGATGCTGTTCATAGATGGTCAGGGCTTTCTTCATCAGTTGTAATGCCTCCTCAGCATTGCTCTGCGACAGAGCTTCTGCCAATCGCTGGTACGCTATATAATCGGTATGCCAATCCTCTGACTCTTCCGCCAAGAGAATGGTCTTCCGTAGCATGGTCTCACCCAAACGGATGCTATCGTTGGCCAAAGCAGACTCCGCCTCCTCCAGACAAGCCTTCGCTGTTAGAGGATGCTGATCTTGCTGTTTACAACTATAGGCTGCCAACAGAACGAATATAATAAATATGTACCGAACTTTTGAATACATAATGATTGGTTTTCGGTTGCAAAGTTACGACATTTATTCGAAAGTTGTATCAGTCGCCTATGGAAAATATGCACATAAGTCAATATCACAAATTAATACAAATCAAGCGGTTATACAAATTCAAGTATGTTCCCCTATGGAAAAATACAGGAAGAATCCTCAAAGACTCTTCAAAGACAGCTCCAACATCCCCTGTTTAGGGGAGGCTCTTATTGTACCAACAGTTTTCGCGCAAACTCAATGATGGTGTCTTTGCCTCGCTGGAAGTCCTCGTCAGTGAGACTGACGTAATGGTGGGGTTCGATGCCGAACTCGGTACTCTGGCGCTGTGCGTCATACATGGGGCAGGCCGAGAAACGAACGTTCCAACCATTGGGCAGGCTCGAAGAGAAGGGCATGCCTGCTCCTCCACCTGTACGGTCGCCCACCAGCTTGACGTCTGGCAGTGCCTTCATATACATCGTAAACTCGTTGGCAGAGCTAAACACGCTGCGGTTGGTAAGCACGCAGACGGGCTTGTGCCAGCGCAGGCGGGAGGGCGGCTCCAGATATTGCGGTTCCATGTCGGAGAAATCATTGTGGCCTGTGCCTGTTTTGTGGCGCATGTACCCTACGAGTACTTTCTCGTTGGTAAAACGTGACGCCAGCCTCTCGGCATAGGTCAGCGTGCCACCGCCATTGTTGCGTATGTCGATGATGAGACCGCGACAAAGGGCAAGGTAGGAAAGCACATCATCAAGGTTACCGTCACCAAAACCACTCTGGAAACTGGCGTAGCGTATATAGCCGATGTTGTCGTCGAGGATGCGGTAGCGCAGTCCCCCAGCAATCTTGTAGTCTGTGCCAAGGTAACGCCGTTCGAGCGAGTCGCTGTAGTTCTTGGGAAAATCCTCCTGCCAGCTCCAGTAGCGGGCATAGTCGTAGCTGGCTGAGAGGTTGACGTGACCGTCGCGCAGTTCACTGAGCATGTCGCCCAACACCTCAAAAAGCTGTTCGCTGGTCATTTGCTCGTTCACGCGTACCTTATATTTCTGATAGACGGCATTCCAGTCGAGCCCGTACTCCTGCTGTTTGTAGTCGAAGAAGCAGTAGTGCTCGTCGATGATTTTCCACAGCGCTTCGAAGTTCCCCTGCCGCGTATTGGGAAACTCGTCCTCGTTGACGCAAGAAGAGAATAAAAGCAAAAAGGTAAAAAGGTAAAAAGGTAAGACCTTTACCCATCCCTTTACTATGATGTTGATTCTATTCATTTTTTACTCTTTTACCTTCTAATAATGCTGAACCGTCTAACGATGCCTACCATAACATGATGCGAATAGATGTGCTGCTTCAGGTTATTAACCTTGGCCTGCTGGTAGTCGCCCAGATAGCCGACACGCATGGTCAGCCTATCACTCAGTCCCACGTTAAGCATCAGCTGCTGGCGGAAGGTCGGAGCCGAGACGAAGGTGGTAGGCACGATATTGTGGTCGTAGTTGCCGCGATTGAATATCTCGTAATAGGACTGTCCATAGTTCGGCGAGAACATCACACCCACCAGTGGCAGGTCAATCTCGTAACTCAGCCTCATGGGACGCTTCAACAAGGTGAACACGTAGGCGGCACGTGCCGAGGGCATGAGATTGATGTGGGCACGTCCCTGTGCAGGATTATTGGAGTTGCTGGTATTATAGATAAACCCCGCCCCACCATTGAGCAGACCGCCTACTTGTAGGCTGAGCGCATCCTTGGAAAGCAGGGAGTAGTAGCGTCCGAAGTAGAAATCGTACGCACCCTCCAGCTCTTTTTCCGTATCACTGCGGTCGTGGAGCATGGCGAAACGTGCCTGGTGCTGCATGACCGTATGCCAGCGGCTGTCAGTCTTCTCTCGCTCGATATCAGCCAGATAGGTAAAGCCCGTCCCGCTGAATTTCTCCTGCGACAAGTAGGTATCCAGCGCACTCGTTGCCCCCACACCTATCATGTGGCTGGCCGTAGTCATCTTGTCCTGCGCTGTCAAGCCTGCGGAAATGGCCAAGAGGCAATAGCCGACAGCCAATAGTCGCTTATATCTCATCAGGGAAAAGGCTTAGCTGTCCTGTCATTTCGTCAATCACCTGCTGCTCCGACTTGCCTGCATCGGGGTCAAGGTCTTCAGGGTTTTCTGAGTTTTCGGAATTATCGGAGTCCTCTGATTCCTCTTCCGGGAATCGCAGAGGTTCCAGTTCCTCAATGCGTTCCACCTGATAGGTAGTGAGGCGCTTGCCTTTAGCCTTGAACCCTTTGACTGCAATAAACTGCTCGGCATCAATCTCCTGTGGCGGACGCACGGCATCAGCATCGCCGAAGGTGATGAGCAGACGCGGATAGACCTGTTCGCTGAGCAGAATCTCCCTCGAATCGCTGTTCTCGCCCAAATACGTCTGCTTCTTCTTCGACGCCTCCATCTGGAAACGTTTGATGTAAGGATAATTATCATTGTCAGCATCGTAGAGCACAGCCGTCCACACCTTGTTGGGGTCATATTTCTCAATGATGCGCAGGTTATCCTCAAAGTGGTTGTTCAAGTCGAAGTTCGTCAGGTAATACTCACCATTATCGAGGATAATCAGCAGCTGGTCGTCGTCGAAGAACTCTCCCAGCAGTCGTCCGTGCTCGTCGTAGTTCAAGCGGTTCACGTCCGGGTCGTACCACACCTTACGGCCACCCAGCGTAGAGTGTCCGTGACTCTTCAGTCCGATGCGGTGAATAGGTTTCTTTGTGAGGGTGATGCCTCGGGCAGCACGCCCTTTGATGGCAATGTCTGCGAAATTCCGCTCCAAGAAGATGCTCGACTTGCGCGACGTCTGTGCAGCCGCATCAAGCGTCACCTTGATAATCTCCGCCTCACCATTGGGGTTAGCCGTGAAGTACATAATTTTCGAGCCCGGCTCGCCTGTGGTGACGTCGTACTCGCGGTCACGTGTGATGGCCGGCACATTGAAGCGCTTGATGTAGTACGGTCCCTTTTTGCCTGAGCGATATACCACATTGTAGATGGTGCGCTGGTCGTTGCGCTTGTAGATGCCCAACCACAGCACGTTCTTGCCCACAAAGAGCTTCTCAGCCACGCGTACCACCTTGAACTTTCCATCGCGGAAGAAGATGATGATGTCATCTATGTCCGAACAGTTGCAGACGTACTCATCCTTCTTCAGGCTAGTGCCGATGAAGCCCTCACCACGGTTGATGTAGAGTTTCTGGTTGGCCTCAGCAACCTTCGCAGCCTCGATGGTGTCGAAGTTCTTGATTTCCGTCTGACGCGGATGGGCCTTGCCGTATTTATCCTTCAGAAACAGGAACCACTTGGCCGTCACCTGCGTCAGGTGAGCCAAGTCGTAGTCTATTTGTTCTATCTCGGCCTGAATACGCGCCATAAGGTCATCGGCCTTGTCCTTATTGAACTTCAGGATGCGCTGCATCTTGATTTCCAGCAGCTTGAGAATGTCATCCTTCGTTACCTCACGAATCATCTGCGGGTAGAAGGGCGTCAGCCGTTCATCGATATGCTCGCAGACGGCATCCACGTCGGGTGCTTGCTCAAACTTTCTGTCCTTATAGATGCGCTCTTCAATAAAAATCTTTTCCAGCGAACAGAAGTGCAGTTGCTCCAGGAGCTCGTTCTTGCGAATCTCCAGTTCCTGACGTATAAGGTCCTTCGTACGGTCTGTGGAGTGGCGCAACACATCGCTCACCGTGAGGAACTGCGGCTTTTCGTCCTTGATGACACAGCAGTTGGGCGAGATATTGATCTCACAGTCGGTAAAGGCATACAGCGCATCGATGGTCTTGTCGCTACTGACGCCAGGAGCTAGGTGTACCTGTATCTCCACCTCGGCCGACGTTAGGTCTGTAACGTTGCGTGCCTTGATCTTGCCCTTCTCAATGGCCTTGGTGATGCTCTCAATGAGTGTCGATACGGTCTTCGAGAACGGCAACTCACGAATGACGAGCGTCTTCGGGTCGAGCTTCTCGATCTTCGCCCTCACCTTCAGCACGCCACCACGCTGTCCGTCGTTGTACTTGCTGACATCGATGCTGCCTCCCGTCTGGAAGTCAGGATACAGGTGGAACTCCTCGCCCTGCAGGTAGCTGACGGCAGCATCACAAATCTCGCAGAAGTTATGGGGGAGAATCTTCGACGACAGTCCCACGGCAATACCCTCGGCACCTTGCGAAAGCAGCAGGGGGAACTTCACGGGCAGCGTGATAGGCTCCTTGTTACGGCCGTCGTACGACAACTGCCACTCCGTCGTTTTGGGGTTGAACACGGTGTCCAAGGCAAATTTCGACAGGCGCGCCTCGATGTATCGCGGTGCGGCAGCACGGTCACCCGTCAGGATATTACCCCAGTTTCCCTGCGTATCCACCAAAAGGTCCTTCTGTCCCAACTGCACCAGCGCATCGCCGATACTGGCATCGCCGTGAGGGTGGAACTGCATGGTGTGTCCCACAATGTTCGCCACCTTGTTGTAGCGGCCGTCGTCCATACGCTTCATCGAGTGCAGTATTCGGCGCTGCACAGGTTTCAGGCCGTCCTCAATGTGTGGCACAGCACGCTCCAGGATGACGTACGAGGCATAGTCCAGGAACCAGCTCTGGTACATACCACTCAGGTGATGCACGGCCGCCGCATCAAAGCGGTTCACGGGTTTATAGTCGGAATGGGATTCGGAGTTTTCGGAACACTCAGGGTTCTCAGAGTTCTCCAAGTCCTCGGGTAGTGTAATATCTTTTATTTCGTCACTCATGAGTTATTAGTTATTTTCAGATTCACCAACGTAAGCACAGTTTTCAATGCTCTTGAACATCGCCAGAAAACCCTTGGCACGCTCAGGCAGGAATTCAACCACACTACGGTACTGCTCGGGAACAGTCGTCCCCGAATATTCCTCCGCGAAGGTCCCTTTACGCAGCGATGCTATGTCAAGGTATTCTAATTTCCCCACGAACTTCTTGGCCTGGAAACGCAGCAGACGCTTGCCGTCGTACCACAGACGCAGCTCATAGGGTAACATGTTCTCGCTCACGTCAGGGTTGATGGCATAGACGAACATCAGTTGTCCCTTCTCGTCATAGAGGTACTCCTCGTAGAACTCGCGGGCAGCGTAGTTGTACTTCGTCGTGGCAAAGCGCAGGTAATGAAGCGGATAAATCCTCGGCTCATCCTCATTTTCCTCTTCCACGTCGTAGTAGTACAGACGAATGTCCTCTTTGTGCATTCCCGTTGCCGGCAGCATTTGTGATGCGTGCAGGTGGTAGTATTCCGGCGGAATACCCTCACCGGGGAAGTCATCGCTCATCATGCCGATATACTCCACCACACCAGCATACGCCTTACGAATGTCCTCAATGGTTTGCTGGGCCACGGCTCCCTGAGCCGACAGCACCAATAGCATGGTAATAATTATAGTTTTCATATTCACCTGCAAAGATACAAAAAAATTCTCATTTCTCAATTCTCATTTCTCAATTATTTTATATCTTTGCACGTGAAAATGGGAAAAAAACAGCAAACAGCAATCATCGGAGGCGGTGCAGCAGGCTTTTTCTGCGCCATTAACCTGAAGGAGATGTGCCCGCAGATGGGTGTCACAATCTTCGAGGGCGGCACGCGGGTGCTGCGCAAGGTCAAGGTGTCGGGCGGCGGACGCTGCAACTGCACCAACACGTTCGAGGATGTCAGCGATCTCGCGCAGGTCTATCCGCGCGGTCACCGTCTGCTGAAGCGCCTCTTCAACGTGTTCAACTACCGCGACGCCTACCAGTGGTTCGAGCACCACGGTGTGCCCCTGACGGTGCAGGCAGACCACTGCGTGTTTCCTGCCGCACAGGACTCACAGGTCATTATTGACTGCTTCCTCCATGAGGCCCACCGCCACGACATCGACATCCGAACGAACCATAAGATTAACAGCCTGGAGGAACTCTCCAACTACGACTACATTGTCATCACCACCGGCGGCATTACTTCCCCCTCCACCCTACACCTTCCGCCCTCCACCCATCCGTGCCCTTCCCTCTTCACCTTCCGCATTGAGGACGCGGCGCTGACAGCACTCATGGGCACCGTCATCAATCAGGCGCAGACGATGCTGCCCGGCACAAAGCTGCGAGCCGAGGGGCCGCTGCTCATTACCCATTGGGGCATGAGCGGACCCGCCATCCTCAAGCTGTCGAGCTACGGTGCACGCCTACTGGCCGACAGCGCCTACCGCCATTCGCTCAGCATCAACTGGACGGGTGAGCGCGAGCAGGCGGTGATGGACGAGCTGACGACGCTAACCATCAGACATACCCAGAAGCAACTGTCGAGCGTACGCCCCTTCGGCCTGCCTGCACGCCTATGGAACTATCTGACGGAAAAAAGCTTACAAGGCAGAGCCCATGCCCTCTGGGGCAGCCTCAACAAGAAAGAGCTCAACCGTCTAGTCAACATTCTCACCAACGATCAGTACCTCATTGCCGGCCGTGCCCCCTTCAAGGACGAGTTCGTCACCTGCGGCGGCGTGTCCCTTTCTGATGTCTACCCCACCACGCTCGAGAGCAGGCTGCAGCCCCACCTCTACTTCGCTGGTGAGGTGCTCGACATTGACGGCATCACGGGCGGTTTCAATTTCCAAGCAGCCTGGACCACCGCCTACGTTGTCGCACAAAGCATCAGCAATGACCATAGTCGTCAAACTGTTGACAATAGTCACCAATCTTGTTGACAGTCAACAAAAAAGAAAGAGCCTACCTCAGTTACGAGGAACGGGCGGTTCAGTAAGAATCCTTTAGGTTATTTCGGCTGTTCAGCCTCGAGCTTCTCGACGCTGCCGTTGACGGGATTCAGCCATACATGAGTGGTGTAGCGCTTATTGAAGAGCTCGCCGCTCAACAGTTCTACGTTGCCGAACTGTCCGGCAGCAAACTCAGACGTGAGGAGCGTACGCAGACTCTGTGTGACGGTGACGCGGATACGCCCTGGGACATTGACGTAGATACCGCTCTCGGGGGCTTTCTTGCGCTTCTTGCCCTCCTCCTCAACGGGAGGCGCCACGGTATGCAGGTCCTCGACGGTAAGGTAGAACGGCTCACCCGAGAGATCATCGGCATCAACCAGTCCCGTCTTCTGCGACAGGCGGAACAGCACCTGCTGCTTGACCTCAGCCATCGGACAAAGAGAGATGACAAACTCGGAGGTGTCGCTGATGGTAGTGCCGGCAAACAGCTTGGTGAGCGCCTCATCCTGCTGGTCGAGACGTGCCAGCATGATGCGCAGCTGCTCGCCGTCCTGAGGCATGTAGTCGGCCTCGCCACGTGTCAACTGATTCTTGCTCTCACGAATAGTAAAGATATCCTGCGCAATAAGCTCGGCACGCTTAGCCGTGCTACCTGCAGAGAGAATCTCCTCGCTCAGGAACTGTCGCGGATTGACCACAGCAGGCTTGCGAGCAGGCACGAAGGGCGCAGGCAGGGCCGCTGGCGTCGTGGCCTGCGCATTGATAGTCAGTAGCACGCCGTCTTCCGTGAGTTGCATGTTCGAGGCAGCACTCTTGGCATTGAACTTCACCGAGTAGCACTTGGCAGTGTCAGGTTCACCGACGGTGGTCATCGACAGACCGATGACGCGATAGCTGACCGCAGGCTCCAGCCCTGTGTCGTGCAACGCTAGGTAACGCTCGGCGTAGGCAGCATACTCGCCAGGGGTATAGGTTGTCTGTTCTACCTTCACCACGAAGCGCATGGCCGTCTTGGGAAGATAATAGACGGCACCTTCAGGCGTGACGCCCGGCTGATATTTGGTCAAGGCAGTCTGCGCACTTAAAGGCAAAAAGGCAAAAAAGCAAAAAGGTAAAACCTTTACCCAATTTAACACACAGATTATATTACTGATCTTCATTTTTCTGTCTTACTTTTATTATTACTTTTTTACCTTTACTTCAATCGTTTAGTCGTTTGAATGCATCAGGCAAGTACTGGATGAGGTCGCTGGCAATGAGGCTCTCCATGCCTACGTGCTTGGCAGCGATATCGCCGGCCAGCCCGTGCAGGTACATGCCCACCATGCAGGCCTCCTTTTGGTCGTAACCGCGAGCCAGGAGTGCCGTGATGATGCCCGTCAGCACGTCGCCGCTGCCGGCCGTCGCCATACCTGCGTTGCCGGTATTGTTGAACATGACGTGACCGTCAGGACAGCAGAGGGCAGAATAGTGACCCTTCAGGATAACGTAGCCCTGCAAGCGCTCAGCCAACTGACGCGCCTTCGTCAGACGTTCGTAGCTGTCGGCAGAGTGGCCTTCCAGACGATCGAACTCCTTGGGGTGAGGCGTAAGGATGATGCCCTTGGGCAGCTGCATCATCCACGCACGGTGGTTGGCCAGCATGTTGAGTGCATCGGCATCAGCCACGATGGGGCACTGCGTGCGGCGCAGCTGTGCAATGAGGGCAATGGCCGTTGTCTCGCTCTGTCCAAGGCCTGGTCCGATGCCAAGGGCATTGTAGTCCTCCGGATCGACCGCCTCAGAGAAGATGGTCTCCTCGGTGTCGAGTTGTACGACTGCCTCGGGCACAGAAATCTGCAGGATGACGTTGTTACGACGAGGAGAGTGGACGGTGACCTTGCCAGCTCCTGAGCGCAGACAAGCCTTGGCTGCCAGCACAGCGGCACCCGCCATTCCGTAACTACCGGCAATGAGCAAGGCATTGCCCATGTTGCCCTTGTGGGCATAGCGGTCGCGTCCAAGTAGTAGCGGACGTATCTCTGTCTCTCCAATGATATTATACTGGGCGTCAATCTTTGTGGCACCCTCGGCACTCAGTCGGATGTCGAGCACACGCACCTTGCCCAGAAACTGCTGGTTCTCAGGGAAGAAGAACGAGAGCTTGGGCTGTTGGAGGGTGAGCGTAAGGTCGGCATGTATGATGTTGGCCTGTATATTATAGGTATTATCCTCACTCATCAGTCCTGAGGGCAGGTCGATGCTGACCACGCGCGACGGCGAGGCGTTGATGTACTTCACCAGCGAGGCGAAACCACCCGACAGCGGCTTGTTAAGACCAGAGCCGAACAGTCCGTCAACCACCAACGTGTCGGCCTCGAGCTGGGGCGGCTCAAACTCCTGCGACACCTCGGTGAACGCCCGCGCCATCTTGCACTCTACGAGCCGCTGGCGGTTGACGGCACAGTCGCTCGACAAGTGGCCCGAGATGTTGAAAAGGTAGGTGGAAACCACGTAGCCCGCTTCAGCCAGAAGACGGGCAACGGCCAGCGCGTCACCACCGTTGTTGCCTGGTCCGGCAAATACGACGACGGGGGTTGTACTGGCCCACTGTTCACAGATGGCTCTGACGAGAGCCTTGGCTGCGCGCTCCATCAAATCAATGGACTCGATGGGCTCGTTTTTAATGGTGTATTGGTCTAGCTCATGTATCTGAGCACCGGTAAATATCTTCATATGTCGGCAAAGTTACAAAATATTTGTGAATTGTGAATTGATTATTCAAAATTATTTTGTAATTTTGCATCAAATATAAACTTTTACCGCTATGAGTATCGTAAAAATCAAAGACAAGACGTTCAAAACGTCCATCACGGAGGCAGAAATCAAGCAGCGAATCAAAGAGCTTGCGGCACGCATCAACAAGGACATGGAAGGCAAGAACCCGTTATTTCTCGGCGTGCTCAACGGTGCTTTCGTCTTTGCCGCAGACCTGATGCGCGAGATAACCATTCCGTGCGAGATTTCATTCGTCAAGCTGGCATCCTACCAAGGCGTCACCTCGACGGGTAAAGTAAAAGAGGTGCTGGGCATCAATGAGGATCTGACCGACCGTCACGTCATCATCGTGGAGGACATCGTGGACACGGGCCGTACAATGAAGCAGATAGTAGAGTCGCTCGGCACCCGCCGCACTGCCTCGGTACACGTCTGCACACTTTTCGTGAAGCCCGACAAGATGGAAGAGCCTCTTGACATTGAGTATGCCGCCTTCTCTATTCCCAATGACTTCATTGTGGGCTACGGACTCGACTACGACCAGGCTGGACGCAACCTGCCTGAAATTTATACTTTATACGAGGAGTAAGAGGTTATGAAGTTTGTGAAATTACCCTATCTGCCCAGCGATGTGGAGTCAGGCAAGGACCAGAAGGACCTGATGACCGACCTGTGGTACAAAGGAAAAGAAGTAAAAGTAAAAGAAAACCAACAAGAACAGAGACTGGTTATGAAGAATATCGTAATTTTCGGTGCGCCTGGTTCCGGAAAGGGAACGCAGAGCGATTTGCTGATTCAGCACTACGGGCTGGGTCATATCTCAACGGGCGACGTGCTCCGCGAGGAAATCAAGAAAGGTTCAGAACTGGGCAAGACAGCTCAGGGATACATTGACAACGGCCAGCTGATTCCCGACGAGCTGATGGTATCCATCCTAGCCAAGGTGTATGACGGCTTCGGACGTGGACACAAGGGCGTCATCTTTGACGGTTTCCCACGCACCATTCCGCAAGCAGAGGCCCTGAAACAGATGCTCAGCGATCGCGGCGACAAGGTGGCAGCCATGATTGAGCTAGACGTGCCCGAGGATGAGCTGATGAAGCGACTACTACTGCGCGGACAGCAGAGCGGTCGTGCCGACGACAACGAGGAGACCATCAAGAAGCGCCTCGTGGTTTATCACTCGCAGACGCAGCCGCTCATTGAGTGGTACAAGCAGGAGGGCCTGCACCACCACATCGACGGTCTGGGCACGCTGGAGCGTATCTTCGCTGATATTCAGAAAGTAATTGATAACTTGTAATGGAAAGTAACTTCGTAGATTACGTCAAGATATACTGCCGTTCAGGTAAGGGCGGACGCGGGTCGATGCACCTGCGTCACGTGAAGTATAACCCCAACGGCGGCCCTGACGGCGGTGACGGTGGCAAAGGGGGTAGCATCATCCTGCGTGGCAACCACAACTACTGGACGCTACTGCACCTGAAGTACGAACGCCACATCTTTGCAGAGCACGGAGGCAACGGCGGCAAAGACAAATGTCACGGCACCGACGGCAAGGACGTGTATATCGACGTGCCCTGCGGAACGGTAGTTTATAATGCCGAGACGGGCAAGTACGTCTGCGACGTAACCTACGACGGTCAGGAGGTACTGCTGCTGAAAGGCGGACGCGGTGGACTGGGCAACTTCCAGTTCCGCTCGGCTACCAATCAGGCACCACGCTACGCCCAACCAGGCGAGCCGATGCAGGAGATGACCATCATCCTGGAACTGAAACTGCTGGCTGACGTAGGACTGGTGGGTTTCCCCAACGCAGGTAAATCGACACTGGTGTCAGCACTATCGAACGCACGCCCAAAGATTGCCAACTATCCCTTTACCACGATGGAGCCGTCACTGGGCATCGTGGGCTATCGCGACAACCAATCGTTTGTGATGGCCGACATACCCGGCATCATTGAGGGTGCCAGCGAGGGCAAGGGCCTCGGCCTGCGCTTCCTGCGCCACATTGAGCGCAACTCGCTGCTGCTGTTCATGGTGCCTGGCGACACGGAAGACATCAGGAAGGAGTACAACATCCTGCTGAACGAGCTACGGCAGTTTAACCCCGAGTTGCTCGACAAGCACCGCGTGCTGGCCGTCACGAAGTGTGACCTGCTGGACGAGGAACTCGTTGAAATGCTGCGGACAGAGGTTGAGGAACAGTTGAAGGCCGACGGAGAGAACATTCCTGTGGTCTTTATCTCTGCGGTGGCACAGATGCATCTGGATAAGCTGAAGGACGTGCTGTGGCAGGAACTGAATGCCGAAAGCAACAAGCTGGCTTCCGTCACCACGTCAGAATCTATCGTTCACCGCGACAAAGACATGAGCCAGTTTGCCGCAGAACTGATGGACGAGGGCGAGGACGAAGACATTGAATACGTTGACGAAGAAAACCTTGAGGACTACGAGTACATTGAAGAAGATGAATAACAAATAAAAAAGGCTTCCTGATTGGGAAGCCCTTTTTATTTCTATTTTAGTTGTACTTGATTACTTGACCAGGAGTCAGGCGGAAGCTCTTACCGATGCGGTTCAACTTACAGAGCTTATCAACGCTTGTGCCACGCTTGCGGGCGATGGAATAGAGCGTCTCACCCTTCTTCACCTTGTGGAAACGCACGTTACCGAAATCAGCCTTCTGACGGGGAGCAGGTGTAACGGCAGCCACCTCATGAGTTCTGGGCTCGGGAGTAGCAGCGACAGAACCACCAGCACCACGCAGACGAGTAGCCTGAGCAGACTCGCGATCGTAAGTTGACTTGCGGAACACGTAGTAGTCGTCAACAACGTCCTGATTCTTGAAGTCAAACATGAGGGCGGGGTTCAGGGCTACACCACAGAGACGGGTCTCGAAGTGCAGGTGAGAACCGGTGCTACGACCCGTGTTACCACCCAGGCCAATAACGTCACCAGCTCTTACAACCTGGTTTTCGCGAACCAGCTGAGCAGACATATGACCATAGACGGTCTCCAGACCGTTGTCGTGGCGGATAACAACATACTTACCATAGCCGCGCGGCTCATAGCGTACGATACGTACCTTTCCGCTGAATGCTGCACGGATAGTGTCACCAATATAGACCTTGATGTCAAGACCCTTGTGCTGACGTCCCCAACGTGCGCCGAAGTTAGATGTAACTACGCGGCTGGGAGTAGGCATGTGGAAACCACGGAGGTCAATGCGGAATTCATCGGGAAGGAGGCCGTTGGCACGGCTGACATATCTATTGTCCCAGTCCTGATACAAGTCAGTTCCAGGAAGTTCGGTTGCTTCTACGCGAAGTAATTGATTGAATGCTACTGAATCGACGGCTTTCATTTTACGGTCGATGGGTGCTTGGTTAGCCAAGAGATCCTGTCCCATCATAGGGAGGGTGGTCAAGGTTGCTAATGCCGTGAATGCAATTGTCTTTAATGTCTTAAAAATCATATTTATTTGGTTAAAAATAGGCATGCATAATGCTACCTTATGATATAAAAACGGTGCAAAGGTAATAATTATTTTGTAAAGGCGGATGACTCTTAACACTATTTGTGTGTATTTTAACACTTTCTACCACGTTTACGTTTACGAAATGGCTGCCCAGTTAATATTTGTTTTCCGCAATTCGCGCAGGCGATTCCATAAAACAAGGTACTTCGCATCCTGACAAGTCGGGTCGTCTTCAACGATGCGCTGGGCCTCGTCGCGAGCCAGCTGTACGAGCTGTCCGTCACGGGCAATATCGGCAATTTTCAGGTCAAAGGCCATACCGCTCTGCTGTGTTCCCTCCAGGTCACCCGGGCCACGCAGTTTCAGGTCGGCTTCGGCTATGCGGAAGCCATCGTTCGTATCACACATGATATCGATACGCTTACGTGTATCCGCGCTGAGATTATAATTGGTAACGAGGATACAGAAGCTTTGGTCAGCACCACGCCCCACACGTCCGCGCAGCTGGTGCAACTGACTCAGACCGAAGCGCTGGGCCTCAAGTATGACCATCACAGAGGCATTGGGCACGTTGACACCAACCTCGATGACAGTCGTAGCAACAAGTATCTGCGTCTCGCCGCTGACAAAGCGCTGCATCTCCTCTTCCTTTTCCTTGGGCTTCATCTTGCCATGCACTTTGCTCAGCCGGTATTCAGGGAACACGACCTTGAGCTGTTCGAAGCCGTCTTCCAAATTCTTCAGGTCCATGCTCTCGCTCTCCTCGATAAGCGGGAAGACGATATACACCTGTCGGCCCTGCTCTATCTGCCGGTGGATGCCGTTATAGAGCGTACCCAGCCTGTTATCATAGACATGCAACGTGCGGATGGGCTTGCGACCGGGCGGCAGTTCGTCGATGACGCTCACATCAAGGTCACCATAGAGCGTCATCGCCAGCGTGCGAGGAATGGGTGTGGCCGTCATCACGAGCACATGGGGCGGATTCTGACTCTTGCTCCAGAGCTTGGCACGCTGGGCAACGCCGAAGCGGTGCTGTTCGTCAACCACCACAAAGCCGAGACGTGCAAACTGCACCGTATCCTCGATGACAGCATGGGTGCCGACAAGTATCTGTACCTCGCCCGTCAACAGTCCGTTGAGAACCTCCTCACGTTTCTTACCCTTCACTATGCCCGTCAGCAGTTCTACGCGGACAGCCATATCACCGAGGAAGTCACGGATGGTCTGCGAGTGCTGTTCAGCAAGTATCTCCGTAGGAGCCATGATGCAGGCCTGATAGCCGTTGTCCAGGGCAATGAGCATCGACATCAGTGCGACGAGGGTTTTTCCTGAGCCTACATCGCCCTGCAGCAGACGATTCATCTGCTTGCCACTGCCCGTGTCCTTGCGAATCTCACGAATAACGCGCTTCTGCGCCCCCGTCAGTTCAAAGGGCAGGTGGTGATAGTAAAAGGAGTTGAACAAGTCGCCCACACGGTTGAACACGTAACCACGATACTTGCGGCGGTGGTCGCTCGCGTACCTTATTATATTAAGCTGCACGTAAAACAGCTCCTCGAACTTCAGACGAACGCGGGCACGCTCCAGATCTTTAGCGTTTTGCGGATAATGAATGGTGCGCAGGGCCTCGTCGCGCCCCATCAGATGCAAGCGCTCGAGCATGTCGGGCTGCAAGGTCTCAGGCAGCGTCTCCTTGATGGTGCTCACCATCGTCTTCGTCAGTTTCTCGATGGTTCGCGAGTTCATGCCAGCCTTCTTCATCTTCTCCGTCGTGTGGTAGTAAGGTAGCATCTTCATGGTCGAGAGCTCCAGCGTCTCTGCCAAATCAATATCAGGGTGCGCCACCTGGATACGTCCGTTGAAGACGGAAGGCTTGCCAAAAACCACATACTTGGTATTCACCTTGTATTTCGTGAGAGCGCTCTTGCCATAGACGAACCACACCAGGTCCATCACTTTGCCGCTGCCATCGGTAAAATGGGCCACCACCCGCTCCTTGCGGGCACTCATCTTGAACGTCTCAAAACTTAAGATATAGCCGCATACTTGTACGAACGGCATTTCGCCATTCAGCTCGCTAATGCTGTACAAGCGACTGCGATCGACATAGCGATAGGGATAATACTGCAACAAGTCGCCGATGGTGCTGATGCCCAGCTCCTCGCAGAGCATCTTCTTCCGGTTCGGTCCTACGCCAGGCAGGTATTGTATGTCTTGCTGCAGGATGTTCATTATGGATGATGGGTTAGTATTGCTTCGGCAATGCTGAGGTCGAAGGGGGTGGTAATCTTGATGTTCTCACGGTTACCCTCGACCATGCTTACCCTTTGTCCGTAGGCTTCTACCACCGAGGCGTCGTCAGTAAAAAAATCACGATAGGGCTGGCGGTTGGCAGCCTTGAGTAATTGAATGTCAAAGGTCTGCGGTGTCTGCACCAAACGATAGTCACCACGAGGCACCGTCTCAGAATGACACAAAAGGGACGGTTCCTTTTGTGTAATTCGTCGTAGGGTTTCGACAACAGGAATAACGGGAATGACAGCTTTTGCCGTGCGAGCCGTCTCATAGCAGCGATGGATGACCTCGATGCTGGGGAAAGGGCGCACACCATCGTGCACACCTACCACGCCCTCTGCATCATCAGGTATCAGTGCCAAGCCGTGCTGCACGCTGTGGAAACGCGTTTCGCCGCCATCGGCCAGAAGATAAGGGGCTCCAGACCCACCCCCTACCCCTCCCTGTTGAGGGAGGGGGAAGGAGTACTGGTGGCACAATTCCTTCCAATAGTCCTGCTGTGTTTTGGGCAATACGAGAATTATCTGCAAGGACTCAGAATATTCGCGGAAGCGCTCAATAGTACGCATAAGCACTGGTTTTCCGCCAATGGGCAGAAACTGCTTCGGAATATCCGTTCCCATGCGCAGGCCCTTCCCGCCTGCTACGATGATGACGTAGTCACTCATGCCATAAGATGCTTGTAACGCATGCCTTCGGCTATCTGGTCGGCAGTGGCCTGGTCAACGAGCTGAGCCAACAACTCGTAGGCGTAGGGGAAGGCGGCGGCAGGACCCTCTGCGGTAGTGATGTTACCATCGACGGTCACAAGGTCACCCGTATATGTAGCCTCCGTCAGCATCTGCTCGAACCCCGGATAGCACGTGGCTTTCTTGCCGTTCAGGATGCCCAGCTGGGCCAAGACCACAGCGGGTGCAGCGCAGATGGCGGAAATCATCTTGCCCTGCTCGTTCTGCTTCAGCAGCGCGTCACACAGCTCCTCGTGTGCATACAGGTTGCTGGCGCCAGGCATGCCGCCGGGCAGCATAAGCAGGTCGGCCTCCTTGGGATTGATTTCCATGAACATGAGGTCGGCCTCGATGTTCACACCATGAGCTGACGTTACAACGTATCCGTCTCCTATGCTGACGGTCTTCACATCCACACCACCGCGACGCAGTACGTCCAGCGGTATCAGGGCCTCGACATCCTCGAAGCCTTCTGCCAAAAACATAAATACCTTTTTCATAGTCTTATTCTAATGCTTTTAGATATTGTCTGATTGTTTCACGAAGTCCCATGTACAGGGCATCACAGATGATAGCGTGACCTATCGACACCTCGTCAAGCCAGGGTATCTGCTGGTGGAAGTAGTACAGATTCACCAGCGACAGGTCGTGACCGGCATTCAGGCCCAATCCGCAGTCACGTGCAGCCTGCGCAGCCTCGACAAACGGTGCGATGGCGGCCTCACGGTCTGCCAGATAACCTGATGCGTAAGGCTCTGTATAGAGCTCCACACGGTCGGCACCACACAGTTTAGCCCCCTCCACCATCTTTACATCGGGGTCAACGAAGATACTCGTACGGATGCCGGCTTCCTTGAAGCGGGCACAGATGTCAGTCAGGAACACACGGTTCTCAATGGTGTCCCATCCGTGATTCGACGTCAGCTGGTCGTGACCGTCGGGAACCAGCGTCACCTGCTTGGGCTTCACCTCAAGCACCAAGTCAGTAAACGACGGGATGGGGTTGCCTTCAATGTTAAACTCTGTCGTGATGAGCGGCTTCAGCAGTCGCACATCCTGATAGCGGATGTGACGCTCGTCAGGTCGTGGATGAACGGTAATTCCCTGAGCACCAAACATTTCACAATCTTGTGCAACACGCTCCACATCGGGGTTATTACCCCCTCTGGCATTGCGTAGCGTGGCAACTTTGTTGATATTTACGCTTAATTTCGTCATATTTATTTGCTTATTCGTTTACTAATTATTACTTTTGTAGGCAAAATTACAAATAAATTGGCAAATAACGGCATTTTCGCCCCTAAAATTTTATGCATAGACGTAAATTAATTATCGCTTTGTTCGGCAACTGCTACCAAGCCAAGAAGTCTGCCTCCATTCAGGAAGTGCTCTCGTGCCTGAAAAAGTACGAGGCAGAAGTGCACGTTGACCGTGAGTATTTTGAGTTCCTGCAGCACACTGCAGGTGTACAGCCACAGTTCACTCACGTATTCGACCGCTACGAGGAACCCTACGACTACGCCATCTCTATGGGTGGCGACGGCACATTGTTGCGTACGGCAGGCATTGTCGGTGCAGCCTGCACACCCATCATCGGTGTCAACATGGGGCGTCTGGGTTTCCTGGCCGATATTCGCCCTGACGAGTTCGAGCAGTGTATCAAGGATATTCTGAACGGTCACGTATGGCTTGACCAGCGTTCGCTGATCCAGGTGGATACCGAGGGGCAGTCACTTCAGGGCTACAATTGTGCGCTGAACGACGTGGCCATCCTGAAGCACGACAACGCATCGATGATTTCTATCCGTGCCATCGTGAACGGCGAATATCTGACAACTTACCAGGCTGACGGACTGGTGGTTAGCACGCCTACGGGTTCTACGGCTTATTCGCTGTCGAACGGTGGACCTATCATCATTCCGCAGACGCGCGTATTCTCGATGACGGCCGTTGCCCCCCACTCGCTCAACACCCGTCCGCTCGTTATTCCTGAGACGGCCACACTGCAGATTGAGGTAGAGAGCCGTACGGGCAATTACCTTGTTGCCATTGACGGGCGCAGCGAAAGCATGCAGGAAGGCACCCGCCTGACGCTGCACCTCGCTCCCTACAAGGCACAGATAGTGAAACGTCCCCGTCAGACTCACTTCCAGACCCTACGCGAAAAGATGATGTGGGGTGCCGACGTGCGCGACTGAACACCAGACCAAACGCGATGATACATACGCTGTAAGCCATTCTTTCCTGGGATGTAATGAAGGAAAGGATGCCATGAATCAAATGGATACATGCCATCTCATTATCGTTTGCGTACGCGCAAACAACCGTTCGCGTAGGCACAAACAACCGTTTGCGTACGCGCAAAATAAAGCGCAGTTTTTGAACAATCATCAACACACGCGCACATATATAATAAGGAGGAAATGTTAAAGAAACTGAAAGACACGAAAAAAGTGGTTGAAAAGTTTGGAGGGAATGTTTGTTTGTCGTACCTTTGCAGTGTACTATTACGGTAGTACACCTAAAAGAGAATAAATATTCATATCTTAAATACGACAAATAACATGATTGAAGTAAACAACATCAAGTTCAAATACAAAGGCAGTAAGGCACTTGTGTTCGACGGTTTCAGTCTGCAACTGACTGAAAACCGAGTTTATGGACTCTTAGGCAAGAACGGCACAGGCAAGAGCACGCTGCTCTACCTGCTCTCTGGTCTACTGCGACCGACGGCAGGTTCTGTTACTTGCGATGACATCGAAACATGCAAACGACTGCCGGAGACGATGCGCGAGGTGTTCCTCGTGACGGAGGAGTTTGAGTTGCCGACGCTCTGCCTGTCAGAGTATGTGGCACTCCATCGTCAGTTCTATCCCCGATTCTCTGACGAGATTCTGCAGAGTTGCCTGCGTGACTTCGAACTTCCAGGAGATGTGAAGCTCAATGACCTCTCGATGGGACAGAAGAAGAAGGCCTTTATCGCCTTCGCAATGGCTACGAATACGAAATATCTCCTGATGGACGAGCCGACCAACGGACTGGACATCCCCTCAAAGTCGCAGTTCCGCAAGGTAGTGGCGCAGTATATGAACGACGACCGCCTGGTCATCATCTCTACCCATCAGGTACACGACGTGGAACAGCTCCTAGACCATATTCTCATGCTCGACCAGCAGTCGCTGCTGCTCAATGCCTCTACACAGGAGATTACGGAGAAATACACGTTCGAATACCGCCTGCCGCAGCAGATGGACGACACGGTGCTCTATGCAGAACCCACGCTGCAGGGCAACGCCGTCATAGCCAAGCGTAACGCCGGTGACCCTGAGACGCAAGTGAACCTCGAACTATTGTTTAACGCTGTAACGAAAGGATTGGTAAAATGAAACAGTTTGATATAAAGAGATTCGGTTGGATGCTGAAGAACCATTTTTGTGTGACACGCAACACGTGGTTAGGCGTCTTTGGTGTCTATACGCTGGTGTTGTTCCTGGCTGACTTATTCATCACACGAGTGCAGGGCATCAATTACAGCGAAGAATTGGAGCACGTTGGAATAGACGTTGTCCGCGAGATGTATGCTTCACAAGTCAATGGGTCGGCCGATTTCGGTCAGTTCTTCTTCCTTATTGCCATGATGATTTGTGCCTCCTTGATTTTCTCGCACCTGAAAACCAACGCGCGACGCTCCACTTTCCTGACGCTGCCAGCTTCTAACTTGGAGAAATACTTAGCCTGTTTCCTCCATGTTGTCGTATCGGTGGGCGTCGGAACCTTCGTGGCTTATTGCATAGCCGATGGCCTGCGCGTGCTGACTGACCTGCTGACCGGACGTGTCGTCATCTGGGGCGTGCCTTATTTCTTTGATGCGCATAATGCTTATCATTGGCCATGGGGAGTATGGATGATAGGCTGGCTCATCTATTTCCACTCCGTCTATATCCTTGGCGGCGCATTGTTCCGCAGGCTGGCGTTCGTTCTGACAAGTGTGCTTGTCGTCATCGGCTTCTTCCTCGTCATGTGGGGTGTGCGTGCTACTGTTGGCATCATTGACTGGCAGTCCTTCCCGATATATACGACGGCGGATGGTAAAGCCGCATACCATTGGCTGTTCTACGTATTTCTTGTACTCATCTATCTCTTGGCCGCTGTTCACTACTGGCTCTCTTATCGCATTTTCTGCCGCATGCAGGTTATTTCCCGTAAATACTTGAACATATGACATTCCATTCTGACAAACCGATATACTTGCAGATGGCAGACCGCCTCTGCGACGAGATACTAGCCGGTACATACAAGGATGACGACCGTATACCGTCAGTCCGTGAGTATGCCGTGATGCTGGAGGTTAACACCAATACTGCGGTGAAGACCTATGACGAACTCTCTCGTGCAAATATAATTTATAACAAGCGTGGCCTGGGGTACTTCGTAACCCCAGGTGCCGCTGAAAAGATTCGCGAGGAACGCCGCCGTGTGTTCAAGGAGCAGCAGTTACCCGAGCTCTTCCGTCAGATGAAGCTTTTAGACGTTTCTATGGAAGAGGTTGTTAAGGCTTGGGAGAAAAACTAAAAAAAGATTAGAAAGTTGCAGACCGTTGCAACTTTTTCGTATCTTTGCCCGTCAAACCAATAAATCGTAAATCGAAAATCATAGATGATACATCTGCTAGACATTAACAAGACCTATCAGGGTGCACAACCTCTGCACGTGCTGAAGGGCATCACGCTCGACATCGAGAAGGGTGAGTTTGTCAGCATCATGGGTGCCTCAGGTTCTGGCAAGAGTACCTTATTAAATATATTAGGTATCTTGGACAATTACGACTCCGGCACCTACGAGCTGAATGGCGTGCTCATCAAGAACCTCTCGGAGCGAAAGGCTGCCGAGTACCGCAACCACATGATAGGCTTCATCTTCCAATCATTTAATCTCATCTCGTTTAAAACTGCCGTGGAAAACGTGGAGTTGCCACTCTTTTATCAAGGGGTGTCGCGTAAAAAGCGACACACCCTTGCTTTGGAATACCTGGAGAAGCTGGGTCTGTTAGACTGGGCAAACCACTATCCCAATGAACTGTCGGGTGGTCAGCGTCAGCGTGTGGCTATTGCCCGTGCACTTATCACACAGCCGCAGATTATCCTGGCTGACGAGCCAACGGGTGCCCTCGACTCGAAGACGAGTGTGGAGGTGATGCAGCTGTTGAAGCAGTTGAATCAGGATGAGGGAATGACACAAATCATCGTCACGCACGACCCAGGCGTGGCACAGCAGACAAACCGCATCATCAGAATCAAGGATGGAGTTATTGAGCGTACAGGACTGACGGGCTTTGCAGTGGCATGGGGTATCTTCATGATCATTGTGCTGCTGGGAGCAGGCAATGGCCTCATCAATGCCAGCCTGAAGCAGAGTGGGCAGATTCTGAGCAACTCGATGGAGGTGTTCGGAGGACGTACCTCGAAGCCTTACAATGGCCTGCCGGAAGGGCGTCGCATCAATCTGCAGACACAGGATGTCACCACGACCGAAACGCAGTTCAAGAAAAATATCGACGAGGTGGGTGCCACCTTCTGGACCAGTGCTACGGTCACCAATGGCGAGGAGTACATGAGTATGGAAATAGCAGGCGTCCATCCCATTCATACGAAGATTAGCAAAAGGGATTTGCTCTATGGCCGTTTCATCAACGATCTGGACTTGCAGGGAAAGCGTAAGGTGCTCGTGCTGACCGACAAGCAGGCCAAGGAGCTGGAGCCCAAGGACTATAAGTCGTTGCTGGGCCGCTACGTGAAGGTGGGTGACTTCGCCTTCAAGGTGGTGGGCATCTATAAGGACCGTGAGGACGGTGAGAATCCTGCTTTCTCGGCCTATTCCACCATCAAGGGCATCTATGGTGCCAATACCGATGAGGTGGGACGTATTGAGTTCACCTTCCACGGGTTGCTGACAGAGAAGGCGAACGAGGCTTTCGAGAAGGCCTATCGCCGACAACTGAATGCCAACCACCAGGCACATCCTGAGGATGAGAGTGCCATCTGGATATGGAACGGCTACACGCAGAGCGTGCAGATGGAGACGGGTATTGCCATCATCCGCACCTTCCTCTGGGTGGTCGGCCTGTTCACGTTGCTGAGTGGTATTGTGGGCGTGTCGAACATCATGCTCATCACCGTGAAGGAGCGTACCCACGAGTTCGGCATTCGTAAGGCTATCGGTGCCAAGCCTTGGAGCATCCTGAAACTGATTATCGTGGAGAGTGTGATTATCACCACCATCTTTGGTTATATCGGTATGCTGCTGGGCATCGGAGCCAATGAGTATATGGACGCTACGCTGGGCCACGAGACCATTGACACAGGACTTTTCCAGACGACCATGTTCCTGGATCCGACAGTAGGACTCGACGTGTGTATCGAGGCTACGATGGTGATGGTTATCGCAGGAACTATAGCCGGACTGATACCGGCCTACAAGGCAAGTAAAATCCGCCCCATTGAGGCATTAAGAGCTGAATAACATGAGAATAGATATTGATACATATAGAGAGATTCTTGACACGCTGACGCGTAACAAGAGCAGGAGTTTCCTGACAGGATTCGGTGTATTCTGGGGCGTCTTTATGCTGGTGGCTCTCATTGGAGGGGGCCAGGGACTGAAGGAAATGCTGGAGAAAAATTTCGAAGGCTTTGCCCAAAACACGGTCATTGTCTGGGCTCAGCAGACGTCAAAGGCCTACAAGGGCTTCCGTAAGGGTCGTTGGTGGAGCATGGACTATAAGGACATCCACCGTCTGAATCAACGCGTGCCCGAACTCGACGTGGTGGCTCCCGTGCTCTTCGCGCCTTGGGGAAAGTCGAATACTGCCTACTACGGTGACCAGAAGACGACGCCACGCATACAAGGCACGTCGCCCAATTATGCCAAAGTGGTTACTCCTAAACTCTACTATGGGCGCTACATTAATGAAATGGATATGAAAGAAGGCCGCAAGGTGTGTGTCATTGGTAAGAAAATCTATAAGGAACTTTTCAAGGAAGGTGGCGACCCCTGTGGCAAGAGCATTCGCATTGACTCTACCTACTATCAGGTGATAGGCGTGGATTATGCATCAGCAAATATGAATATCAATGGCCGTGCAGAAGAAAAAGTCACGCTGCCTCTGACGCTGATGCAACAGACCTATAACCGTGGTAACGAGGTAGATATGATTGTGGCCACAGGCCGCAAGGGGGTAGTGATGTCAAAACTGACCGACCGAATCCGTGAGGCCGTGACTATGGCACATTTCGTTGATCCTACTGATGAGCAGGGAACGATGGTATTCAATACCGAGGTGTTGTTCCAGCTTCTGGATAATCTGTTCAAGGGTGTAAACTTCCTCATCTGGCTCGTTGGTTTAGGAACGTTGCTTGCTGGTGCCATCGGTGTGTCTAACATCATGATGGTCACCGTCAAGGAACGTACGACGGAGATAGGCATCCGCCGTGCCATCGGTGCCACACCGCGTATGATTCTTTCGCAGATTATCTCCGAGAGTATCGTGCTAACG
>CACXJZ010000031.1 GCA_902768105.1 uncultured Prevotellaceae bacterium
TCGCTTGCGAGAGCGCGCTTGTTGATCTGATCTTGCAGGTTTGCGATGTCGTCATCGTAATCCTTACAAGATACGAACATGCTTGTGGCTGCCAAGAAGAAGGCACCCGTAAGCAGTGTACTCAAAAATCTTTTGTTCATACGGTTTTAATTTAAAATTAATTAATAAAAAATGTTTATTTGTTCTCTATTCTCTCACAATTTTTAGCCGTATCTCTTAGGTAGAGCTACGTTTTTGGGTGCAAATATAGGCATAAATCCGATAACTTGCAAGGATTTTGCAACATTTTTTTCGAAAAATGCCTAAAAAAGTGACTTTCCGAGGTTATTTTGTCATTATTACACCTATTTTTCATCATTATTTAACATTTAGAACTCTGCGGACTTCGGTGTTCTCGGGAACGGTATGACGTCGCGGATGTTCTGCATGCCCGTAACAAAGAGGATAAGGCGCTCGAAACCGAGTCCGAAGCCAGCATGCGGGCACGTTCCCCACTTGCGGGTATCGAGATACCACCAGAGATGGGTGGTGTCCATGTTACGGCGCTTCACCTCAGCCATGAGCTTGTCGTAGCTCTCCTCGCGGACGGAGCCGCCAATGATTTCTCCAATCTGGGGGAAGAGGACGTCAGTGCCCTGCATGGTGGGGCCGGGGGCAACGGCGCCCTTGTAGCCGACGGAAGATTCTCCGGATATTCCGGACTCTCCGGATACTCCGGGATTCTGCTTCATGTAGAACGACTTGAACTCGCGGGGATAGTCGGTCATGATGACGGGCTTCTTGAAGTGCTGCTCTACGAGGTAGCGCTCGTGCTCGCTGGCGAGGTCGTCGCCCCAGTTGCACGGGAACTCAAACTTGTGTCCGTCCTTGATGGCCTGCTGCAGGATCTCTATACCTTTAGTATAAGGTAAGCGCACGAAAGTTTCCTTGAGTACACCCTCGAGGCGGGAGATGAGCGTCTTGTCGATCATCTTGTTCAGGAACTCGAGGTCGTCCTTGCAGTTGTCGAGTGCCCAGCGCACACAATATTTAATAAAGTCCTCCTCGAGGTCCATGAGTTCCTCCTGGTCGAGGAAGGCTACCTCGGGTTCCACCATCCAGAACTCTGCAAGGTGACGCGGAGTGTTGCTGTTCTCAGCACGGAAGGTAGGTCCGAAGGTATAGATGGCTCCAAGGGCGGTAGCGCCGAGCTCACCTTCGAGCTGTCCGCTGACGGTGAGGCTGGTCTGTTCGCCAAAGAAGTCGTCATCGTAGATGATCTTCCCCTGCTCGTCCTTCTTCAGGTCGTAGAGGTTCTTGGTAGTTACCTGGAACATGTTGCCTGCTCCCTCACAGTCGCTGGCAGTAATCAGCGGTGTGTGGAAGTAGAAGAAACCGTGCTCGTGGAAGTAAGTATGAATGGCCATCGCCATGTTGTGGCGAATGCGCATGACGGCTCCGAAGGTATTGGTGCGGAGACGCATGTGGGCATGCTGGCGCATGTACTCGAACGACTGTCCCTTCTTCTGCATGGGGTAGTCGTTATCGCAGAGACCGTAAATCTCAATCTTGGCGGCCTGGATTTCTGAGGGCTGACCGGCAGCGGGGCTCTCGACGAGGGTTCCCTCGACGCAGATGCAGGCACCGGTGGTGATGTCCTTGAGAGACAGAGCGGGCAAACCGCCCTGCACGGGGGCTGCGCTTACCGGGCACTCAGGGTCAACGACTATCTGCACATTCTTGATGGTGGAACCGTCGTTGAGTGCGATGAAGTCAACGGCCTTGCTGCTGCGGTGCGTGCGCACCCAGCCTTTGACGCAGACGGTCTGGCCGTATTGCGTTGACTTGAGGATTTCAATAATCTTAGTTCTTTTCATTTCTTTGTGGTTTTTTCTACTCATAGGCGCCCATGCGGAGGCGGTCAACTTCTTCCTCGGTGAGGTAGCGCCAGTCACCGCGACGGAGATTCTTCTTGGTGAGGCCGGCGAACTGCACGCGGTCGAGCTTGGTGACCTTGTAGCCGAGGGCCTCGAAGATGCGACGCACGATACGGTTGCGTCCGGAGTGAATCTCGATGCCTACCTGCTTCTTGTCAACGGGGTCAGCATACTGCACGTCGTCGGCACGGATCTCACCGTCGTCGAGCTGGATGCCCTCAGCAATCTGCTGGAGGTCGTGTGCTGTGACGTTCTTGTCAAGATGCACATGATAGATCTTCTTCTTGAGGAACTTCGGATGCGTGAGCTTCGAAGCGAGGTCGCCGTCGTTGGTAAGCAGGAGCACACCAGTGGTGTTGCGGTCGAGACGGCCAACGGGATAGATGCGCTCAGGACATGCACCCTTGACGAGGTCCATCACCGTCTTGCGCTGCTGGGGATCATCGCTGGTAGTCACATAGTCCTTGGGCTTGTTGAGAAGCACATAGACCTTCTTCTCCATGGTGACGGGCTGATCGTGGAACTTCACATCGTCAGAGCGGAGCACCTTGGTGCCGAGCTCGGTCACCACCTCACCATTGACGGTCACAACGCCAGCCTGGATGAACTCATCGGCTTCGCGACGGCTGCATACGCCGGCATTGGCGAGGAACTTATTGAGACGGATGGGCTCGGTTGGATCGTAGTTCTCCTCCTTGTACTCAATACGCTTCTTCATGCTGTACTTAGCATTGGGATCGTAGTCGGCAGTACGGGGACGGTAGCCACCCGGGCGCTTGTTGTAACCACCACGAGGCTGCTGCTGGTAACCGCCGCCACGAGGCTGATAGCCGCCACGGGGCTGATAACCGCCGCGAGGCTGGTAGCCACCTTCGTTGTTGTAACGGGGACGGGGCTGATAGCCGCCTTCGCGCTGCTGGTAGCCACCCTCGTTGTTGTTGTAACGGGGACGAGGCTGGTAGCCACCGCGCTGCTGCTGGTAACCGCCGCGAGGCTGATAACCGCCACGCGGCTGGTAGCCTCCCTCTTCGTTATTATTGTAACGGGGACGATAGCCGCGCTGAGGTGCCCCACCCTGCAAAGCAGCGCCGAAGCCCTCGGGACGGAATCCGCCCTCGTCGTTCTGATGTCTGTTGAAATTGCCGCGGTCCTGGTTGAACGGACGCGGTTTCTGGATACGCGGACGCGGCGTGCGTCCTACACGGTAGTTCTGATAACCATTCTGGTTGGTCGGTTGATAGCCTTCACGGTTTCCATTGGTCTGGTCTTGTGACTGTTCGTCGGGTCTTACTTCGTTTTCAAAATCCATAATAATGTCTCCTTTTCTTTTGTTAGCCTCACGGCTGGGTTGTTATTAATATAATTATATAATATAAAAAGATGTACGCGTACCTATTATATATACTATTGCCCTGTATAGGTCCAGGGGGTGATGGCGCGGAGCTCCTGCTTGACGTCCTCGCTGACCTCAAGGCCCTCGATGAAGGCGCGGATGGTCTGCTCGGTCATGCGCTCGTTGGTGCGGGTGAGTGCCTTCAGTGCCTCGTAGGGATTGGGGTATGCCTCACGACGCAGGATGGTCTGGATGGCCTCAGCCACTACAGCCCAGGTGTTTTCGAGGTCTTCGTGCAGTTTCTCCTCGTTAAGGATGAGCTTGCGCAGTCCCTTGAGCGTGCTCTGCAGGGCGATAAGTGCGTGTCCCATAGGCACGCCGACGTTGCGAAGCACCGTAGAGTCGGTGAGGTCACGCTGCAGACGGCTGACGGGAAGCTTCTGTGCGAGGAACTGGAGGATGGCATTGGCAATGCCGAGATTACCCTCGGAGTTCTCGAAGTCGATGGGGTTCACCTTGTGGGGCATGGCGCTGCTGCCCACCTCGCCAGCCTTGATCTTCTGCTTGAAGTATTCCATGGAGATATACATCCAGAAGTCGCGGTCGAGGTCGATGATGATGGTATTGATGCGGCGCATAGCATCGAAGATGGCGCCCAGCCAGTCGTAGTTGGAAATCTGGGTGGTCCACTGCTCGCGCTCCAAGCCAAGCTTCTCACTGACGAACGCGTTGCCGAACTCGCGCCAGTCGTACTGCGGATAGGCCACGTGGTGGGCATTGTAGTTGCCCGTAGCTCCGCCGAACTTCGCCGTGATGGGCGTGTCCTTGAGTGCACGCAGCTGTTCCTCAAGACGATAGACATAGACCATCACCTCCTTGCCCAGACGGGTGGGAGAAGCCGGCTGTCCGTGTGTCTTGGCGAGCATGGGGATGTTCTTCCACTGCTCGGCGTAGTCGTTGAGCTGTTCGATAAGTTCCTCAACCATAGGATAATACACCTCGTCGAGCGCCTCCTTGATGGAGAGGGGAACGCTGGTATTGTTGATATCCTGGGAGGTGAGGCCGAAGTGGATGAACTCCTTGGCACTGGCAGGGAAACCTCCAATTGCGTTAATCTTTTCCTTGATGAAGTACTCGACAGCCTTGACATCGTGGTTGGTGACCTGCTCTATCTCCTTGACGCGTGCGGCATCGGCCTCTGAGAAGCTGCGGTAGATATCGCGCAACGGCTCAAAGAGCTGGTGGTCAAAGGACTCCAACTGTGGCAATGGCAGTTCGCACAAGGTTATAAAGTATTCGATTTCTACTCTGATACGATAACGTATGAGGGCATACTCAGAAAAATATCCTGCTAACTGTTCGGTCTTGTTACGATAGCGGCCATCAATAGGCGAAATGGCGGTCAGTACATCTAAGTTCATGATTCTTTAATATTAAAAACCGCAGGTGTTCCTGCGGTCTGGTGGGCGCTGAGGGATTCGAACCCCCGACCCTCTGCTTGTAAGGCAGATGCTCTAAACCAGCTGAGCTAAGCGCCCCTTTTCATGTTAAGCGGTGCAAAGGTACAGCTTTTTTGCGAGACTGCCAAATTTTTGGGCAACTTTTTTGTTGTCGTAACGACAACATACGCAACATGCTGAAACTGCAAACTGAACGGCATTAGAGCCGATACAGGTCGCTGGCAGCAAGGAGATCGACTTCCTTCTCGGCAAGGATGCGGTCGCAGTTGTCGAGGTCGGTAGGCCGTATGATGACGTGTGCTACGTCGCCGTTGGCAAAGGAGTACATGTACTCAATGAATACGCCCTTGTCGGAGAGGTGGCGGAGCACCTTTGCCAGCGAGCCGCTGGTGTTGGGGCATGTGAAGCCGATGACATCGGTGATTTTCACGGCGAAATGGGCTTCTTTGAGTACCTGAAAGGCTTTGTCAGGATCGCTGACGATGCAGCGCAGGATGCCGAAGTCAGAGTTATCGGCAATAGACATGGCGGAGAGGTTGATGCCTGCTTCGCCGAGTACGTCGGTCACCTCCGTGAGGCGTCCGGACTTGTTCTCGAGGAACACGGAGAGTTGCTTTGCTTTCATATTACTTAAATTTACGATTATCAATAACACGCTTGGCCTTACCGGTAGAGCGCTCGATGCCCTTGGGCTCAACAAGGCGAACCTTGAAGCCGAGGCCAATAACGCTGCGGAGCTCGGCTTCAAGCTTCTTCTGCAGACCGACCATCGTGGCCATATCGTCGGTGAAGTATTCGTCCTTGACCTCCACGCGGAGCTCGCTGGTGTCGGTATTGTTGACACGATCGACGGTAAGCAGGAAGTGGGGCTCATACTCAGGCAGCGAGAGGATGACAGCCTCGATCTGTGACGGGAAGACGTTGACGCCACGGATGATGAGCATATCGTCGCAACGTCCGAGGATGCGATCCATGCGCACCAACGTACGTCCGCAGGCGCACTTCTCGTAGTGTAGGGCGGTGAGGTCGTGGGTGCGGTAGCGTAACAGAGGCATACCCTCCTTCGTCAGGTGGGTGAACGTCAGCTCGCCCAGCTCGCCCTCAGGCAACGGTTCGCCCGTCTCGGGATTGAGTATCTCGGGGTAGAAATAGTCCTCGTTGAGGTGGGTGCCGTGCTGGTGCTCACACTCGAAGCCCACACCCGGACCGGCAATCTCGGAGAGTCCGTAGATATCGTATGCCTTGATGCCGAGCGACTGCTCAAGCTTCTGGCGCATCTCCTCGGTCCAGGGCTCTGCGCCGAAGACACCGGCGCGCAGACGGAACTCGTCGCGGGGGTACTCACACTCCTGCAGCGCCTCGCCCAAGAACAGTCCGTAGCTGGGTGTGCAGCAGAGGATGGTGGTGCCGAAGTCGTGCATGAGCGTAATCTGCTTCTGCGTATTGCCTGACGAGATGGGGATGACCGATGCGCCGATGTTCGTGGCGCCGTCGTGGGCACCCAGACCACCCGTGAACAGGCCATAGCCGTAAGCCACCTGGAAGATATCTTCCTTGCCAGCGCCATAGGCAGTAAAGGCACGCGAGATAGCCTCCGCCCACATAGCGAGGTCTTTGCGCGTATAGAGCACGACGACGGGTTTGCCCGTCGTACCGCTGGAGGCGTGAATACGTACAATCTGACTCATAGGCACGGCAGCCAGTCCGAAGGGATAGTTGTCGCGCAGGTCGAGCTTGTTGGTAAAGGGGAGCTTCACGATGTCGTCAATACTCTTCACATCGCCGGGCTCAAGGCCCATCTCCTGAAATTTCCTACGGTAAAAAGGGGTGTTATGATAGACGTACTCTACCATCTTCACCAGTCGCTTGCTTTGGATCTCGCGTAACTGTTCGCGGTCCATGCATTCCATTGTTTCGTTCCAAATCATTGTTTCTTGTAAGTGTTGGCTTGTATTGATGGCACAAAGGTAAGCAAAAAAAGGGAAACAGCCAAAGAAAAGGGACATAAATTCGTACCTATCTGCAAGCAAGGTGCCATGCATTGAATAGAAAGGTGCCGGGAATCGAACGTTTGCGTACGCGCAAACGACCGTTCGCGCCGGCGCAAACAACTGTTTGCGTACGCGCAAAACAGATGATACAAAAAACGCAGGACAATGTCCTGCGGTGTTGTGGGCGCTGAGGGATTCGAACCCCCGACCCTCTGCTTGTAAGGCAGATGCTCTAAACCAGCTGAGCTAAGCGCCCCTTGCTTTTCGTAAGCGGGTGCAAAGGTACGACTAATTTTTGAAACAGCCAAATTTTTTGGCAACTTTTTTGTTATCGTGGCACGACAACATACTGAACGGGGCCAAACGGAGCTGTGGAGCACCGCTGGCTACTGAACGGGGAGCGTCATGTTATTGTCGGTGGGAGGCGGAAGCTCGTGAGGCTGCTGCTCCAGTTCCTGACGCAGTTCGTCGAGCTCGGCGTTGGCATCGTTGAGCTGAGCATTGAGGGCGTCAATCTCCGACTCGTAGAGGGCATGGATGGCCTCAAGGTCGGGTGTAGGCTTCCAAGTGCCCTTGCCGATGCTGTAGGTGACGCCGACAGAAAGCTGCAGCGCACGCTGTTTCGACGACAGCTCGTGACAGCCATAGGAGGCATCGAGGTTGAGTGCCAGCTTGGAGCTGACGCGCAGGCGGTTCCAGAGTCCTACGGTATAGCCGAAAGCATTACGGTCCTCGACTGCATGACGACGCCAGCCTGCTCCAACGTAAGGAATGAAGCTCCATATACGCGCAGGGTTGTAGCCGTAAAACATATTGCTGAGGTTGAAGAGCACATGCTCCTCGTAGGCGTTGTAGCGCGAAAAGGTGATGCGCGTGCGCAGTCCTATGCCAGGCGTAAACCACTTACCGAGGGCTACAGAGCCAGCAAGGTTCTTGTCGTAATTGATGTAGCCACCAAAGTCGGCCTGAAGGAACCAGTTGCTGAAGAACGCGTTGGTGGAGACGCTGTGGCGCTCGGCTGGCGACGCCATTTCCGGGTCGTTGCCCTGAGCGTTAGCTGTCAAGGCAAGGCAGGCCAGGAGAAGGGGGAATAGTAATCTTTTCATATATTTCATATTTAAAGGCTGCGATGATATCGCAGCATACCGAACTAACCAAGGAGCTGCTCGATGTCACGCTGGGGCAGGATGCACAGAATGGCCTTGCCGTCGGGCGTGTAGTTGACATTTGAACAGGCAAAGAGCTGGTTGACGACCGACTCCATCTCGTCGTTGGAGAGGATTTGGCCGTGAGGGATAGCCGCCGTGCGGGCCATACTCAGCGCGAGGGAGTGGCTGAGTTCGTCGGCTGCCTCAGCCGTATGTTCGACAGCGTCGCTGACGATGCTCTGCAGCAGCATTGACACATCGATGCCCTCGGTGCCGGCAGGGATGCCGTTGACAGCGTAGGAATGGCCGCCAAGGTCAGCAAGGTCGAAGCCCAGCGCCTCAAGCTCGGGCAGCAGCTTGGCAAACATCACCGCATCAGAGGGCGCAAACTGCACCACCTCGGGGAAGAGCAGGCGCTGCGACTTGCCCGAACGGGACTGAAGCTGCTCACGGTAACGCTCGTAGAGGATGCGCATGTCGGCACGATACTGGTCGATAATCATGAGCCCCGACTTGACAGCGGTCATGATGTAGGTGGCTTTGTATTGATAGTGGAGGGAGGCATCAGCCAAGGTTCCACCAATTGCCCCACCCCTGTCCTCTCCGAGGGGAGTTTCGAAGAGTGCAGGCTCCTCTATATGCTGATTACCCTGGTTCCCAAGGCCCTCGTATAGCTGCTGCCAGTCGTCAGGAACGGAGGGCTTGCGGCTGGCGCGCTCCTTGAAGGGATTATAGGAAGGGTTGTATTGCGGCGTGGGCGGAGCCACGTTTCTTGTAGGGTCGAAGACAGGAATATCGGGCTGCCCCTGCGTGTCAAAGTCGATGGAGGGCACCTCGCAGAACTTACCGATGGCATCCTTGACAGCTGCGGTGAGAATCTGCCAAATGGCCTGCTCGTTCTCGAACTTGATTTCAGTCTTTGTGGGATGGATGTTCACATCGATGTCGGCAGGATTCACGTCGAAGTAGATGAAGTAAGGCACCTGCGTACCGACGGGTGCAATGCGGTCGTAGGCATTCATGACTGCCTTGTGGAAATAGGCGTGCTTCATGTAACGCCCATTGACAAAGAAGAAATCGTGCGCACCCTTCTTGCGTGCCGTCTCAGGCTTACCGACAAAGCCTGTGATGTGGCCCATCGCCGTCTGCACGTCGAGCGGCAGGAGGTCCTGACTGTAACGCTTGCCGAAAACATCGGTGATGCGTTGGCGCAGGTTACCAGCCCGCAGGTTAAGAAGCTCGGAGCCGTTGCTATGGAGCGTGAAGGCAACCTGTGGATAGACGAGCACGATACGCTCGAAGGCCGTCATGATGTTGTTCAGCTCTGTGGCGTTGGTTTTGAGGAACTTACGGCGTGCGGGCACGTTGAAGAAAAGGTTTTCGACCTTGAAATTGCTGCCGACAGGACAGGACACCGGCTCCTGACTTACGACACGCGAGCCGGAGATGGTTAGAAGCGTTCCCAACTCATTGTCAGCCAAGCGCGTACGCAACTCCACCTGTGCCACAGCAGCGATAGACGCCAACGCCTCGCCACGAAAACCCATTGTATGGAGGGCGAAGAGGTCGTCGGCCTTGCGAATCTTCGACGTCGCATGACGCTCGAAGGCCAGACGTGCATCGGTCTCCGACATGCCCCGTCCATCGTCAATGACCTGTATGGACGTGCGCCCGGCATCAACCACGAGGACGTTGATTGTCGTTGCCCCCGCATCAATAGCGTTCTCGACCAGCTCCTTGATGACAGAAGCCGGTCGCTGGATGACCTCACCAGCAGCTATCTGGTTGGCCACCGAATCGGGGAGCAGCTGAATCACATCACTCATTGGGAGTCGCGGGTTGGGGGGCTTCGGCAGGTGCCGGAGTTTCCGGGGTTTCCGGAGATTCCGGAATATCCGGAGTATCCACCTTTGGTTTCTTGATATTCTGTACGGGAGCCTCACGCCGCTTCTGGGGAACGATGACATCCTCGCGTTTCTTGCCACGCCAGTTGAAGATGTCCTCCTTGTCAAGCGGACGTATATAGTCGAACCAGACGTAGTTCTTCAAATATTTCTTTTCGGGAGGAATCTGCGTCATGGGATAGATGGTGCCTTTCGGTTTCTCGGCCCACAGGCGGTTCATCTTCTTGTTGACGAAGAACATCTTCATGAGCGGTGACTCCGTATAGTCCTGACCGAGGAAGGTACTGTCGGCTTCGTCAATCATGTGATAGATAGCAATACAGTTATCCTTAGCGTGCGCCTCGCGAATAGCCCCGTCGGTAAAGTAAGCTATCATCTCCTTGGACGTCAGCTGGTTGAAGTGGACGGAGTCGAACATCTGCTCGATGGACAACGCCTGACCAATGACGTGGGCACGGTCGAGGACAGAGTCCTTCATGTAGGCGCGAATCTCCTCACCCAGCACCTGCTGGTTGACGTTCCAGACGATGGGGTCATGATACATGACCATAACCGAGTCCTTCTGGTTATAGACCAGGGAATCGCAGACAGCCTGCACATCGACACGATACGCGCGAACCTTATTATATGCATGCATGATGCGATAGACAGAATCGGTATTGAGGTTATAGGAGAAAATCTTGAACGTGTCGGCATGCATGAAAAGCGAGTCACGCTGGGAGAAGTCGATGGCAACAGCCCGGTTGGTGGCCATCGAGTAGCCCGTGGCCTCGTCGTACTCCAGGTAGTCACCGATGAGCATGTTCTTGTTGATGGAGTCGTTCATCTGCACGTTGCCAAAGGCATAGCTCATGCCGCCCTTGCTGTTGTAATAGACACTGTCGCCCACCAGCGTACGACCCTGGTCGCGGACGACGGAGCGCCCATACAGCTCGGAGTGGTCGGTCTTCGTGTTGTAATAGCCGTTCTCGGAATAGATATGGCTGCCGCCTGACGTGATGTTAGACGGACCAACAATATGTGCCACAGACGTCTGTGTATTGTAATAAAGCGAGTCGGTGGTCAGGAAGAAGTCCTGATCCTGCAGTTCCACATCGTAGGCAAAGAACGCCAGCTTCGTGTCGGTGTGGTACTCGCCCCAGTCGGAGGTAAGGATGCTGCCGTTATCGACAAGCTTTCCACCCTCGAAGAAATAACCGAGGCTGTACATGCGGTCATAGTCGAGGCTGTCGGTGTAGAGCGTGGTCTTGCGGTGCTTGAGCACTACATTGTAGCGGGCACGCGCCAACTCGTCGTTGCCGTCATAATAGGCATAGTCACTGAAAAGCGAGAGCGTATCGCCCTGATACATCTTCACATGTCCGAAAGCCTCGAAGGAGTTGCTCTCCTCAAAAAAGTTGGCGCTATCGCAGTAGAGGCGTGCTCCCATGTGATCGAAATGTACGTTGCCTTTGAGCACCTGGGCATTGTTGTTCTGGAACTGGTCGTAACGCAGCTCGTCAGCATGTACCAGATAGATACGCTTGTCGGTAGGACGAGGCTTGGGCTTACGCACGGACGTGCGCTGTTTCTTGGCCTTCTTCTTGGGAACAGGCGGCATGGACTCCACAACACAAAGGGCACACAGGCATAGCAGCGTCACGATGACAGCCCTATGCCCGTTGAAGATGCTCGTTATGATGTTTCTATGCGTCATTTAATCCAGCCTTGGTGTTCAAACTGACAATCGCGGTAGCGGTCGTTCACACGCACATAGACAGTCTTGATCTTCTTTTCTATCCACTTGTCAATGAACTCTTCGCGGCGTTTGTTAAGCACCACGTCCTTCATCACCTGGAAATCCTCGGTGATGGTGGCGCGATGGCCTTCAACACGGCTCTTGAGCTTGATGATGGCACAAACGGTCTTACCACGGGAGTTAATCATCTGGAAAGGACGCGACACATTGCCTACGTGCATGGTATCGACCACTCGGGCAATCTCGGCAGGGAGGTCCTGCATGCGGAACTTCGACGTACGACGTCCGTCTTCCGTCATATTTGCCATCAGACCACGGTTGTTACGTGTATCCTTGTCGTCGGAAATCACCGTAGCACCCTCTTCAAAGGAGAATTTGCCCTCACGGATATCGGCACCTATGGAGTCGAGACGTGACAGAGCCTTCTCGATGGATTCGTCAGAAATCTGGGGCTTACGCAGGATATGGCGGACATTTACCTTGTCGCCGCGCTTGTCGATGAGCTGGATGATATGGAAGCCATACTCTGACTCCACCACCTTGGAAATCTTACGCGGGTCGGTGAGGTTGAAGGCCACAGCAGCGAATGCCGGGTCGAGCATGGCACGACTGGTAAAGCCCAGTTCTCCACCATAGCGCGCCGTCCCAGGGTCTTCCGAATACATACGTGCCAATGTCTGGAACGTGGTCTCCCCTTTGGTGACACGGTCCGTAAACTCACGCAGCTCTTCCTTGACGCGGTTGATTTCCTCCTGCTCCACCTTTGGAGTCTGGGTAAGAATCTCCACTTCAACCACTGTGGGCACAAACGGAATACTGTCGGCAGGCAGACTTCCGAAATAGCGGCGCACCTCAGCCGGTGACACGGTAATATCGGACACCAGTTTCTCACGCATACGCTGAATCATCATCTGCTTACGCAGTTCCTCGCGCATCTGGGAGCGTATCTGGTTGATGGTCTGGCCACGATACTCCTCCAGCTTCTCACGGGAACCGGCCTGCGTAATGAAATACTCAATACGCTGCTCCACATTCGAATTCACCTCAGACTCGGTCACCTCGATACTATCGATGGCTGCCTGATGGAGAAAGAGCTTCTCGATGGCGATACGCTCAGGAATAGCACAATCGGGGTCACCCTTCCAGCGCAAGCCTTCAAACTCGGCCTGCAGGCGGAGACCTTCCACCTCAGATTTCAGGATAGGCTCGTCACCAACCACCCAAATCACCTCGTCAATCACATTGCGACGCGTAGGGTCATCATCGTCGGGGCCGGGAATCTGAGCTGTCAGTCCGGCAAACGGCAAGAGGGCCAGCAGGCCCAGTCCAACTATTTTTGACTTTTTCATTCTATAGTCCTCAAAACAGATTTATTCACTTTCACTTTATATTGTCGGCGCAAACCCTCAACCCACTCCTGCTCACGATGCTGCTGATAGTCGGCTAACACCAAGTCGCGGTATGTGGGGAAGTCGCGCTTCTTCAACTTCTTTCCGTAGCGTTTCTTGTTTTTCTTGAAATAACGCATAAGATCGTCTTCGTCGGGCAACGGCTGGTTCCAGACGGCAGCCTGAGTCATCTGACTGACCAATAGTCCCTCCTGACACTCACGCGTCAGCTCCTCATTAACCGGAGGCAGAACCTGCTGACCACCAGCAGTCGGAGGCGTCAAGAACCATTGGCGAACCACTTCGCTCGTGACTGGCTGACGGTCGAGCATCTTCATGACATGCCAACCGGCAGGCGTGAGGAATGGTTCACTGACCTCACCAACACGAAGGGCATAGGCCACACGCTCCATATCGGCCAACAGTTGATTGGGTCCCACCCACCCCATGTCACCATCATTGGCGGCATGGGCATCCTGAGACACCTGACGCGCGAGGTCGGCAAAGACCGCACCACGCGACAAAGCCTGAGAGACAGAGTCGATACGCAGACGGACACGGCTCACCTCGGACGAGGAGGCTCGAGTATCAACACGCAACAGGACCTGTGCCAGATGCAACATATCGCGGTTTCCTACTGCTGTACAAACCTGACGATAATATGCCTCAGCCTCAGCGCGGTTAAACGCAACCGGCATAGCTTCTGGAGCAGGCTGTGCCAAGGACGGCAAAGTGTAGCCGGCATCAGCTGCAGCTGCCAACTTCAGCTTGTAATCAGTAAAACGGTCGAGGAATTCACTGACGGAAAGGCGTTCTCCGTCAACAGAGACATTGTTACGATGATAGCTGCTGACAAACTCCGAACGGAGCACAGGCATGCCATTAACCGTCATCAGCACGGGGTCATCCTGGGACTGCGCGCACAACGCCACAGCCGACAAGCAGCACAGCCATGTCAACAAACATCTCTTCATAGACTTCAATCGTTTGGACGGGAATAGTTTGGAGCCTCACTCGTAATGGAGATGTCATGCGGATGGCTCTCCATCACACCGGCATTGGTGATACGCGTGAACTTTGCCTCGTGCAGATGCTCAATATCAGGAGCACCACAATAGCCCATGCCGGAGCGCAGACCACCAGACAACTGATAGATAACTTCCTGGACAGTTCCCTTGTAAGGCACGCGACCGGCGATACCCTCAGGAACGAGCTTCTTCACGTCCTTCGTATCTGACTGGAAATAACGGTCCTTAGAACCGTTCTCCATAGCCTCCAAGGAGCCCATACCGCGATATGACTTGAACTTACGTCCGTTAAAGATAATGGTCTCGCCTGGGCTCTCCTCGGTACCAGCCACCAACGAGCCGATCATCACACTGGAGCCACCAGCTGCCAAGGCCTTGACAACATCGCCCGAATAGCGCAGACCGCCATCAGCAATCAAAGGAACATCAGTACCCTTCAAGGCAGAATAAACATCATAGACAGCACTCAGCTGAGGAACGCCAACACCAGCAACAACACGCGTGGTGCAGATGGAACCCGGTCCTATACCGACCTTGACAGCATCGGCACCATTCTCTGCCAACATCTTCGCAGCAGCACCAGTAGCTACATTACCCACGACGATATCAACGCCAGGGAAGGAAGCCTTCGCCTCACGCAGCTTGTCAATAACACCCTTCGAATGGCCATGTGCGGTATCAATAATGATAGCATCAGCACCAGCATTGACCAGTGCCTGCATGCGATCAAGCGTGTCAGTCGTCACACCAACACCGGCAGCCACACGCAGACGACCTTTCTCGTCCTTACAAGCCATGGGCTTATCCTTGGCCTTGGTGATATCCTTATAGGTAATCAGACCTACGAGGCGATTGTCCTTATCCACAACAGGAAGTTTCTCAATCTTGTTTTTCTGAAGGATGTCAGCAGCAGCCATCAAGTCAGTCTGCTGATGCGTAGTCACGAGGTTGTCCTTGGACATGATTTCATCAACGGGACGGTCAAGACGACGCTCGAAGCGCAGGTCACGGTTGGTCACGATACCTACGAGGCGGCGTTCATCGTCAACCACGGGAATACCACCGATATGGTACTCAGCCATGATGTCGAGAGCCTGAGCCACCGTTGAGCCACGGGGAATGGTAATCGGGTCGTAAATCATGCCATTCTCAGCACGCTTCACGATAGCCACCTCACGGGCCTGATTCTCAATAGACATATTCTTGTGAATAACACCGATACCACCTTCACGAGCAATGGCAATGGCCATTCGGCTCTCTGTAACGGTATCCATAGCAGCCGTCACAAAGGGGATGTTTAACTCGATATGACGAGAAAAACGCGTTTTCAACTCTACTGTCTTGGGCAGTACTTCAGAATAAGCGGGAATCAACAGGACGTCGTCGAAAGTCAGTCCGTCCATCACAATTTTGTCTGCAATAAATGATGACATAAATAGCTACTTTAAATTTTATTGCGTGCAAAGGTACGAAAAATAAGGTAAAAGAGAAAAGTGAAGAGTGAAAAATTAGCTGCCGCTATTCATTTTTAACCACTCTTCACTTTTTCACTTCTTTAGTTCGCCATATCGGAGATGAACTTGATACGAATAAGACGTATCTCATCTTCGTTGTAGTCTTCGCCTAACTCGTCGATTGCCGCCTCAAGATCGTCGGTATCACTATCGGCAAAGTAGTCGTAGATGTCGTCGATGTGATCCTCGTCCATCACTTCCTCCAGGAAGTAGTCTATATTGAGCTTGGTACCGCTATATACAATAGCCTCTACCTCGTCAAGCAGCGTCTCAAAATCAATTCCCTGAGCGTTGGCAATGTCGTCAAGGGCTATCTGGCGGTCAATGGCCTGAATAATCTTTACCTTCAGCATGGACTTCTTGGCCACCGTACGAACACGTAGGTCAGCCTGGCGCACGATGTCATTCTCCTCACAATAACGCTTGATAAGATCAACGAACTCCTTGGCATAAGGCTGTTTCACCTTTCCTTCGCCGACACCTTGGATATTCTTCAGCTCCTCAAGCGTCACAGGATAGTCGGTTGCCATCTGGTCGAGCGACACATCCTGGAAGATGACATACGGCGGACGCTCCAACTTTGAACTCCATTTCTTACGCAGGTCACGCAACATAGAGCACAATACGGGGTCGAGTGCACTGATACCACCCTCATGCTCCGTCGGGCCATCATCATCGTCAGAGAACTCCGCGTCTTTCACAATCATGAACGAATGGGGACTCTTCAGGAATTTCTTGCCAGCAGACGTTACCTTGAGCAGACCATAGTTCTCAACTTCCTTCTTAATAAAGCCTGCGATAAGTGCCTGTCGGATAACCGGATTCCATATCTTGTCATCATCGTCCTCGCCCATGCCAAACAGCTCATTCTCATGGTGCTTATGAGCAACTATCTCGTCTGTTTCACGGCCCATGATAAAGTCAATAACATAATCGGAGCGGAAGTTCTCCTTCAAGGCAATGATGGCTTTCAGCACAATGACGAGCTCATCCATACCCTCGACTTTGGTCTTCGGGTGCAGACAGTTGTCACAATTACCACAATTGTCCTTATCGTACTGCTCACCGAAGTAGTGAAGCAGCATCTTACGACGGCAGACACTGGTCTCAGCATAAGCTGCCGTTTCCTGTAAGAGTTGCCTACCGATGTCCTGTTCTGCCACGGGCTTGCCTTCCATGAACTTATCGAGTTTCTGCAAGTCTTTATAGGAATAGAACGCCACGCACATGCCTTCGCCACCATCACGCCCTGCACGACCAGTTTCCTGATAATAGCCCTCCAGGGACTTGGGAATGTCGTAATGGATGACAAAACGCACGTCCGGCTTGTCAATACCCATACCAAAAGCAATGGTTGCCACGATGACATCGATTTTCTCCATCAGGAAGTCGTCCTGTGTCTGGGAGCGTGTGGCAGAATCGAGGCCTGCATGATAGGCCTGCGCCTTGATCTCGTTTGCACGTAGGATGGCAGCCAGCTCCTCCACCTTCTTCCTGGACAGACAGTAGATGATACCACTCTTTCCCGGGTGTTGCTTGATAAACTTGATGATATCCTTGTCAACATCCTTTGTCTTCGGACGCACCTCGTAATACAGGTTTGGACGGTTGAAGGAGCTTTTGAATTCCTCGGCATCCAGAATGTTCAGGTTCTTCTTGATGTCTGTCCGCACCTTATCGGTGGCTGTAGCTGTCAATGCGATGACGGGAGCACAACCTATCTCATTAATAATAGGCCGAATACGGCGGTACTCCGGACGGAAGTCGTGTCCCCATTCCGAGATACAGTGAGCCTCATCAATGGCATAGAACGAAATCTTCACTGTCTTTAGGAAATCAACATTATCCTCCTTCGTCAGTGACTCGGGAGCCACATACAACAGTTTGGTGATACCCGCCGTGATGTCTGCCTTCACCTGGTCAATAGCGGCCTTGTTCAACGAGGAGTTCAAGTAATGAGCCGTTCCTGGAACCTCACTCAGATGGGATATCACATCCACCTGATTCTTCATCAGCGCAATCAAAGGCGAGATAACGATTGCTGTACCTTCCATGAGCAAGGAAGGCAACTGATAGCACAACGATTTGCCACCACCTGTCGGCATAAGCACAAACGTGTCTTTTCCTGCCAGCACATTACGGATAATGGCTTCCTGATCGCCTTTGAATTTATCAAAGCCGAAATACTTTTTCAGGGCTTCCGTGAGGTTCAATTCTTTAGTCATATAGGCTTGTTTGTTAGGATTCTAATTTCTGTAAATGTGATTTGTCAAGTTGTTGCTTGGCATACTCGAGCGTCACGTCAAAACGCTTGATATGCTGAGAGGGCACCTCAAACATGGCATCCATCATGATGCTCTCCACAATAGAACGCAGTCCACGAGCACCCAGTTTGTATTCAACAGCCTTATCAACAATAAGTTCCAGAGCGTCCTTCTCGAAGGTCAACTGGATTTCATCCATTTCAAAGAGTTTCTCGTACTGCTTGATGATGCTGTTCTTCGGTTCCGTAAGAATCTTCTCCAGTGCGTCACGATCCAGTGGATTGAGGTAAGTCAACACTGGCAGACGACCAATAATCTCCGGTATCAGGCCAAACGACTTAAGGTCCTGTGGCACAATATACTTCATCAGGTCATTCTTGTCAATCTTGGCTACGTTCTGTACCGAGTTGTATCCTACCACATGTGTATTCATGCGCTGGGCAATCTTGCGTTCGATGCCATCAAAGGCACCACCACAAATAAAGAGGATGTTGTGCGTATCCAAATGAATGTACTCCTGGTCAGGATGCTTACGGCCACCCTGAGGCGGCACATTGACAATTGTTCCTTCCAAGAGTTTCAACAATCCCTGCTGCACACCCTCACCACTGACATCACGTGTGATGGAGGGGTTGTCTGCCTTACGGGCAATCTTATCTATCTCATCGATGAAGACAATACCTCGCTGGGCTGCTTCCACCTTATAGTCAGCCACTTGCAACAGACGAGAAAGGATACTCTCCACATCCTCACCTACATAGCCTGCCTCAGTGAACACCGTTGCATCGACAATCGTAAACGGCACATCAAGCAACTTGGCAATGGTACGGGCCAGCAATGTCTTACCCGTTCCCGTAGAACCCACCATGATAATGTTGCTCTTCTCTATCTCCACACCGTTCTCATCGACTGGCTGCTGCAGACGCTTATAATGGTTATAGACCGCTACTGAGAGGAAGCGCTTAGCCTCGTCCTGTCCAATGACATACTGGTCGAGGTAGTCTTTTATTTCCTTTGGCTTGGGAACGTCCTTCAGCTCAAACTGTGTGCTCTCCCGGGTGTTGGCTCCTATTCCCTGCTGCTGCACAATCTGATAGGCCTGCTGGGCACAATCTTCGCAGATGTACCCACTGATTCCAGAAATCAGAAGTTTTACTTCCTTTTCGCTCCTGCCACAAAAATTACACTGTTTCTTCATCGTCACTTATGACTTGCGAACCAAAACCTGATCAATCATTCCATACTCTTTGGCTTCCTCAGCGTTCATCCAATAGTTACGATCGGAATCTGCATACACCTTTTCGTACGGTGTGTGTGAGTGATTGGCAATGATGGTATAGAGTTCCTTCTTAAACTTCAAAATCTCTCTGGCTTCAATCTCAATGTCGCTGGCCTGGCCCTGCACACCACCCAATGGCTGATGAATCATGACACGACCATGAGGCAGTGACTGACGCTTTCCTTCCTGACCTGCCACAAGCAGAACAGCAGCCATCGAAGCAGCCATACCTGTACAAATGGTAGCCACGTCACTTGAGATGAACTGCATGGTATCATAGATGCCCAGTCCAGCTGTTACGCTGCCACCAGGGGAATTGATATAAATAGAGATGTCCTTACCGCTATCGACAGAGTCCAAGTAGAGCAACTGTGCCTGCAAGGTGTTGGCTGTGTAGTCATCAATCTCCGTTCCGAGAAAGATGATACGATCCATCATCAAGCGTGAGAAGACATCCATCTGCGTTACATTCAGCTGACGCTCCTCAAGGATATACGGGTTCAAATACTGTGCCTGCGACTTGATGACATCGTCAAGCACCATACTGCTCATTCCCAAATGCTTAGTAGCATATTTCTTAAAATCGTTCATAGTCTTTCTTGTCTGTTTTTACTGTCAAAAAATACAGGTCATCGACCTTTCATTAAATTTGTAGCAACAAAATTAATAAAAAAAGTCGATAACCTGCAAAAGGTGAGGTTATTTTTTTTTAAAATATCTTATTTTCCCTGCATCATCTTATTAAAGTCGTCCAAAGTGATGCTCTTTTCGTTCAATTTGACGACCTTTTTGAGTGCTTCAGTGAGTTTAGTATCAACGGCACGGTCAACCAGTCCGTCAACATTCTCACGCTTCTTCAGCATCTCGTCAGCATAGTTATCAAGATACTCATCGGGAACATTTGTCATACCATACTGGGCAAACTGAGCACGTGCAGCCTCCTTAGCCACATTCTTCAGGTCAGCATCCTCAATCTTGATACCCTGGGCGTTCACCAGCTGCTCTTTGATAAGATGCCACTTCAGCTCAACAATGCTCTGCTCAAAGTTCTTCTCCACGAAATCGGCACCCTTGTCCTTGTTATTGTTCAGCATGATACGCTTCAGCAATGCCTCGGGGAACTCTACCTTACCCACTTTCTTCTCCATGTGGGCACGTACGTCCTGCAGGAACTTGTAGTCAGCATTCTCCACCAGCTGCGGCTTCAGGGAGTCAGCAATCTTCTGGCGGAACTCCTTCTCATCCTTCACAGTGCCTTCGCCAAACACCTGGTCAAACAGCTTCTGGTCAACAGCAGCAGGTGTGAAACGAGAAATCTCAGTTACCTGATAGCTGAAGTCTGCAGTCAGGTCAGCCACTTCTTCCTTCTTCAGTTTCAGCAAGGCAGCCACCTCACTGTCATTGTCAGGATAAGCCTTCTTGGGATTGAAGGTGATGATATCGCCCAGCTTACAACCATCAAAGAGCTTCTTCTGGTCATCAACCTTGATGTACTCAGGCATCATGACAGCAGCATCAACCGTGATACCACCTTCCTTGGTGTTGCCCTTCTCGTCCAACTCGCGCAGGTCACCCTTCAGCATGTCACGGCTCTGGTAGCTCTCAGCCTTCTCGTACTGTCCACCACGTGACTGGTACATCTGCACCTGCTGGTCGATGAGCTTGTCATCCACCTCAATGTTATAGTAGTCAATCTTGTCACGACCACTCAGCTCAGCCTTCATCTCAGGAGCCACGGCAATGTCAAACACAAACACAAATGGGCCGTCACCCTCAAAGTTCAGCGGCTGCTGCTTCTCCTCATTAGGCAGGGGGTCGCCCAGCATCTGAATCTTATTCTCACGTACATACTCATACAGCTTCTCGCCCAGCAGATGATTGATCTCATCCACCTTTACCGACATTCCATATTGGCGCTGAATCATTCCCATAGGAGCCTGTCCAGGACGGAATCCAGGAATCTGTGCACGTTTGCGGTAATCCTTCAAGGTCTTCACGACCTTCTCTTCATAGTCTGACTTCTCAATGGTCAGTGTCATCAGACCATTCACTTTGTCAGCAACTTCAAATTGAATATTCATCTTCTTATTAACTGTTTATTTACGATATTTCCGAAATTGGAGTGCAAAGGTACAAAATAATTATGAATAATAAAATATGTATTATGAATTATTAACGCTACTCTTCCTCTGCCTCTTTCTGTCGACGCTCCTCCTCCAGTTTCTGGAAGTCCTTTTGACGGAGCTCAAACGACGTGGTCAAGTATTTCTCACGAACAATCTGGTTGGCTGCCAACTCCTCAGGAGAGCCATGGAACAGGATGCGTCCCTCAAACAGCAGATAGGCACGGTCAGTGATACAGAGCGTGTCCTCTACATTATGGTCAGTGATAAGAATGCCAATGTTACGGTACTTCAGACGCCACACAATCTGCTGGATGTCCTCCACAGCAATAGGGTCAACACCAGCAAACGGCTCATCAAGCATGATGAACTTAGGCTCAATGGCCAGACAACGGGCAATCTCTGTACGACGACGCTCACCACCTGACAGCTGGTCACCCTTGTTCTTGCGGACCTTACCCAGACGGAACTCCTTAATCAGGCTCTCCAGCTTCTCCAACTGATAGTCACGCGGTTTGCCTGTCATCTCCAGCACACTCAGGATGTTGTCTTCCACAGACATCTTACGAAACACAGAAGCCTCCTGTGCCAGATAGCCAATACCAGCACGTGCACGCTTATAGACAGGATACTGTGTCACATCAAGGTCATTGAGGTAAATATGACCTGCGTTAGGTACAATGAGTCCTGTCGTCATATAGAACGAGGTGGTCTTACCGGCTCCATTAGGTCCCAGCAGTCCCACAATCTCACCCTGCTTGACGTTGATGCTTACATCATTCACCACCGTACGCTTACCATAACGTTTCACCAGTCCCTCTGCACGCAGTACCATCTGCTCGTCAGACCATTGAGGCTGTTGCGGCTGTTCAGTCGTTATTACTTGCTGTTCGTCCATATTTTTTCCTTTTGCAGGTGCAAAGGTACTATTAAGTAAGGAAAAAACCAAGAGAATCTTGGCATTTTGTATTTTTCTTTGGCTTTTCTGCACGAAATAGACAGGAAATTTGTACTTTTGCGGGCAGAAACAAGCAGACTGTTATGTTAATACGTAAGTGGCTAACCTCATTCGGACGCTACCTCATGCTGATGGGCCGTACTTTTTCACGCCCTGAACGTTTGAGGATGTTCGCAAAAGAATACATCAAGGAGATGGCGCAATTGGGTGTCAACTCCATTGGTATTGTCCTACTTATCTCGTTCTTTATTGGTGCCGTTATCTGCATTCAGATGAAGCTGAATATCCAGAGCCCCTGGATGCCCCGCTGGGTGACAGGCTATACCACACGTGAAATCATGCTGTTGGAGTTCTCATCCAGCATCATGTGTCTGATACTGGCCGGAAAGGTGGGTTCAAACATTGCCTCAGAGCTGGGTACCATGCGTGTGACACAACAGATTGACGCCCTTGACATCATGGGTATCAACTCTGCCAACTACCTCATACTGCCAAAGATCATGGGTATGATGACCATCATGCCGTTTCTTGTCATCTTCTCGTCAGCCACAGGTATTCTCGGAGCTTATGCCACTGCCTATATCGGCCATATCCTACCCCCTGACGACCTGACATTGGGATTACAGCATGCCTTTATCCCATGGTTTGTGTGGATGAGTATCATCAAGAGCACCTTCTTCGCCTTCATCATATCAAGCGTGCCAGCCTACTTCGGCTACACGGTTGAGGGAGGCTCAGTCAATGTGGGCAAGGCCTCTACTGATGCCGTTGTCACCTCCAGTGTGCTTATTCTTTTCTCGGATGTCTTCTTAACAAAGTTACTGTCATGATAGAAGTCAAGAACCTATACAAGAGCTTTGAGGACATCCAGGTGCTGAAGGACATCAGTACCATGTTCGAGAATGGAAAGACCAACCTCATCATCGGCAGAAGTGGAAGTGGAAAGACCGTGCTGATGAAGAATCTGGTAGGCCTGCTGACACCAACCAGTGGCAAGGTGCTTTACGATGGTCGTGACTTTGTGGCTATGACCAAGAAGGAGAAAGTGGTGATGCGCCGTGAGATGGGTATGATTTTCCAGAGTGCAGCCCTGTTTGACTCCATGACCGTACTGGAGAATGTCATGTTCCCCCTTGATATGTTTGCCCCCATGACACTGCGTGAGCGCATCAAGCGTGCCAAGGAGTGTTTGGACCGAGTGAACCTGCTGGAAGCCCAAGAGAAGTATCCTGGTGAGATCAGTGGTGGTATGCAGAAGCGTGTGGCCATTGCCCGTGCCATCTCCATGAACCCCAAGTACCTCTTCTGCGACGAGCCCAACTCAGGACTTGACCCCAAGACATCGCTGGTCATTGACGATCTGCTGCACAGCATCACCCAGGAATACAACATGACAACCATCATCAATACCCACGACATGAACTCTGTGATGGGCATTGGCGAGAATATCATCTTCATTCACGAAGGAAGGAAAGAGTGGCAGGGAGTCAGTTCCGAGATCATGCACTCTGACAACAAAGAGCTTACAGACTTCATCTTTGCCAGCGACCTGCTCAAGAACATGCGCAGCATTGTCCTGAAGCACGAAAAGAAGGAAGGTTAAGAAATCATTTACCGCATCAGGAACACACCGTCTTTCTGCACCATTGGCACACAAACCTCCTCTTTCGTGGAGTCGCCAAAACAAAGTATCAGAAAGACGTTCGTACAATGCAGTGTGCTGTCAGTCTTTGCCGATGACACTTCTACAGAGCTGATACCTCCATGCTGCTGTTTCACACGCTTCATGTACTGCTCCATAGCAACACGATGCTGCAGCCTGTAGTCATCAGGAGCCTCTTTCACCCCACTTACGCCATCCAGGAAGTCATCATACTCCCCTGCAGCCAGGTGCTCATAATAGCCTTTGGCTGTCAGCGACGCAAATTCCTCCGGTGTAAGCTCTCCACGACAGGAAATGAAGAGTGCACCAGAAAGGATGAGGATACACAAGAGTTTATGCATTATTTCTGACGTATAAACACATTGATGGGTGTGCCTGTCAGCGTCCAGTTCTCACGCAGCTTGTTCTCCAGGAAGCGCTTGTAGGGTTCCTTGACATACTGCGGCAGATTGGCGTAGAACACAAAGGTAGGAATCTGTGTGTCAGGCACCTGCGAGATGTACTTGATTTTAATGTACTTACCCTTGATGCTGGGTGGCGGCGTCATCTCAATGATGGGCAGCATCACCTCGTTCAGTTTGGAGGTACCAATCTTTGCCTTGCGGTTCAGATAGACCTGCTTGGCCGTTTCCAGCACCTTGAAGATGCGCTGTTTTGTGAGTGCAGAGGCAAAGATGATGGGGAAATCAACAAACGGAGCCATGCGCTCACGGATAGCATTCTCAAAGGTCTTGATGACCTCCTGCGACTTGTCTTCCACCAGGTCCCACTTGTTGACTACAACCACCAGTGACTTGTTGTTCTTCTGAATCAGCTGGAAGATGTTCATGTCCTGTGCCTCAATACCACGGGTGGCATCAAGCATGAGGATGCAGACATCGCTGTTCTCAATGGCACGGATGCTGCGCATGACACTGTAGAACTCCAGATCCTCAGTCACCTTGTTCTTACGGCGGATACCTGCAGTATCAACCAGATAGAAGTCAAAGCCGAACTTGTCATATTTGGTATAGATGCTGTCACGTGTAGTGCCTGCAATCTCTGTCACAATGTTGCGGTCTTCACCAATGAAGGCATTGATAATGCTTGACTTACCAGCATTCGGACGTCCTACCACAGCAAAGCGCGGTGTATCATTATCAATACCGTCTGCCTCTGCTACGGGGAGCTTTGTCAGCAAGTAGTCCAACAGGTCACCCGTTCCTGAGCCTGTGGCAGCACTGATGCAGAACGGATCACCCAGTCCCAGCTTGTAGAACTCATACTGGTCATAGAGGTTCTTGCCGTCATCAGCCTTGTTTGCCACCAGCACTACAGGCAGCTTGGCCTTTCGCAGAATGGCAGCCACATCCTCATCCCAGTCAGTCAGACCATTTCTGATGTCCACCAGGAACAAGACAAGGTCAGCCTCTTCAGTAGCCACAATGACCTGCTTGCGGATTTCCTCCTCAAAGATGTCATCACTATTGACCACCCAGCCACCAGTATCAACCACAGAGAACTCACGGCCATTCCACTCACACTTGCCATACTGACGGTCACGTGTGGTGCCAGCCTCATCGCTCACAATGGCCTGACGTGAGTTGGTCAGACGGTTGAACAAGGTTGATTTGCCCACATTCGGGCGTCCTACTATTGCTACTAAGTTTGCCATTAGTTCTTCTCCATCAGTTCAAATTTATACTTCTTTCCCTTGGTTGTGGTAAAGGTACCTTCAAACCCTCCCCCACGACACTCATACTGTCCGTCGAATGTGCCTGTATGGTTACCATTGGACGTAAACTCCTTCAGCACAATGTGCATGGAGCCCTTGGTATTGATGGCTTCGTTCTTCACCAGTTCCAGCGTGAACACTGAGTTGGGGCGCTCATTATAATAATAGTTGCCCACGGTGTTGCCCACACCCACATCGCCAGGATTCAGGAAGAGTGTAACAGGATAAGGACCAATGTTGCCCTCAAAGCGCTGAAGTGGGTCGTCTGCCTCTACCTCCATCTCACTCTCCATCTCACGGGCCTCATTGCGGGCTTCCAGCTGTGCCCATACCTCCTCAGCAGCATCTCCATTCAGGCCGTCAACCTGGGTAATCATCATGCGTCCACCCTTGCTCTTCACGGTGAAGTAAAGTGTCTGGGTGCTGCGGAGTCCAGTATCAGCCCAATAGAAAATCTCCAAATCTACTGCCACACGGCCATCAGCTGTTGCCGTAGGCTCATGTGTCCTGATGGAAGGCAGGAGCATCTCGCTGTCATCAAGGGCTGACAAGAGCCAAGAGGCATACTTCGCCTCTGCATTAGCTGCAGCGTCAGCCAGTTGCTTGAGTACCTGAGGAGCCAGATGCTGCTCCAGCACAGCGTCCTCCCAAGTGCCATTCTTCATGGAACGGTGAGTATAGAACTCCTCCACAAAGGCTACTGCCTTACTTCCCGTTACAGGCTTCCAGTCATCGGCTGTAGCTGCCTGTACCTTCATCAAGCCTGCCATCAAGAGGCAGATTACAACGAACAGTTTTCTTTCCATAAGCTTGTTATTCAGGATTATAACCAAACGAATCCAACTCCTTCTGTGACGAGCGCCAGTCCTTGTCAACCTTGACGAAGGTCTCCAGATAGACCGTCTTGTCAAAGAACTTCTCCAAAGCCTTCCGGGCCTCAGTACTCACCTTCTTCAGTGCCACACCCTGGTGTCCGATGATGATGCCCTTCTGGCTCTCACGCTCCACATAGATGACGGCATTGATATGGATGAGCTTCTCAGTCTCCTTGAAACGCTCCACACGCACCTCCACAGCATAGGGAATCTCCTTGTCGTAGTAGAGCAGTATCTTCTCACGGATAATCTCTGACACAAAAAAACGTGCAGGCTTGTCTGTCAGCTGGTCCTTGTCGAAGTAGGCAGGGTTCTCAGGCAACAGTTCCTGGATGCGCTTCAGCAGCATGTCCACACCAAACTTGTTCTTGGCCGAGATAGGCAATATCTCTGCTTTGGGCAGCAACGAGTGCCATTTGGTGACAATGTCACCTAATCTGGAATCTCCAGATTTTCCGGATTCTCCGGAAAGCTCATCTATCTTATTAATCAGCAGTATGATGGGCGTATCCATCTTCTGCACCTTCTCCAGGAAGTCCATGTTCTTCTCTGGGTTCTCCACCACGTCAGTGACGTAGAGCAGCACATCAGCATCCTGAAGGGCCGACTCTGAGAAGGCCAGCATTGACTCCTGCAGCTTGTAGTTAGGCTTCAGCACACCCGGTGTGTCACTGAACACAATCTGCATCTCAGGCGTGTTCACAATGCCCATGATGCGATGACGGGTGGTCTGTGCCTTGAATGTAGCAATCGAAATACGCTCACCAACCAGCTGGTTCATGAGCGTACTCTTACCTACATTGGGATTACCTACTATATTTACAAATCCTGCCTTATGCTCCATCATACGCCCACTTAAGGTAACTTGCACCATGAACGAAACCAGCACCAAAGGCAGTGAGTATCATATTGTCGCCCTTACGCAGCTTTGACTCGTTCTCCCAGATGGCCAGGGGAATAGAGGCTGCACTGGTGTTTCCGAAGTGGCTGATGTTGACCATCACCTGCTCCATGGGAACCTCCAGGCGCTTGGCTACTGCCTCAATGATACGCATATTGGCCTGATGGGGGATAATCCACTGGATGTTGTCCTTGGTCAGCCCATTGCGCTCAGCTATCAGTGCACAGTCGTCACTCATGTTAGTTACAGCATAGCGGAACACAGTGCGTCCCTCCTGATAGAGGTAGTGCAGACGGTGATCCACCGTGAAGTGACTGGGTGGACATACTGAGCCACCAGCCTTCAGGTGCAGGAACGGAAGTCCCTTGCCATCAGCACGCAGGTAGGAATCCCTCACACCGATGTTCTCTTCAGTCGTTCCCTCTATCAGCACAGCAGCAGCACCATCACCAAAGAGTGGACAAGTAGCGCGGTCCTTGTAGTCAACAACCGACGACATCTTGTCAGCACCAATGACAATGATTTTCTTGTAGCGGCCACTCTCAATCATTGTGGCTGCCACATCAAGCGTGTACAGGAATCCACAGCAAGCAGCCCAGAAGTCAAATGCAAAAGCATTCTTCAGGCCTATCTTGCCCAGAACGATGCTGGCCGTTGAGGGGAACTTATAATCAGCCGTTGAAGTGGTGACAATGATGGCATCAATGGTGTCGGGGTCAGTGCCTGTCTTCTGCAGCAACTGTTTGGCAGCCTTACGGGCCATGTAGCTGGTGCCAAGACCTTCCTCCGTCAGGATGCGGCGCTCCTTGATACCAATGCGTGTCATGATCCACTCGTCGTTGGTATCTACCATGCGCGACAGTTCCTCATTATTCAGGACATAGTCAGGCACATAGCCACCAACACCGGTGATTATCGCATTAATCTTCTCCATCTAATAATGTTTATTCAGCAACCTCGTCTTTGACGATGGCTACCTTACCGCGATAGTAACCACAGGTAGGACATACGGTGTGGTAAACGTAGTAAGCACCACAGTTGGGACATACAGCCAGCGTGGGAGCTACTGCCTTGTCATGTGTACGACGTTTAGCGGTACGAGTGTTTGATTGTCTTCTTTTTGGATGTGCCATGATTCTATAAATTTTTAATGTTTAATCTTTAATGTTTAACTTCGCTAATGCGCTCCACCTTGGATCCACCTCCTTGGCCTCATCACTGCTTCGGGCAGCTGACAGCTCTTCGAGCTTTTGCGTCATCACATGGTTGCATTTTCCAGGTGCATGCACATGCTTGATGGGGATAGCCAACATGATGAATTCGTAGATGAACCACGACAGGTCAAGGACTCCATCATCCTCTGACACTGTAATGAGCTCGTCGCCCTCAGTGTCTGTCTCAGCACCCAGCTTCACCAACAACCGGTTCTCAGTGTCAATGGCCTGCTGCATGTCGTCAAGACAAAGGTCACAAGTGACAGTGACAGCACCTTTCGTAGAGAACAGGAGTTCAAATAAGCCGGAAGTCTTGCGTATAGAAACCGACACGTGCAATGCTCCATGCTCCAGTTCAGCACCGTCAAGAGACTCAAAGAAGTCATCATTCAAGTCATACTCAAGAACCGTCAAGTCCTCTTTCAAACCCTTCAGGTCAATCTTAAAAGTCTCCAACTTGCCCATTTGGGGTGCAAAGGTACAAAAATATTATGAAACACGAATTAGTAATTGACAATTTTTTTGTTTTTTATTGAAAATCAACCCATAGCAACCAAAAACTTTGCACAAACAGCCTTCGTATGTGCAAAGATTTGCATCGTTTTTCCTTATTCCGCCTTCCATAGCAGTCCACGCATTAACACGATGATACATCCGTAGTAACCCTATCGTTCCAAGGAGGGGATGAAGGGAAGGGTGCCATGAAACGGATGGATAGGTACGCCCTTTCGATCGTTTGCGTAGGCGCAAACAACCATTCGCGTAGGCGCAAACGACCGTTTGCGTACGCGCAAATCCAAAACGCAATATGACAATGAATGCTTTTAGGCAACTATTGTGTTTCTTTAAGTGTCTTTTTTTACTATTTATTTTGTGATATGAATAAAAGTATGTACCTTTGCAGCCAAATATTTTTCTAGACATGACTAATAGCAACACAAACAACACGGTTGTAGGTTCCAAAATCAAAGGGATTAGGGAATCAAAGAACCTCACCATTGAGGAGATTGCAGAGCGTAGTGGTCTGACAACAGACCAGATTGTTTCCATTGAGAACGATCAGAACCTGCCTTCACTGGGCCCGCTGATCAAGATAGCACGTGCCCTGGGAGTGAGACTGGGTACTTTCATGGATGATAACGATGCACTGGGTCCTGTGGTCACCCGTGCTAAGGACCGTGAGGCAGAGAGCAGCATCAGCTTCTCGAATGGTGCCACTGATGCCCGCAAGCACATGGAGTATCACCCTCTGGCTCAGCAGAAGGCTGGACGCCACATGGAGCCGTTTGTCATTGACATCAACCCTGAGGACACTCCTGAGTTCCAGCTCTCAGCACACGAGGGTGAGGAGTTCATCTACGTGATGCAGGGTGAGGTGGAGATTGTCTATGGCAAGGACACCTACACGCTGAAGGAGGGTGACAGCATCTTCTACGACTCCATTGTGAAGCACCACGTACACGGTGCCCCTGGTAAGTCTGCAAAGATTCTGGCTGTTGTTTATATTCCGTTTTAAAAAATAAAAATGAGCAACGTAAAATTAGATATGGCAGGCCGTCCCTTGCCTGACAGAACATACCCTGCTGAGACTGGCTCGGAGGGATACAAACTTTGGGAACGGACATTGGGTGAGTGGCTCGAATACTGGGCTGAGACAACGCCTGACAAGGAGTACATTGTATATAGTGACCGTGACCTGCGCTTTACTTGGTCTAAGTTCAATGAGCGTGTGGATAACCTGGCCAAGGGACTCATCAGCATTGGCGTGAAGAGGGGTTCCAATGTTGGCATCTGGGCCACAAACGTGCCTGACTGGCTGACATTCCTCTATGCTACGGCAAAGATTGGTGCTGTGCTGGTCACGGTGAACACCAACTACAAGCAGAACGAGCTGGAGTATCTGTGCAAGGACTCTGACATGGAGGTGCTCTGCATCACCGACGGCACATGGGACTGTAACTACGTCGATATGACCTACACCATGCTGCCTGAGCTAAAGACCTGTGAGCGCGGACACCTGAACAGTGAGCGTTTCCCCTACCTGAAGAACGTGGTTTATATTGGTATGGAGAAGTATCGCGGTATGTACAACACCGCTGAGCTGCTGCTGCTGGGACAGAACGTGGAGGATGAGACCCTGAACGAGATGAAGAAGCAGGTGAGCTGCTACGACGTCTGCAACATGCAATACACCAGTGGCACCACGGGATTCCCCAAGGGTGTGATGCTGACTCACTATGGCATCTCAAACGACGGTTACTTCACAGGAGAGAACATGGGCTTCACACAGGACGACAAGCTCTGTGTCTGCGTGCCCCTGTTCCACTGCTTCGGTGTGGTGCTGGCCAC
>CACXJZ010000032.1 GCA_902768105.1 uncultured Prevotellaceae bacterium
CTTTGTGCCCAATAATTAACAAAAGTTGATTCTTGAAGGAGAATTCAATGTAAATCAAATATGATATGAAAAAGGCTTTTTTATTTGTGCTGGGCATGATGCTCATGGCAGTAGGATTCACAGGCTGCAAGTATATCAAACCCCTTGACGGCCCTGGTATGGAACGCGATTCGGCTAGCTTATCTGCCTTGGAAGGTAGTGTTGCTACCGGTGACAGTCTGAACGTTGTGGCTGGCGACGCTGCCCAAAAGCAGGACATGGAGGCCGTGAGGGCTTTCGTGGAACAGTTCTATCAAGAGTGGGGCATGGAGAATCTGCTGGAATATGACTATCCGAAACAGCACATCACGCCCCGCCTGCTGAAGTTCCTGGCTGATTCCTACGAGTATGATTGCGAGGGCGAGTGCCTGGCTACATGGAAGTTCTTCTATGAGGGCGGTGGTGACGTCGGTGGGTTAGAGTCACGACAGATAACAGCCTGCGACGGAAGCCATGTCCTTGTTGAAAACAAGTACGATAACTATGAATACGACGTGCTCCTTACTGTGATTAAGGATGGCGACACCTTCAAGATTGACAGCCTTCAGCAAGTGAAGTCAGAGTATGTCGATGGGAATTAGAAAGACGGATAGCAACATATATAATTTAAGGAGATGTTGCGTATGAAAAGAATCATCTACCTGATTATCGCCCTCTTGAGCTGTTTTGCCAGTGGCGCATGGGCAGCCGAGATTTCGGACAGTCTGGAATTTTTGAAAAAGCTCAACGAAGCCACGACTTATGTCTTCAATTACCCGTCGAAGAATGCTGCGGGTGAGGACGTGGTGCTCTCGGCGGCACTCGTCGCTTGGACCCCGGAAGAACCCAAGGAGACCGACGGCATCGAGTCGGTCCACATCTACAGCCACTTCACCATTACCTCTGACAACGAGTGTCCTTCATCGTTTTTCAACCTGAAGGAATATGCGCTCTTTGGCGTTCTACTGAAAGCAATACGCGGCGGGACTGGATCCGACTCAGGATTTTATCAGCCACGCCATCATCATTGCCCCCGACTATGAGGGTTACGGTGTCACACGCGACCTGCCGCATCCTTATCTGGCGCAGGAACTGACCGCCCGGCAGGTGATGGATGCCGTGGACTACGGACTGAAGCTCTACCAGAAACACATCAACGACAAGCGCGTGCTGCCCTTCAAGGACGACTGGCGGACGTTCGGCTTCGGCTACTCGCAGGGAGGCGCTGTGGCCCTGGCCGTGCAGCGATACATCGAGCAGCAGGGGCTGGACGAGCAGTTGCACTACCGTGGCACGCTCTGCGGCGACGGCCCTTACGACCTGATTGCCACCATGCGCTACTACGTAGAGGACGATGGCGACAGCTACGGTCAGGAGACCGTCCATCGCAAGGGAATAAGCACCATGCCGATGGTGATACCCATGATTATCCAGGGGATGATTAACACGCACCCCGACATGAAGAACCATCAGCTGACGGACTACCTCTCGCAGCAGTTCCTCGACACAGGCATCATGGACTGGCTGGCGAGCAAGGAGTTCACCATCAACCAAATCCTTGAGAAGTGGTACGAACAACTGCAGGAGGGACTTGACGCCGGTGACCGCCACTACACCAAGGAGCAGATGGCAGAATTGTTTGAATCGCCCAAGGAGGACCGCGTATGGGCCCATCTCAGCAAGGTCTTCACGCCCGGTTTCCAAAAATACCTGACCAATGACGCGAACTTCTATACCGTGCCGACGGAGTCAGGAAATGCCTTCAAGGACCTGCACCGTGCACTGGTGGACAACAGCGTGGCTGCAGGCTGGGAACCCAAGCACCCCATACAGTTCGTCCACTCGAAGGGCGACATGGTGGTGCCGTACGGTAACTACCTCTCGTTCCACGATGCTCATCCCGACGGTGAGGGCACCATCTACAGGATAGACGACAGCCTGACCGACGACCATGTTGACACGGGAACGACATTCTACCTTTGCCTCACCGCCACTGGTGAATACGGCGAGTACTTCCAGTGGCTCGACGAAAACGGCTCGACGGGAATCATCGGTGCAGAAAGCCAGATGACAGACGTCAGAATCGACGACGGTTGGTACACCCTCGACGGTCGTAAGCTGAGTGCTCGACCCACGCAGAAGGGTATCTATATAAACAAGGGTAAGAAGATATTAATTAAGTAATAGGAAGCGAGATTATGAGCGAAGATATACAGAAAATCAATCTCGATAACTACATCCAGACTGGCGAGGGTGGGACGGCTCTTACCTATACCAGAAAGGACGGTCTCTCGTTGGCTAAACTTTATAAAAACGGTTTCGAAGCCGACAGGGCCAAGGCCGAGTTCCTGACCGCCCGCACAGTATTCGAGTTGGGCATCCCATCGCCAGAGCCCTACCGACTGGTTACCGATGCCAGCGGAACGGAGCCGAGTATGAACTTATCAAGCATAAACGCTCATACACACGCATCATCTCGCAAGAGCCAGAGCGACTGGAGGAAATATCACTTAAGTTTGCACGCATGGCCAGAGAGCTACATGCCAGACGCAGCCTTGCAGAAAATCGTGGAATTATTTTAAGATGATTATGGCAGAGAATTGTGAGACTTCTGATAAGCCAGTCGCTCATCGCCTGACAGCAGATAGATGATTCCACAATAGGTGAAGCCATGCTTCAGGATGTTATGCTGCATAATCCTTCATGATATCAGCCATGTCCGTCGGCCTTGCTTCTCTGATTATCCTATTCATTCCATTCTGCCATATTTCATCTCCTCGCCCTCTTTATCATACTGTTTGCGCTTGCCAACGGGAGGTTCAGTCAAGGTGATACGAACAACTGCCGTCCATTCAAGGCTGCGGTCAATGGCATCATCGAAAGCATCCATATGGTGAGGGAGGAAACGCTGGCAGATGGCTCTCAGGCCTGCAATCTTTTCTTCGCGATTTGTCACGATCTCTGCTTTTCCGATGGCAGTTGCCGATTTATACTGTAGCGTAAAACTCCCATCTTTCGGGCCAACTGTAGGCGCACATTTGGTAACGGCCGACAGGAATACTGTCGGACAGTGTGCAATACACTCCAATTTGTCACCCTCCAAAGCACAATGGAAATAGAACGTTCTTTCGTCTGTGCGAGCCAACGACAGGGGCAGTCCGTAAGGAGTCCCGTCAGGCCTTGTCATACTAACAGTCACGTATGGAGCCTTATCCAACACCTCCAATGCAAAGGCGGCATCCATCTGCCTACTTGCTTTTCTCATATTTCTTTCATTCTCTTTTCAAACTTGAATAGCCCATGAGCTGACAGCTTGTTATAGGCATAAAAAAGAGTCCAACGATTAATTCATTGAACTCTTTGCGGAGAGAGAGGGATTCGAACCCCCGGTGCCTCTCAGCACGACGGTTTTCAAGACCGTTGTAATCGACCACTCTACCATCTCTCCAGTGCTTCGAAAGTGAAGAGTGAAGAGTGAAGAATTTGCTGCTGCTTAACTTTTTTTCACTTTTTCACCTTTTTACCTTTTTATTACCTCTGACTACGTCGAAGGTACTTTCGCTTGACATAAAAAACAAAAAAGCGCTTTTTGTTTTGTTTTGTGCTCACTTATTCGTACCTTTGCGGCATGATTTATCCACAAAACATTGAGACGAAGATTGGATTCGTCGAAGTAAGACGGCTGCTGAAGGAGCACTGCCTGAGCACGCTGGGCAAGGAAAAGGTCGATGAAATGGCTTTTTCCGATAATGCCGAGACGGTAAACGAGCAGCTTGCGCAGGTGCGCGAGTTCCGCCGTTTGCAGGCAGGGAAAGACGTTTTGCAGCTCAATTTCTTCTTCGACGTTCGCAAAGCCATCAGCCGCATCCGACTGGAGAATACCCATCTGGAGGAGAACGAGCTGTTTGACCTTCGCCGTTCACTGGAGACGATAGGGACAATCGTGAAGTTCTTGAAAGCCGCCCCTGAACAGGGGACGGAGGAGGTTCCCTACCCTGCCCTCTCACGCTTAGCGGCTGACGTGATGACGTTCCCTGCCATGATTCGGCGCATAGACTCCATCCTCGACAAGTTTGGTAAAATCAAGGACTCTGCCTCAATGACACTTGCCGGCATCCGTCACGATCTGGCACAGACGGAGAGCAGCATCTCACGTACACTTTTCACGATACTCCACGCTGCACAGCGCGACGGACTGGTTGACAAAGACGCCTCGCCAGCCCTGCGTGACGGTCGTCTGATGATTCCCGTGGCACCTGCCTCAAAGCGAAAGATAAAAGGTATTGTCCACGACGAGTCAGCCACAGGAAAGACGGTATTTATTGAGCCCGCCGAAGTGGTGGAGGCCAACAACAAGGTGCGTGAGCTGGAGCTGCAGGAACGGCGTGAGGTGATACGCATACTGACAGTGTTCAGCGACGAAGTGCGTCCACAGGTGCCACAGCTGCTTAACAGCTACGACTTCCTGGCCACCATCGACCTCATCCACGCGAAAGCAGAATGGGCCGAGGCCACGCAGAGCTATGAGCCCGTTGCGTTGGACAGGCCCTACATAGACTGGATACGTGCCATACACCCGCTACTGAAACGCTCGCTGGCGAAGCAAGACAAGAAGGTGGTGCCGCTGGATATCAGCCTCTCCCCCTGCCCTCTCCAAGAGGAGAGAGAGCCGAAGGGACACCTCCTCATCATCTCAGGTCCTAACGCAGGCGGCAAGTCGGTGTGTCTGAAGACGGTGGGTCTCTTGCAATATATGCTGCAATGCGGCATTCCCATCCCCATCAGCGAACGTTCGACGGTGGGCATCTTCCGCAACATCATGATAGACATCGGCGACGAGCAGAGCATTGAGGACGACCTCTCGACCTACTCCAGCCATCTGCTGAACATGAAGATGATGATGCGTCAGGCCAACGAACATACCTTATTATTAATAGACGAGTTCGGAGGCGGCACGGAGCCCACCATCGGCGGAGCCATTGCCGAGGCCGTGCTCAAGCAGTTCTGGAAGAAGAAGGCCTTCGGCGTCATCACCACCCACTACCAGAACCTGAAGCACTTTGCCGAGGACCATCCTGGCGTGGTGAACGGAGCCATGCTCTACGACCGCCATCAGATGCAGGCGCTGTTCCAGCTCTCCATCGGTCAGCCAGGCTCGTCGTTTGCCATCGAGATAGCGCGCAAGACAGGTATCCCTGAAGAGGTCATACAGGACGCCACAGACATTGTGGGTTCGGAATTCGTGCAGAGCGACAAGTACCTGCAGGACATCGTACGCGACAAGCGCTACTGGGAGGGCAAGCGCCAGACCATTCACCAGCACGAGAAGTCGCTGGAGCAACGCATCACCAAGTACGACACGAACATTGAAGAGATAGAGCGCGAGCGCAAGGCCATCCTGAACCGTGCCAAAGAGCAGGCTCAGGAACTGCTCGACGAGGCCAACCGCCGCATTGAGAACACCATACGCGAGATACGCGAGGCACAGGCCGAGAAGGAGCAGACGCGCCTCATCCGCGAGGAGCTTAACCAGTTCCGTCAGGAAGTGTCTGACAGTAGTCAGCAGGGACTGATGAGCGAAGAGGAGTTTGCCAAGAAACTCCAGCAGATGCAGGAGCGCAAGGCCCGTAAGGAGAAGCGAAAGAAGGAAAAGGAGCAAAACCTCTCCCCCCGCCCTCTCCAAAAAGAGAGGGAGCCGCAAGCCGATTCTTCACCCTCAGCCCTCACCACGGGCTCCACCGTGCGCATCAAAGGCACCTCGTCAGTAGGCACCATCGAGAGCATCAGCGGCAAGACGGCCTCCGTCATCTTCGGCGGCATGCGTACGAAGGTGAAGACGGCGCAGCTGGAACGTGCCGAGAAGCCCAAGGTACAGCAGCAGACCGCCCAACAATCGCTCATTGAGCGCATTGCACCTCCGACCACCTCGCACATGACACGCTCCACCATCGAAGACCGCAAACATAACTACCACCAGGATCTCGACGTGCGCGGGCTGCGTGGCGACGAGGCCGTGAACACCGTCATGCACTTCATCGATGACTCTATCCTCATCGGCATGAGCCGTGTACGCATCTTGCACGGCACGGGCAACGGCATCCTGCGCCAGCTTATCCGCCAGTACCTTAACACCGTGCCAAACGTTGTGAAAGCCCGCGACGAGCACGTGCAGTTCGGCGGTGCCGGCATCACGGTGGTCGATCTGGAATAACTAAAAACTAATATATTATGAACATGAAGACAACCATCTGCTGTTGGGCACTGGCAAGCTGCTGCGCCCTGATGGTGGGCGCCTGTTCACAACAGGCTCCATCAAGTGACGAACCTACCACGTTGACCACCGTAGGCAACCCCTACATGCCCCTGTGGGAGCATATACCCGACGGAGAGCCCTACGTCTTTGAAGACCCCGACAATCCAGGGAAGTACCGCGTCTATGTCTATGGCTCGCACGACGATCTGGTTACAATGTACTGCGGTCGTAACCAGGTGGTGTGGTCGGCATCGGTCGATAGTCTGAACAACTGGCGCTACGATGGCGTCATCCTCGTGGTTGACAAGAACCGCGACGGCGAGCCCTTCGACTCGGCAGGCACCGCCGACGTGCTCTATGCTCCTGACGTCACGCTGGTGACAGACAAGAACGGCAAAAAGACTTACTACCTGTTCCCCAACGACCAGACAGGCTTCCGCAACGGACTCATCGCCAAGAGCGACCGTCCTGACGGTCCCTTTGAGGTGTGCAACTGGAGCAAGGACGATCCCAACAAGGTGGACGGTGTGCTGCAGTTCGATCCTGCCGTCTTCGTCGATGACGACGGCCGCGTCTATGGTTACTGGGGCTTCGAACGGAGCTATGCCGCAGAGTTCGACCCTGCGACGATGGCCACCGTCAAGCCCGGCACAAAGATTGTGGAGGACATGATCAGCGGTCGCAACCAGCCCGGACGCTTTAAGTTCTTCGAGGCCTCCAGCATCCGCAAAATCAAGGACAAGTACGTCTTTATATACAGCCGCTTCACTGAGGACGGCGAGTTCGGGCTGCCCACCAGCAACTACACCCTCGCCTACTGCTACGGCGACAACCCGCTGGGTCCCTGGACTTACGGAGGCACTATCATTGACGGTCGAGCACGTGAGAAGGACGAGCAGGGCAACGTGATTGCCTCTGCCGTGCCCGATGGCAATACCCACGGCAGCATCTGCGAGATTAACGGACAGTGGTATGTGTTCTATCACCGTCAGACGGGTACTGACGAATACGCCCGTCAGGCTATGGTCGCCCCCATCACCGTGAAGGTAGAGGAAGGCAAGGGTGGCAAGGTAGAGATTTCCGAGGGCGAATACAACAGCTGTGGCTTTGCACTCAACGGACTCGACCCCTTCGAGCGTCACTCGGCAGGTATTGCCTGCTGGCTCACAGGTCCGAAGCCCGCTATCCATGAGTGGCCCAACAACACGTTCTTCGGCTCATACGTGGAGGCCAGTTACGGTGGCAAGCCCGGCATGAGCAAGGAGCAGGCCATCGCCTCGAAAGAGAAATACGACGCCCCTTACGACCTGCGCTACAACACCAACCGCGTGGTGAACAATACCGACGGCAGCATCGTGGGTTACAAATACTTCAACTTCCCTGCTGAGCGTCTGGCTACGAACGATAACCTGATGCTCGTTCTGCGCCTCATCCCAGAAGGCATCGACGGCACCATCGAGGTCTGGATGGATCGTCCCTGGGAGTCGCAAGGCGGCAAGAAGATTGGAGAGATAGCCCTGAAGGCGGACATGCCGAAGACCCTGCGCGACATGGCAATCGGAATCTCTAAAGAAGCCCAAGAGAAGGACCTTGCCGGCAAGCATGCCATCTTCCTCCTCTTCAAGTCGGACACCAAGGAGAAGTCGCTCTGTACGCTTGAAGACCTGATGTTTACGTTTGACGAATAACAAGAATAGAGGATTGCGCAGGCAATCCTCTATTCTTTTCTTGAGCCTCTTGTCGGATTACATATCCGAAACGCCTGCCGCGGGCAGGCCTACAAGCAATTGTCTCCATCCTATCATCTGAAAACATGTTTTCGCTGACTGGACGGAGACAATTTCTTGAGCCTCTTGTCGGATTCGAACCAACGACCCCGAGATTACAAATCACGTGCTCTGGCCAACTGAGCTAAAGAGGCGGGTGGGCAGCTTGCTGTATCGCGCCGCTACAACCAAGTACCCTTGCTATGTTCCCATCCTGGGGGATTCCGAGGGAGCTGGCCGTACAGGACTGCCCGTGTTTTTTTCAAAATCGGCTGCAAAGGTAATGCTTTTCCATTAAACATTAGACATTAAACATTAAACATTTCTTGCCTTTAAGATTTTTTAACCGCAGCACTCGACAATAAAGAAAAAAAGTTATTTTCTTTTGTATTGTTCTCACTTATTCGTATACCTTTGACTTCATCGAAGGTACTTTCGCTCGACAATAAAAAGAAAAAAAAGTATTTTTCTTTTGTATTGTTCTCACTTATTCGTACCTTTGCACGCGAAATCGTTGAATCATCAATATGACTCCAGAAGAATATATACAACTGAAGGCCTTTGCACGCATTGACGGAGCATTACTGTTCCTACTGTGGACAGGCAGTTTCGCCCTGTACGTAAAAGGTATGGACTATCCCATGCTGGGTATGCTCAGCATGCTACTGCTACTCATATCGCCCTTCTACGCAGCCAAGCGCCTGAGGAAGTTTCGTGACCAAGCGCGCGAAGGTGTCATCACGTTTGCACGCGGCTATGCCTACATCGTACTCGCATTCTTTTACTCCGGCCTGCTGTTTGCACTGGCCCAGTATGCCTACTTCACTTACATGGACCACGGTTTTCTGCTGGAGAAGTTTACGGAGATTGCCAACACGCCAGAGAGCATACAGATGGGACTGAAGGACATGATGATGCAAGGACTGAACGAGATGAAGGCCATGCGTCCCATTGACTTCTCAGTGAACGTGCTGACAATCATCATCGTGGCAGGTTTTGCCGTAGGGCTGCCCATTGCCGCGCTGATGCAACGAAAAGAATTGAAAATTGATAATTGAGATTGAAAAATGGATATATCAGTCGTAATACCCTTATATAACGAGGAAGAGTCAATCCCTGAGCTCTATGCATGGATTGAGCGCGTGATGAACGACAACGGATTCTCGTTTGAAGTCATCTTCGTGAACGACGGCTCTACTGACCACTCATGGGACATCATTGAAGGACTGGCCAAGAAGTCGGAGAACGTAAAGGGCATCAAGTTTCGCAGGAACTACGGCAAGTCGCCCGCACTCTACTGCGGATTCGAGCAGGCCCAGGGTGACGTGGTGATCACAATGGATGCTGACCTGCAGGACTCGCCCGACGAGATTCCCGAACTATACAAGATGATTAAGATGGACGGCTACGACCTCGTCAGCGGCTACAAGCAGAAGCGCCACGACCCGCTGTCGAAGACGCTGCCCACCAAGCTCTTCAACGCCACCGCCCGCAGGGTAAGCGGCGTGAAGAACCTGCACGACTTCAACTGCGGTCTGAAGGCTTATCGCCGTGACGTGGTAAAAAATATCGAGGTATTCGGCGAGATGCATCGCTTCATTCCCTATCTAGCAAAGAATGCAGGTTTCGACAAGATTGGCGAGAAGGTGGTGCACCACCAGAAGCGCCAGTACGGCAAGTCGAAGTTCATGGGCTGGAACCGCTTCGTCAACGGTTACCTGGACTTGATAACGCTGTGGTTCCTGGGCACGTTTGGCAAGAAACCCATGCATGTGTTCGGATTCCTGGGCACCATCGTGTTCTTCATCGGCTTCATTGCCGCTTTCTGGCTTGGTGCAGAGAAACTGTGGGCATTGTCGCAGGGTATCCCCATGCGTCTGGTGACTGACTCTCCGTTTTTCTATATTGCGCTGACCATGATGATGATGGGCACGCAGTTGTTCCTGACGGGATTTCTTGGCGACCTCATTAGCCGTTCGTCGCAAGGACGTAATGACTATCAGATAGAAAAAATGATATGAAGAAGCTGCCGTTTATCCTGTTTGCCGTACTACTGCTGAGCGTCGCCTGCTCCACCATCGACTGCTCTGTGGATAACATTGTGGCAACCGTCTATTCGTTGAAGAAAGCCAACGGTACGGCCGACACGCTGAAGGACACGCTGTACGTCATTACACGAACAGTGAAAGGCAAGGACACCGTGCTGCTGGACAAGGAGGTCAATGCGACGCAGTTCCAGCTGCAGATAGGCTACTCCAACCCTGAGGACACGCTCCGCTTTATTGTAAAAGATGCACTGGGAGGAGTCTTTTGCGACACGGCATATATCAAAAAAGAAAACAAGCCGCAGTTTGAATCCGTGGACTGCAAGATGAACTACTTCCATACGATTACAGGGGTACGGCTCACCTCTCATCATGCTATAGACTCCATCGTCATCAAAAAAACAGCAGTAAACTATGACCTATCATCAGAACATTTCCACATTTATTTCCGGGCTAACCGTTAGTCTGCTGTTGCTTTTCGGATGGCAGACAGCACAGGCACAGAAGGTTGTGGTGCTGGAGGAAGAAGACAGCATACCCTTCTTCCGAGGCTTTCAGGTCTCGGTGGATCTGGTGGGTCCCATCATGTTGAACGTAAGCGACTACGGACAGTATGAAGGAGCATTTCGCCTAAACCTGCACGACCAGTGGTTCCCCACTGTGGAAGTGGGTTACGGCAAAGCTGACTGCTATGAGGAGGTGACACTCATACACTACAAGACGGCAGCCCCCTACTTCCGCATTGGAGCCGACGTCAACCTGGCAAAGAACAAGCATGCAGACAACCGCATCTATGGCGGACTGCGCTATGCCTTCACGTCGTATAAGGTTGACATAGAACGCTTTGGTCTGAAAGACCCTACGTGGGGCTCGTATTCAGACATCGTCATTGACGGTGCCCAGTGCTCACAGCATTGGCTGGAAGCAGTCGTCGGCATTGACGCGAAGATATGGGGACCGCTACACTTAGGCTGGAGCGTACGTTATAAGCGGCGCATAACGCACAAGGACGGAGACATCGGCCAAACGTGGTACGTACCCGGCTACGGCACCTATGGAGATGACCGTCTGGGAGGAACGTTCAACGTGATTATTGATATTTGACAACGTCAACGATAACAATAACCTAAACTATATGGACAAAAAACAAAAGAAACGACTCTACTGGCAAATACCATTCCTGCTGCTACTAATAGCCGGCACCGTCTGGGTTATCAAGAACCAGCAAGACACGCCCTATCATACTGACGAGGGATTCATCTTCGGCACCAACTACAAGATTACCTATCAGTATGCAGACGACCTGAAGCCTGAGATAGAAAAACAGCTGATGCTGGTTGACAGCGCATTGTCAATGTTCAACGAGCAATCAACGATTTCGCACGTCAACCGCAATGAAGTCTATCAGCCAAACGACATGTTTACGGAGGTGGTCACGAAGGCACTCGCTATCTCGAAGGAGACTGGCGGAGCATTCGACATCACCGTTGCTCCATTGGTAAACGCATGGGGCTTTGGTTTCAAGAACGGCGAAATGCCAACAGAGGCTGCCGTTGACTCCATTCGCAAGTTTATTGGATACAAGAAGATTGAGATGAACGACGGCATCGTGAGGAAGTCCGACCCGCGCATCATGCTCGACTGCTCAGCCATTGCCAAAGGCTACGGATGCGACGTTATAGCAGCCTATCTGGAGAAGAAAGGCATCACGAACTACATGGTGATGATTGGCGGCGAAGTGGTCACCAAAGGCATCAACCCCACCCGTCTGCCCTGGCGCATCGGAGTCACCAAGCCAGACGACGACACCCTAGGCATCAAGCAGGAAACACAGACCGTACTGAACGTTACCGACAAGGCGATGGCTACCAGCGGCAACTACCGTAACTTCTACTATAAGGGCGGCAAGAAATATGCACACACCATTGACCCTGCTACCGGCCATCCCGTGCAGCACTCGCTACTCTCGGCCACGGTACTGGCCAAAGACTGTGCTACAGCCGATGCGTATGCTACATCGTTTATGGTGATGGGCATTGACCGCGCCAAACAGCTTCTTGAACAGCACAATGAACTGATGGCTTACTTCATCTTTACTGACGAGAAAGGAGAATTGGCTGTATGGTTCTCACCTACCCTGCAAGACAAGATTGAGGAGTGAGTCCAGAACTGAAGATATATGATAAGCTGCTGCAGTTTCCTCTGTTTCAGGGCATGAGCCATACGGAACTGATGCAGGTAGTAGCCCACACGAAGATGGGCTTTGCCAAGTTTGCAGCAAACAAACGACTGATTCAGTCAGACAGCGTATGCACGCACATGTATTTTCTGGTCAACGGCACGCTGGAAGCCAAAACCACAGCCGATGACCACAGCTATTACGTGGTGGAGCAACTTCCTGCGCCTTACATCATCCAGCCAGAACGTATGTTCGGCATACAGCAACGCTACAGTTCCTCGTTCATGACAGCTACACCCTGCCACTTCATCACCATCGACAAGCAGGAAGTCATGCAACTATTGGAAAACCAGCTGGTGTTCCGCCTCAACATGCTCAACCTCATGGCCACAGAAGCTCAGCGTCTGACACGTCATGCATGGCGACCGGCTCCTGCATCGCTACACGCTGCATTGGTACGATTCTTTATCCAGCACGCACTACGTCCGGCTGGTCAGAAGACGTTTTACATACTGATGAAACGGCTGGCAGCGGAACTGAACTGTACCCGGCTCGAGATATCGCAAGAACTGAACAAGATGCAGGCAGACATGTTGCTCACCCTGCACAGAGGGCGCATCGAGATTCCTATGATTGAACGGTTGCTGATGTAAGGGTCAGAACTCGCTGGTAAAGTGGAAACGGATATTCTTGAAGTCTTCTTGAGCCATTTGTAGCATATAGCCTGAGTCGGCCAGGAACACGTCGCGTCCCTCCTTATCCTTTGCCATATACTGGTACTTACGCTTCTTGAACGATTCAAGCTCCGCATCATCGTCACTCTCAATCCAGCATGCCTTGTACAGATGGACGGGTTCCCAGCGACACTTGGCGTTGTACTCGTTCTCCAGTCGGTACTGGATGACCTCAAACTGCAGCTGTCCGACGGTGCCAATGACCTTGCGGTTATTGAACTGGTTAACGAAGAGCTGTGCAACACCCTCATCCATCAGCTGATCGATACCCTTTTGCAGTTGCTTAGCCTTCATGGGGTCGTCGTTCTCAATGTACTTGAACAGCTCAGGCGAGAACGAGGGCAACCCACGGAAATGGAGCTGCTCACCCTCTGTCAGCGTGTCGCCTATCTTGAAGAGTCCGCCGGTATCAGGCAGGCCCACGATATCGCCTGGCCAAGCCTCATCAATGGTACTTTTGCGCTGCGCCATAAACTGCGTAGGACTTGAAAAACGCAGTGTCTTTCCCTGACGGACATGCAGGTATGGCTGGTTACGCTGGAACTTTCCTGAACAAACCTTGCAGAAAGCAATACATGAACGATGGTTGGGGTCAATGTTGGCAGTAATCTTGAAGATGAAACCCGTAAATTTCTTCTCATCAGGTTCCACCATACGTTCCTCTGCCTTGGTGGGTTTGGGGCTTGGGGCTATCTGGACGAAGCAGTTGAGCAATTCCTGAACGCCAAAGTTATTGAGGGCCGAGCCGAAGAATACGGGTGCCACTTCTGCCGCACGATAGGTCTCAACTTCGAACTCAGGATAAACGCCATCCACCAGCTCGAGGTCTTCACGCAGCTTGGCAGCATCTTGCTCACCAACACGGGTGTCAAGCTCGGAAGAACCGAGCTCCACTTCTACCTTTTCGGTGACACGCTGCTTATCGGGCGTAAAAAGGTCGAGCTTCTGTTCATAAATATTATACACACCCTTGAACTTCGCACCCTGATTGATGGGCCATGAGAGCGGACGCACCTTGATTTCCAGTTCCTGTTCCAGCTCATCAAGCAAGTCAAATGGGTCACGACCTTCACGGTCCATCTTATTGATGAAGATGATAACCGGCGTATTACGCATTCGACAGACATTCATCAGTTTACGTGTCTGTGTTTCCACACCCTTGGCTCCGTCAACAACGATGATGGCAGAATCGACGGCTGTCAGCGTACGATAGGTGTCCTCGGCAAAGTCTTGGTGACCTGGGGTGTCGAGGATGTTTACCTTGTACTCTATGTCTGAGCCGTCGGGCGTGTAGTCAAACTCCATCACAGAGGTTGACACCGAGATGCCACGCTGCTTCTCAATGTCCATCCAGTCGCTGGTGGCAGTCTTCTTGATTTTATTGTTCTTCACAGCACCTGCCACCTGAATCTGTCCACCGAAAAGCAGGAACTTTTCCGTAAGTGTCGTCTTTCCGGCATCAGGGTGTGAGATAATCGCAAATGTTCTTCTACGTTCTATTTCTTGATTCATAACTTTTCAATACATTCCTTTAAACTTTCTTCCCAATACGGCACCTCTATGCCATAGGTCTGCTTGATTTTCGTCTTGTCAAGCACCGAATAGTGCGGACGGTTGGCGGGTGTGGGGTATTCACTTGTATGCAACGGCCGAACGTGGCAGGTAGTGATACCAGCCAGACGATGAATGGCCTTCGTGAAGTCGTACCACGAGATGACGCCTTCGTTAGAAAAATGATAGACACCTGGCACAATACTCTTTTCTATGGCGACGAAGACGACACGGGCCAAGTCACGTGCATAGGTCGGTGTGCCTATCTGGTCGAAGATGACACCCAGCTCCGGACGTTCCTTGCCCAGTCGTATCATGGTCTTCACGAAATTATTGCCAAAGGTTGAGTACAACCATGCTGTACGAATAATCATCGTACGCTGGCAAGCCTTCGTAACAGCAGTCTCACCATCCAACTTGGTACTGCCATAGACGCTGTTGGGACAGGGATTGTCCGTCTCCACGTAAGGTGTATGCTTGGTGCCGTCGAACACATAATCGGTGGAGATCTGTATCATCCAGCCTCCACGCTTCTCAACAGCAGCAGCTAAATATGCAGGAGCAACGGTATTGAGTACCTTGCAAAGCTCTTGGTTATCCTCTGCCTTATCTACAGCAGTATAGGCGGCACAGTTGACGATGCCGTCAATCTCGTTTTCTGCAACAAACTGCTCAATGGCCTGCTGATTGGTAATATCCAGCTCCTGAACGTCAGTATTATAATAGGTATGCTGCGGATATTGTTTTTCCAGCAATTGCATTTCGTTTCCTAATTGGCCGTTACAGCCAGTAATCAATATCTTCATAATTCCAATGGTTCTTCCTTGTCTTTGTGGTAATAGTCAGACAGCATACCGATGAAAGTCGTGATTTCCTTCATTGCATGCTGTGTACTGGGCGAGATGTCTTTCTTCTGCAGGCGCAGAAGCATAACACCATAAAGCGAGTTGAAGCAGGTTTCGATTTCGTTCTCTTCCTTGTTGGCACCACGGTTACGCAGCTCCACAATAAAGGGCAACACTTTGTAGTATTCTGCATTATAAAACGGGAACTTCGTCGATGCCAGCAGTTGGGCATGCAGTTCCTCAAGCTGCTGCAACGTCACCTTGTTTATCTGCAAATGACCATGCTCACGACATCCCTCGCTGTTCATCATCGTGATGAGGTTACCAAACCAGTCCGCCTCATCTTCTTTCTGCTCGTCTGTATAATCAAAACGGTCAATATACTCCCTGCGAATGCGACTCAACGAGCAACCAAAAGCGCGGATAGTGTCTTCCATCTGCCACATGTAGAGCAGATACTCCGCAATGTTCTTCTTTCTTAATTCTTGTGCTACAAACACTTTTATATATTTTCGATTAAAAATTTACGACTTACTATTCAAAAGAAACGGAACAGACTGGTGGTGGTTCCAAAAAGGAATATCAACGAAAAGATAATAACAACAGCACCGATAATCTGATTGATAATCTTGATGCCATTTTCATCGAAAATGATACGAACCTTATCAACCAACCACGAGAGGCCAAACCACCACAACAAAGCACCACCCACGATGCTGGCAAAGCCAATGACCATCTCAAAAGGATGATCAGGAATAACGAAAGCAAACTGCGCAAACAAACCCATGAACAGGAAAATGATGAGCGGATTGCTGAATGTCACGAGGAAGGCCGTCCATGAATTATACCACAACGTACCTCGTTGCTTGCCTGAGTGGTGCATGTTCTTAGTGGGATTGCTACGCCATGTGTAAATGCCAAACACCAGCAGCACGACACTACCGATAATCTGCAGATAAAACCTGTTTTGGGCATCATTGACAAAATCCATGACAAACGACATACCAAATCCGGTAATGCCTGCATAGATAATATCACTCACAGCAGCACCGATACCAGTGACAAAACCATACCAACGACCTTTGTTCAGCGTACGCTGAACACAGAGTACGCCAACGGGTCCCATCGGTGCCGAAGCAATCATTCCGATGAGCATCCCCTTGAAGATTAAATCTACTATGTTATATATAGGAAATGCCATATCGAGTGCAAAATTACAAAAAATCTGCGAGAATCTGCTCATTTTACAAATTATTTTGTAACTTTGTGCGCAGAAAAGATAAATAATCACTTATTAAAAAATATTTTATGAACGAACAAGCTGGTATAAAGCCATATGTCATTGGCTTAGACTTAGGAGGAACAAATTCTGTTTTCGGTATTGTCGATGCACGCGGTGACATCAAAGCCACTACAGCCATCAAGACCGGGAGCTACGACAACGTGGAAGATTACGTCAATGCATCTGTTGACGCTTTGCAGGTTATCATCGACCAGGTTGGCGGCATTGACAAAATCAAAGCAATGGGTATTGGTGCCCCTAACGGAAACTACTATAACGGAACCATAGAATTTGCTCCGAACCTGGCATGGGCACACGACGGTATCGTGCCGTTAGCTAAGCTGTTCAGCGATGCGTTGGGTGTTCCCGTCGCACTGACCAACGATGCCAACGCCGCAGCATTAGGCGAAATGGTTTATGGCGTAGCACGTGGTATGAAGAACTTCATTGTCATCACACTTGGAACAGGTGTCGGTTCCGGCATCGTAGTCAACGGGCAACTGCTTTATGGACATGATGGCTTTGCCGGTGAGTTAGGACACGTCACTATGGTACGTGGGGCTGAGGGACGCATCTGCGGTTGTGGTCGTACAGGCTGTCTGGAGACCTACTGCTCTGCAACCGGTGTGGCACGCACCGCCCGCGAAATGCTGGCCAAGACCAGTCGTCCTTCACTGCTGCGCGATATAAAACCCGAGGACATCACCTCGCTCGATGTCAGCATTGCAGCCGGTAAGGGTGACGAACTCGCCAAGGAGATTTATGAATTCACAGGCAAGATGCTTGGCGAGGCATGCGCAGACTTTGCAGCCTTCAGTTCACCCGAAGCATTCATTTTCTTTGGCGGTATGGTGAAAGCCGGCGACCTGATTATGGAGCCCATCAAGCGTGCCTACAATGAGCATGTGATGCCCATCTTCAAGGGTAAGGCACAGTTCCTTGTCAGCGGACTTGACGGAGCAAGTGCAGCCGTGCTTGGAGCATCTGCCATAGGTTGGGAAATCCAATAGTCGTATTTTAAAAAGAGGTTGGTGCAGGACGCTACCAACCTCATTAAAATACGGATGATAAGGTACATTTGAATGGAAATGCTGTCTTATCGCCGGCAAATATACGACATTACAAGTAAAAAAACAAATTTTATCAGCAAAAAATACGTTTTACTTACAAATTGCAAAAAAAATGCTCAAAATATTTGCAGATTAAAAGAATAATACGTACTTTTGCAGCCGTAAACATAAAAACTTATACATATAATGAAGCAACTGATGAATGCATGGTGGTGGCGTAGCTCGAGATTGGTATAGTCGCGGGTACGTAGCCATGTATGCAGGATTCATCCAGATAAGAAGGCTCGTCGTTATCGCGACGGGTCTTTTTTATTGAGTTTAAAACGACAAACAACACAAAAAGAATATATATATATGAAAAAGAGTTTTTTAGTTGATGAAAGAGGATTCTACGGAGAGTATGGCGGAGCCTATGTTCCCGAAATCCTTTATGCGACGGTGCAGAAGCTGCAGGAAGAATACCTGCCTATTCTGGAAAGCCGTGAGTTTCAGGACGAATACATGTCACTACTGCGTGACTACGTAGGCCGTCCCTCACCCCTCTATTTTGCCAAGCGCATGAGCGAGAAGTACGGTTGTCAGCTGTACCTGAAGCGTGAAGACCTGAACCACACGGGAGCACACAAGATTAACAACACCATCGGACAAATCCTGTTGGCCAAGAAAATGGGCAAGACGCGCATCATTGCCGAGACAGGCGCTGGACAGCATGGCGTAGCAACGGCCACCGTGTGTGCACTGATGGACATGCCTTGCGTGGTCTATCAGGGAGCACTCGACGTGGAGCGCCAGCATACGAACGTGGAGCGTATGAAGATGCTGGGCGCAGAGGTCCGACCCGTCAAGACAGGCAACTGGACACTGAAGGATGCCACGAACGAAGCCATCCGTGACTGGTGCTGTCATCCTGCTGACACATTCTATATTATTGGCTCCACAGTAGGGCCACACCCCTACCCTGACATGGTGGCACGTCTGCAGAGCATCATCTCTGCGGAAATCAAAGAGCAGCTGCAAGAGAAGATTGGACGCGATTACCCTGACGTGCTGATGGCCTGCGTGGGCGGAGGAAGCAATGCTGCCGGCACCATCTACCACTATATTGATGATGAACGCGTGAAGATTATTCTCGCCGAAGCAGGCGGTCAGGGAGCCGACACAGGACATACTGCGGCTACGATTCATGCCGGACGACTCGGCATCCTGCATGGTGCAAAGACGCTGGTGATGCAGACGCCCGACGGACAGATTATCGAGGCTGAGAGCATTTCTGCAGGTCTCGACTATCCTGGCATCGGTCCCATGCATGCCAACCTGGCAACACAACACCGTGCTACAGTCTATTCCATCAACGACGACGAGGCCGTTCGTGCTGCCTACGAGCTGACGCGCATGGAAGGCATCATACCCGCATTGGAGTCGGCCCATGCCATCGCCGCCCTTGAGAAAGTACAGTTCAAGAAGGACGACGTGGTGGTGCTGACTGTCAGCGGCCGAGGCGACAAGGATGTAGAAACATATTTGGCAAACAAACACATGGCAGGAGAATATGGAAACTTTTAAATTTACGACAACAAGCAAGACCATTCTGGCCGACCTTTATACACCTGTCGGCGTATATATGCGACTGCGCGACCTCTATCCGCAAAGTGCGCTGATGGAGAGCTCGGATTATCACGACAAGGACAACTCACGCTCATTCATCGGCATCAACCCGATAGCTTCCGTAGCTGTAGGACATGGTGTTGCGACGATTTCATATCCAGACGGAAGTCATGAGATGCATGAGATTAACGGAAACTACGGAGTAGCCGAGGCCATTCACTCACTCATAGACCGCATGGAGGTGACGGGCGAGCATGCCAGTCTGTGCGGACTTTATGGCTATACCAGCTTCAATGCCGTACGCTACTTCGAAGGTATCAACGTGAAGGATGAGACACAGGAGAAGAACGATGCGCCTGACATATTATATATAATGTATAGGGACATCATCGTGTTCGACCACTTCAACAACCTGCTGACAATCGTATCGTTATCAGGGGAAGCCGAGGTTTCCGACATTCTCAAAGCCATGAACAAGGCCAACGTGCAGGCATACAGTTTCCACCCTGTGGGTGACGTTCGCTCAACGTTGACTGACGAGGAGCACAAGGCCAACATTCGCAAAGGCATCAAGCACTGTCTGCGTGGCGATGTATTCCAGATTGTCCTGAGCCGACGGTTCGTTCAGAAATATGAGGGTGACGACTTCAAACTATACCGTGCCCTGCGCAGCATCAACCCCTCACCCTATCTGTTCTACTTCGATTTCGGAGGCTTCCGCATCTTTGGTTCAAGTCCTGAGACACATTGCCGCATAGAGAACCGGAAAGCCTACATAGACCCCATTGCAGGAACGACAAAACGCACTGGAGAAGCTGAAGCAGACCGACGTGGAGCAGAGTACCTGCGTAACGACCCTAAGGAGAACGCAGAACATGTCATGCTGGTGGACCTTGCGCGTAACGACCTGAGTCGAAACTGCCACGGAGTAAAGGTTGATTTCTACAAAGACCTGCAATACTATTCACATGTCATTCATCTGGTCAGCCGCGTCAGTGGTGAGCTTGATGCAGCAGCAGACCCCATCAAGGCATTTATCGATACGTTCCCTGCAGGAACGCTGTCTGGAGCACCCAAAGTACGTGCTATGCAGCTCATTTCAGAGTATGAGCCTCACAACCGAGGGGCCTATGGCGGTTGCATCGGATACATCGGGCTCGACGGTTCTCTCAACCAAGCCATTACCATTCGTACATTCGTCAGCCGCAACGGCGAGCTGTGGTTCCAGGCGGGTGGCGGCATCGTAGCTAAAAGCAGCGAGGAGTATGAGCTACAGGAAGTAAACAACAAGCTTGGCGCTCTGCGTCGTGCAATTATCACAGCCGAAACAATATAGAACAATGAAAAAGATTATCATCATAGACAACTACGACTCATTTACCTATAATCTGAGTCACCTGGTCAAGGAGCTGGGAGCCGACGTGACAGTGGTGCGTAACGACCAGTTCAAGATTGAAGAGCTTGAGGCATACGACAAAATCATACTGTCTCCAGGCCCAGGCATCCCCTCCGAGGCAGGCTTACTGCTGGATGTCATTCGGCACTATGCTGGCAAGAAGCCGATTCTTGGTGTCTGCCTTGGACATCAAGCCATCGGTGAGGTGTTTGGTGCACAGTTAGAGAACCTTAGCGACGTCTTCCACGGAGTAGCAACACCATGTCGCCTTCTGACAGACGACCTGCTGTTTGCTGGACTGCCTACCGACATCACCGTGGGACGCTACCACTCGTGGGTGGTATCCCGTAAGGCGTTGCCTCACTGCCTCGAAGTAACAGCAGAAAGTCCGGAAGGACAGATTATGGCATTACGTCACCGCAGCTACGACGTGCGCGGTATACAGTTTCACCCCGAAAGCGTACTGACGCCCGAAGGCAAGACAATGATTAATAACTGGTTAAAACAATAGCTTATGGCACAGACAATGAAAGACATTCTGAACAGAATGCTGAATCACGAGGAACTGACTCGTGAAGAAACAAAACAAATCCTGATTGGCATCACGCAGTCCGAATTTCCCAATGAGCAGATTACAGCCCTTTTGACAGCTCTGCAGATGCGCGGTATCACCGTCGATGAGTTGCTGGGCTTCCGCGACGGCATCCTCGAGACGGGCGTTCCCGTACCCCTGGACTGCGAGCGTTACATTGACGTGGTTGGCACGGGCGGTGACCGCAAGAACACGTTTAACATCTCTACGACGAGCTGCTTCGTTATTGCCGGCGCAGGCTATAAGGTAGCCAAGCATGGCAACTACGCAGCCACCTCCACCAGTGGAGCATCGAACGTCATTGCCCATCACGGCATCCGCTTTTCCGACGACATCGACAAGCTGAACCGTAGCATCAACGAGTGTGGCATCGTCTATCTGCATGCACAGCTCTTTGCCCGTGCCATGAAGTTCGTGGGTCCTATCCGCAAGGCACTGCAGTTCCCCACCTGCTTCAACCTGCTCGGTCCCATCGTCAATCCCTCGCAGCCCCAGTGCCAGCTTCTTGGCGTAGCCAATCTGGATCAGATGCGACTGTATAATAACGTCTATCAGAAAATCGGCATCGACTATGGTATCGTCAACTCTATTGACGGTTACGACGAAATCTCACTTACCGGTCCGTTCAAGGTTACCACGAACCAGTACGAGCGCATCTTCAACCCGCAGGATCTTGGTTTCAGCATCATCAAGCCCGAAGAGCTTGTTGCCGGTGCCAATGAAGATGAGGCAGCAAAGATTTTCGACAGTGTACTGGAAAACCGCTGTCTGCCTGGACAGAAACAGGTAGTGCTTGCCAACGCCGCTTTCGGTATTCAGGTTCTCGAACGGGGCGAGAAGAGCATCGAAGAATGCATCGAAATAGCCCGCGAGAGCATTGACAGTGGTGCTGCATTACGAACATTTAAAAAATTTGTTGAGTTAAATAGCTGATAAATCGGAAGAAGTTTGTATCTTTGTAACCAAATTTACAAAATAACCTACAACAATGGCAGACATATTAGAAGAGATTGTGGCATGGAAGCGCCGCGAACTGGAGATTATGAAAGAGATGCAGCCCACACATAAGCTGCAGCGTATCATTGAGGAGCAGACGTACTACAAGCGTCCGCCCATCGCTGATGCACTTAAGACGTCAGAGACAGGTATCATTGCCGAGTTCAAGCGCAAGTCGCCCTCACTCGGATGGATCAACGAAGATGCCAAGCCCACCGACATTCCCTTCCGCTACCAGCAGAACGGAGCAGCAGCTGTCAGCATCCTTACCGACAACCGCTATTTCGGCGGTGACGACGGTTTCATCAGGGATGCCCGCATGTCTGGTGTACGCATTCCCGTGCTATACAAGAACTTCATCATCGACGAGCACCAGCTCTTCCAGGCCCGTCTCTCGGGAGCCTCTACCGTGCTGCTCATTGCTGCCTGTCTCGACTTCTACGAATGTAAGCGTCTGCTCCATGCTGCCCACTCGCTGGGTCTTGAGGTGCTGCTTGAGATGCACGACGAAAGCGAGATGATGTACGCTGATCTGGAACCCGACCTCTACGGCATCAACAACCGTCATCTCGGCACCTTCCAGACAGACGTGGAGACCTCGTTCCGTCTCTCCTATCTGTTGCCCGACAACGCCGTCAAGGTGAGCGAGAGCGGCATCAGCGATCCCATGACTGTCCGTCAGCTCCGCGATATCGGCTTCCAAGGTTTCCTCATCGGCGAAACGTTTATGAAGGCCGAAGACCCGGGCCAGGCATTGGCCGACTTCATCGCCCAGATATGAAACTATGATAGTCAAAGTATGCGGCATGCGTGACGCCGACAATATCCGCGCCGTCGAACAGCTCGGTGTTGACTGGCTTGGGTTCATCTTCTGGCCTCGCTCCAGCCGTTATGTTGCCGCTCCCCCGGCCTATCTGCCAGAGCGTGCCCGACGTGTCGGCGTCTTCGTTGATGCTGACATTGAAGAAATCAAGCGGACAGCCACAGCCTTTCAGCTCGACATCATCCAGCTGCACGGCAGCGAATCGCCGGATGTCGCAGCCCAACTGCGAGACTGGAAAGTCATCAAGGCCCTCAACATCGCCACGCCTGCCGACCTTCAGGTCACAGCATCCTACGAAGGACTGGTGGATTACTTCCTCTTCGACACGAAAGGCCCTTCCGTCGGAGGTAACGGCACCCAATTCGACTGGCGTGTGCTTGACGCCTACCAGGGTCCAACCCCTTTTCTGCTCAGTGGTGGCATAGGCCCTGACGACGCAGCACGCATCCGCTCCTTCCGCCATCCACGACTGGCAGGCATCGACCTCAACTCCCGCTTCGAGTTATCGCCTGCACTTAAAGACATTCAGAAACTAACAACATTCTTAACACAATTATGAACAAGATTAACCAACTGTTCCAAGAGAACAAAGACAATAAGCTCCTGTCGCTTTACTTCTGCGCCGGCAGCCCCACCCTTGACGGTACTGCCGATGTTATTCTCACCCTGCAACGCCGGGGCATCTCCATGATTGAGGTGGGCATTCCCTTCAGCGACCCCATGGCCGACGGCCCCGTTATTCAGGATGCCGCCACACGCTCGCTGAAAAACGGCATGACCCTGCAGCTGCTCTTCGACCAGCTGCGTGCCATCAAGGACGAGGTCACCATTCCTCTGGTGCTCATGGGTTACCTGAACCCCATCATGCAGTACGGCATCGAACGTTTCTGTCAGTCCTGCGTAGAGAGTGGCGTCAGCGGAGCCATCATCCCCGACCTGCCCTTCAAAGACTACATGGATACCATCAAGCCCGTGGCCGACCGCTACGACCTTCGCATCATCATGCTCATCACCCCCGAGACATCGGAAGAGCGCATCCGCTTCATCGACGAGCATACTGACGGCTTCATCTATATGGTTTCCAGCGCTGCCATTACTGGAGCGCAAAAAAGTTTCGACGAGGCCAAGCAGGAATATTTCCGTCGCATCAACCAGATGAACCTACGCAATCCGCGCATGATTGGCTTCGGCATCAGCAATGCCCAGACACTCAAGGCAGCCCAAGATAATGCTGCCGGTGCCATCATCGGCTCGAAGTTTGTCACGCTGCTCAGCGAGAGCAAGGATGCCGACGAAGCCCTCGACAAGCTTTTTGAGGCATTAAAGAGTTAAGGGAGTTAGAGGGATTCACGAAGTTACGTAATCCTTTACATAGATTATCAGGATGAAATCGCCAAGAAATTTTGGCGGTTTCATTTTATTTTGTATCTTTGTACCCAACAAACGAAACAAAGTAATCTACTAAAACAATGAAACATCTGAAAATACTGCTCCTCTGTCTCTTGTTACCCGCTGTGGCTATGGCCGACGATGCGTGGAACACCACCTACAAACAGATAGAGCAGAGCATCAAGGCACCAGAGTTTGCTGCCCGCGACTTCCTGATTACCAAGTATGGAGCCAGCACGAAGGCCTCGGCAGTCAAGAACCAGAAAGCCATCAACAAGGCCATTGAAGCCTGCTCCAAGAAGGGCGGCGGCCGCGTCATCGTACCTGCCGGCACGTTCAACACAGGCGCCATCACGCTGCTCTCGAACGTCAATCTCGTCGTGGAGAAGGAAGCCGTGCTGCAGTTCGTCTTCGAGCCCGACCTCTACCCCATCGTACCCACCCGCTGGGAGGGCATCGACTGCTGGAACATGAGTCCCTGCATCTATGCCTACAAGCAGCAGAACATCGCCATCAGCGGCGAGGGCATCATCGACGGTGGCGGCTCCAACGAGACGTGGTGGCCCATGAACGGCAAGCCGCAGTTCGGCTATAAGCCCGGTATGATCAGCCAGCGCGGTGGTTCGCGTGCCCGTCTGTTCAAGCAGGCCGAGGACGGTGTGCCTATGGATGAGCGCCGCTTCGACAAGAACGACGGCCTGCGTCCGCAGCTCATCAACCTGAACCAGTGCGAGAACCTGCTCATCGAGAATGTCACGCTGCTTCGCTCCCCCTTCTGGGTCATCCATCCCCTGCTGTGCAAGAATGTCACCGTACGTGGCGTAAAAATCACCAACGACGGTCCCAACGGCGACGGCTGCGACCCCGAGTGTTGTGACGGTGTACTGATAGAAAACTGCTTCTTCAACACCGGCGACGACTGCATCGCCATCAAAAGTGGCCGCAACAACGACGGTCGTCTGTGGGGCCTGCCCTCGCAAAACATTATCATCCGCAACTGCACCATGCACAACGGACACGGCGGCGTGGTCATCGGCTCTGAGATTTCAGGCGGCTGCCGCAACGTCTTTGCCCACGACAACGTGATGGACTCCCCCGACCTGGAGCGCGTCATCCGCATCAAGACCAACACCTGTCGTGGCGGTATCATTGAGAATATCTACGCCCGTAACATCAAGGTGGGCGTCTGCCAGGAGTCGGTTCTGAAGATTAACCTCGACTACGAGCCTAACGAGGTATGTTGCCGCAACTATCCCCCGACGGTGCGTAACGTCTATATGGAGAACGTCACCTGCGAGAAATCGAAGTACGGCGTACAGATCATCGCCCTCGACACCGCTGTCTATGTGCACGACATCTACGTGAAAGACTGTAAGTTCAACGGTGTGGAGTCAGGCAACACCATCAAGGGCGAGACCCGCAACGTGAAGTTTGAGAACCTCTATATCAATGGGAATGTTGTTCAGGAGAAGCCCTACAAGCACTATAGCGAGTGGCTCACATACAGCGAGATGCTGCGAACGCCCAGGTCCTACCTGCTCGACTTTGCCCAAAAGCCACGGTGGAACTACGTGATGGGAATAGAGCTCGAGGCAATGCTCGACACTTATCTTAAGTATGGCGGAAATGCCATACTTAATTATTGTAAGGAGTATTGTGACACGATGATACTGGCCGACGGCACCATCCGTGGCTACCGGCTCGAGGACTATAACCTCGACAACATCCGCACGGGACACTTCGTGGCACGCATGCAGCAGATTCTCCCTGAGGAGAAGAACCTCAAGGCCATCCAGCTCATGATGCGCCAGCTCGACCAGCAGCCACGAACCAAGCGCGACAAGGTCTTCTGGCATAAGGCTATCTACGCCTACCAGGTATGGCTCGACGGCATCTTCATGGGACTGCCCTTCCGCGTGCTGACAGCCCCCAACACCTCTCTCCACCTTCCGCCCTCTACCCTCCACAAAATTTACGACGATGCCGTCAACCAGATTAGCATCACCTACCAGCGCACGCTCGACCCCGTGACCGGCCTCAACCGCCATGCCTACGACGAGACGCGCAAGATGTTCTGGGCCGACAAGCAGACAGGCCTGTCGCAGCATTGCTGGGGACGTGCCCAGGGCTGGTACTCTATGGCACTCATCGAACTGCTCGATGCCCTGCCCGAGGACTACCAACGTCGGGGCGAGGTGATTGAGCTGCTCAGGAAAGACCTCGATGCCATCATCCGCTGGCAAGATGCCGAGACTGGACTCTGGTATCAGGTCATGGATTCTCCTTCGCGCGAAGACAACTACCTCGAGAGCACTTGCTCCAGCATGTTTGCCTACGTGCTGCTGAAGGCCGCCCGCTTAGGCTATGTCGATGAGAGCTACCGCGAGGCAGGCATCCGTGCCTACAAAGGCATCCTCCAGCACTTCATCCGCGAGGACGCCGACGGCACCATCTCGCTCACCCACTGCTGTGCCGTTGCCGGTCTCGGTCCGGGCCTCAGCAAGCAGGTGCTCAAGGCTGCCCCCAATGTCAAGGAGAACCGCCGTCGCGACGGCAGCTACGCCTACTACCTCAGCGAGCCCGTCCGTGACAACGATGCCAAGGGCGTCGGTCCCTTCATCTGGGCGTCGCTTGAATATGAAGCATTAAACATGATAGATTAAAAATGAAAAAGGGAAGCGACCTGCTTCCCTTTTTTCATTTATCGTTGCATGTACTTCCGTCCGCCTTGGATGACGATTCCGCGATAAGAGTCATCCACGCGCTGTCCATTGAGGTTGTAACGGGGCATGTCCGAACGCGGCGTTCCCTCGTCAACGGTCAGCAGACCGATGCCTGACGAGCCGTCATACTCATAGCAGCCGAGGTCAGGAGCTGTGCCTAAGTAGCTGACGTAGTCGCTGATGACCTCCCCTTCGAAGTCCGTAAAGTTCTTTCCCTTGTCAATGAGGTTCGCAGCCGTCGTCTTCAGGTGGAACTGCTTGGTCTCGGGCAGCGTGCCGTCAGCATTACGCTCAGCAAAGATAATCTCCGTCACGTCCAGTCCTTCGAAGTCAGCCTCCGTACAGCTAAAGCCCGTGTTCCACGTGTTGTTACCCTGATAGGTGGTAGCTTCACTGTATCGTTGCCAGTTACTGCCGCCACTGGTAAATGCCAGCGCCACGTTGTTGTAGGCATACATCGTGTACATATACTGATTGCCGAATCCGTAGTTATACTTGTTCTTGTAGGCCGTGCAGTTGATGACCTTCATCACGCCGGCGTTGTTGTTCTGGTCGAAGCCCTTGCTGCGGTGCCCTACAGCCAGACAGCGGTACAGCTCCACGTTGTGCTTGGTACCCTTTCCTCCCAATTTGAAACCGTTGGGGTTGCCGCCGTTGGGAAAGTTCGCAAGGTCCTTACCCTTGAAGCAGTCCAGGTCCGCATCCTTACCCAACACGCGCGGATGAGCGGTCAGGTCGAACGTGGCAGGCCCGTTGTTATACGCTATGCAGTTGATATACACCGTAGGTGTGCCGCTGGTGACGCGTTCGAAGGAGTCCCATCCGTCGTCCGAGTTGTTCCACGAACGGCAGCCGATGTAGATATTCCCCGGACAGGCGTCGCCCTGCTTGTCGGCAAAGCCGTCGGCATTTCCGCCATTGTCCTGATAGTCGAAGTTGTCGTGCGAGTCACAGTTGATCACCATGTTGTGTCCTCCGCTGCGCAGCTGTATGCCCGCGTTACAGCAGCCATAGACGTCGAGCTGCTCCAGGATGCAGTACTGCGACTCCTCCAGCCAGATGCCCTTGTATCCGGCATAGCGAATGGTGATACCTTTGATGTGCAGGTAGCTGCCGCCCACCTTCACGCCGTTGGTCTTGTTCGCCTCGTTGCGGAAGTCCAGTATGGGCTGTTCGCCGTTGTAGGCAGTAATGGTAATCATGTTGCCTTCGCTTCCCGAGCGATTGATGGAGAGCGTATTGTTCAGGTCATACTGTCCACCGCGCAGGTAGAGCACGTCGCCAGCCTTCAGCTTGCCGATAACCGTTGACGTCAGTTTACCCGGACTGGCCAGCGTATAGTTGGAGCCGCTGCCGTCAGGAGCCACGTAGTAGTCCGTTGCCTGCACGCCCATAGCCGTGCACATCATCATCAGAAAAAGTAAATGTTTCTTCATATATTCATATTCGTTTTGGTTTCTGCCACAAAGTTACACACATTTCCGCAAACCTCCAAGTCCCACCCCCGAAAAACCTCTGTAAACGTTTGCAGCAGCGAGAGCAGAGCTAAGCTTGCTTGGGCTATGCCGAGTCGCGAAAAAACGAAGACAAAGTCAGCGTTGCAGTCAGCGTTTGCAGCAGCGAGAGTTATGATATTTTTCGAAACACCTCCCCTCCTCCCTCAACCGCCATGAAACAGCGATGTACACTGCATTTGAGGCACGTGAGGTGTTATGAAAACACCTCACGCAACACCTCCCTTAACTCCTCCCTCTTTAGGATACCACAAGTTACGCTGATGGCATTTCGAAAAAGATATTTTCGAATCATTCGTGATCATTTTTCATGAATCTAGAAGGGAGGTGTTAAGGGAGGTGTTGAGGGAGGTGTTCCGCCAACACCTCCCTATCCGAACCACCTTTATTTACTGGTGTTTCCGAAGAAAAGGGAGGAGGGGAGGTGTTTTCGTTTTTACGGTCAACGCAAATCAGGAAACATCATCAAAAAACAGTCAGGCTTATCAGAATTTGAAGGGTGCCAGTCTGCAACCTTCAGGGTGCCGGCCATCCCCTTTCAGGGTGCCGGCTATCTATATCAAACCTGGCACCTTTTAACGCTCAATCGCCGGGATTATGAGTTGCAATCCCTGGAATTAAAGTCTGTATCTTCCCTTCCTGCCCATTACATGGCATGTAAAGGCTGCTTACTCGCCATGTAAAGGGGTGTTACTCGGTATGTAACGCACCTTTTCATGCCATGAAAAGGCATGTTTCATGGCATGAAAAGGTTGAAAAGTCATTCAAACCATTTTACATGTACAAGAACCACTTTACAAGTTTACCTTGTGCATCAAAATAGAAGTATGCCACACATAGCATTTCCTCTTAACACTATCAGCATACCTATTCCGTTATCATAACCAGGAGCCAAATTTACTGCATTTCCTGACCATGTATATGTCGTTGGTTTCCCGTCACCAATGTCAAGTGTCATCAGAAATGAAATAACAAGCAAAACAAAGAAAAAAATTATAGAAATTTTCAGTTCATTTAGTCAAGTGACAAGATATCAAATACATTGTAACTTGCTCCATAAATCAAGGGGCAGGCCTTATGCGGTCTACCCTCTTCATACAGTCTTGTAGTTTTGATTATCCTGATACTCTATATTTTGTTTGTTTTATTTGCGAATCATCTTCTTGCGCACTGCTTCCTTAAGATTCAGATGACTACACTCCGAGTTCCAGACTCCATTCATAGACGGGCTGGATCTTCATCTTGTGACCATCTTCCTCTATTTCGCCGCTCTCATGGTCAGTGAGTAGCAACAGATTTTCGCATTTGGTCTGTCTGGCGGCAAGCAGTAGGCCATTCTTCTCACGCTTGTAAGTATTTTCAGCAGAGATATCGTATGACACCTGTATGGCTTGTATGACCTGATTACCTTTGCAGACCACAAAGTCGCACTCACCCGAACGGTCGTTCAGGTAATAGACGTCCAATCCCTCCGACTTGCATTTTCTGACAAGGTGAATGGCTACGATGGTCTCCAGCCGATGACCAAGGTTCGCGCCCGCAAAAGCATTCTCGCGTTGATCCATCATGGCCACGTCAACCGCATAGACCTTTTCCTGGACAGAGCGTTGCTTGCTCTTTTGCGAATACTTCTGAATGCCCACCAACATATAGGCCTCTTTCAAGTATTTCACGTAATTCTTGGCCGTATGATCAGACTTGAAATGGAACAAATCAGCCAAGTCAGTAGTGACGACAATGGCAGGCGACACGTTCAGGAGGTGATGGGCAAGGTTCTCAAAAGCAGCTTTGTAGGCAATCTTGTATCTCTGCTCGATGTCGCGTTTCAGAATGTTGTCCACCAAAGAACTAACATAGTTTCTGTTGTCGTCTATCATCAGCAACTCTGGGAAACCACCCTGCTTCAGATACTCGTCGAAAGCAGTTCTGCGAAATGCCTCTGCCTTCGTGGTCCGACGCTCTGTATCCACCTCCTTCATTGTGCAGAACTCCCTGAAAGAGAACGGATATAGTGATATTTCCTTATTGCGACCAGAGAGGTGTGTGGCCAACTCGCCGCTGAGCAGTTTGGCATTGGAGCCAGTGATGATAACGTGCATCTTCTTTCTCAGCATACGATTGACGAACAGGTGCCATCCCATGACATTCTGTATCTCATCGAGGAAAAGATACTGAAAGTCGCCGTATATCTTATACAGAACCTCCAACACGTCGTTCAGCTGGTCTGCCTTGAGGTCAATGAGCCGTTCATCATCGAAGTCGGCGTATGCAAACTTCAGATTGTGATTATGCATAGCCTGATAGCAAAGCGTTGACTTACCGCTTCGCCTGACACCAATGACTACCTGTGCCTGAGTGCTTTTAATGTCAATCAGACTCTCTTCACGCAATTCCAATGTCCTTTTGTCAACCATAACGATTATATTTTGAGTGCAAAGATACAAAGAAAATATCTAAAACGCGATATTTTACAAGAAATTATGGTGTCAGAATACGATATTTTACAAGAAATGGCATTTCAGAACGCGATATTTTACATAATAACGACACCATTTTAGATGCTAAAGGGACAGGAGTGACATCTCATACACCTAAACAATCGAGGGGCAGGCCTTACGCGGTCTGCCCCTCTTCATACAGTCTTGTAGTTTTGATTATCCTGATACTCTATATTTTGTTTGTTTTATTTGCGAATAATCTTCTTACCGTTCTGAATCACTACGCCACGATAGTTCTCGTCAACGCGCTGGCCGCTCAGGTTATACATAGGAGCGTCAGTTGCAGCCTCAGTCATACCAATGGTGCGGATGCCGGTGGCAGTTTTAAGAATAAAACCATAGAAGTTTGTACCTCCGTTGTATGTAATATCAATATCACCTGCAGGGACGTTCTCAATAGTATAGAAATTAAATACAGTCTTATTCTCAACACCTTCAACAGTACCCTTCGTACAATTTTCATCTTTTACCTCGAAAGATGCAAGTTCATTGTCGCCATTTTTGAATGCAACAGTTCTTGTGTCGCTACTCGAACTACTACGCATAGCAATAATAAGTGTTCCCTCAGTAGGAACAGTCAACTTAAGAGCATTTTTAGAATCCGACTTTCCTCCAGTCTTCAGGCGGAACGTATAATACGTCCAATCCTCAACTGTACCGAAATACTGGTTGTTTCCATCAATGGTAAGTTTACCACCGTCAGCTTTGTCTGTAACTGTAAGGACAAAGTCTGTTCCAAATGTAGCACCATCAAGTGTACCCTTGGCCTTAGTCTCTGTAAAACTAATTGATTGCGCCTGCACACCAAGAGTCATGAGCGCCATAGTCAGTAGTGTAAAAATTTTTTTCATAAGCTTTTGTTTTAATTGTTTTGTTTTTAAATGAATGTTTGATGCTGCAAAGTTAGGGGTTATTCCACTATAAAACAAGGAAACGGAGGGTTTTTCTTGCGTAAACGTTTTCAACATTTCGTGTTCTGCAAGTCCGCAAACGATTACGAGCAAATAAAGCACCGAAACGGATTTTCCTAACAATATTAATTCGTACCTTTGCAGCGTCGGATGACGATTCCAACCAAGCCCAAATTCAAATCAAAACAATATTAACTTAAAAACTAAAAACATTATGAGAAAAAGACTTTTACGCTTTTCGCTACTTAGCATGCTCGTCATGTTGTGCGGCGGAGGTATCTTTGCTGCGCTGCAGAACAGTCAGCGTGTTGTTGAAGATGTAGAAGAAGAGGGCGTGCTGGCTCAATGGAGCTGGAAGGACGGAGTACCTACAACGATTTCCAGCGTCAGCTTCGAAGGCAACTCGGGTTATGTGGATTCCGACGTGGACGGCATCAAACTCTATGTGAACGCCACAAACGGCAAGTTCGTGAGCAACGGCGACAACGTCCAGTTCAACACTGGCACGAAGCTGCAGGTTCCTGTCAAGTCGGCAGGCGATGTGGTAACTGTGGTGTCACACTCCTACAACTTCTCGGAAATCAAAGTCGGCGGCACGACCTATACCGACCTGACAGTAGAATACACCGCTACGGCAGCTGATGCCTCTCAAAAATATGTAGAGGTGGAGGCCACCACAAATCAGTACCTCTACTCCGTCAGCGTACTGCAGAAGGCTGGAGGCTCGGACGAGACCGTTCTGTACTCTTGGGAAGGCCAGGAGGGAACCGCCATTGAGACTGGTGGTACAGCTGTAGCCTCCGACGGTGAGAGTATCAACTATGCCAACAGCACCTATTACACCATTCGTCTGAATGGTAAAAACGACTACTCAACGAATGTAATAACCATTACTCTCGATGAGGAACTGGAAGCTGGCGACATTATCAGCGTAACAGGCTATAGAAACAAGGATGCTGCAGGCAAAACAAGCGGCTTCAAGGCTAAGTTTGACCAGGGAGGCGAAGTGGCTTCTGCTGCCGGTACGGAATTTGTGAACATCAATTCTGCCGTAGCTGGAACCGACGAATATGGCACAGAGCCTAACACCTGTACCTTTGAGGTACCTGCTGCAGCCGCAGGTAGTACAATCATTACTGCCACGCGCTCGCACGGTTCTACTAATTTATTTATAACCAAGCTGGTCATCACGAGAAAAGCAGCAGGCGACAAGCCTACGCTCCCCATCACTGGTACGTGGGACTTCACAAACGCTGACGTGGTGGCTGCAGTAACGGCATTGGACAAGACCACAACGCCTGGCACCGTTAAAGCTGTTGAAGACAACGGACTACTGCTGACCGTAGAAGCTAACGGACAGACCATCCGCAACAATGGAAACTCCATTCAGACTGGCGACCCCGTCGTCTTCAAGGTTCCCGTACAGGGCAAGAAGGACGTGGTAACCGTTGTAGGCTATCCTGGCTTCTTCGCCTACTCCATCGCAGGCGTTGACGCCACCGAAGCCACAACCAGCTACACCGCTACTGCTGCCGATGTAGCACAGGGCTACGTGGAAATCGTCAGCAAGGGACAGTACCTCATCTCCATCTCTGTTACCCAGAAAGAGGATGAAAGCGGCCTTGTGGAAAAAGCCATCATTGACACAGACTTCCAGGACTGGGCAAAATCGAGCGAGGCAACGGAGGTGACGACAAAATACACACAGGAGGACATCACCTTCACCTACTCTAACGCAACAGTCGATCCTGATGCCACTAACGAAAGTAAGTTCCCGACGACAAGCGATGCTGCCCTGAAGGGTTACATCATGAGTGCCAAGTCAGAGGCCACTATCACTACCAGCACCTTCAGCAGCATCTCAAAGGTTCGCTTCCGCCACGGTGCAACTGGCAGCAACCGAGGATGGGGTCTGATGATGAAGGTTGGCAACGGTGACTGGGAAACCATCAGCGAGGCTACGGCACAATCTCCGACATGGGTTGAGGTAGAAATCAACAAGGAGGACGTACAACTGCAATGGTACAACCTGAACACCAGTCAGAATGCCTATATGTTCGAACTGGAGGTGTATGCAAACATTGACCTGACGGGCTGTCCGCTGCTGGGTACGATGAAAGCCAACGGCACGACATATGTTGCAGACAAGATCTTCGAGATGGGCAACGACGGCAATTACCATGCTACGATTGAGGTTGCCGCTGCAGAGACGATGCCTTCGACCGAGAATCCTGTAGAGGCTATTGCCGACAATGGTGAAATAGGAAACATCACCTATGATTACAACCAGGCGAGCGACGAGACGGTGGTCACCATTCCCGTAACAGCTGACGAGGCAAGCGTTGAATACATTGCGACATTCGTACGCAAGCCTATCTACACTCTGACATACATTGACATTGACGGAACTACGATACTGGGTACTCAGGAGGTTGAGAAGGATGCCAAGATTGGTGAGTTTGCCGTTGACATTGAAAATGTCGCTGCCGTTACCGATGGCTACAAGGCACGCGGCTGGTTCAAGCAGAACTACGTTGGCGAGAAGTGGACTACCGAGAGTGTCATCACCGGCGACGCCACGCTCTATGCTGTTGAGACAGAGATTGAAGGTCCGAGCGACTACAAGAAGTACGTCTTCAAGCTGAACGACAAGTTCTTCTATGCTGAGGACCATGAGGCATTCGTTCCTACCGGCAGCGGTAAGTTCCACGACACCACACACGGCTGGTCGTTTGTCGATGGTGACAAGATTAACCTGCTTGTGGGTGGCAAGGCTACCATCCTCATCACACTCTGCAAGGAGGGACACGGCACTGGTATTGCCATAAAGAAAGGTGACGAAACGCTTGAGACACTGGAAGGAAAGAGTGCGACAGACGGTACGGTCACCTCATACGAATACGAGGGCGAGGCAGGCACGCTTACCCTTGAGATGCAGGCAGACGGTGGTCAGATGTACATTCACGACGTCACCATCATGAACACTACTACCACCAACTACGAGAAGGATGGCGACTGGATTATCGTGAAGCCCGGTGACGCAAGCAGTCTGCTTGATGCCATTGATGCTGCCAACGGTGTTGCAGGCACAGAGCCCGTATTTATCTATGTGCCCAATGGAGAGTATGACCTGAAGCAGACCGCTCTGACAAAGATTAGCCGCAACAACATCTCGCTGATTGGTGAGAGCATGGAGGGTGTCGTCATTAAGAACCGTCCTGTCAAGGAAGGCATCTCCATCACGGCTACGCTGCTGAACACCAGCAACAACTTCTACATGCAGGATGTGACGCTCGAATGTATTGCACCTTACGGCACCGGTGACGACACCAAGTCGGCAGAGCGTGGCGTATGCTTCCAGGACAAGGGAACGAACACCATCTTGAAGAATGTCTATCTGAAGGGTCTGCAGGATACCTACTACAACAATGCATCGGAGGGAATGTTCGGATACTTCGAGACCTCTAAGATTGAGGGTACTGTTGACTTCATCTGCGGCAGCGGCTCCGTGATGTTCAACGCCTGCGAGCTCTACATAGCTAATCGCACACAGAGCCCGTCATCTGCCAACGTCATTACGGCTCCGAGAACCTATGAGTCAGAAAAGGGCTATTTGTTCTACAGTTGTATTGTTGACGGTACTGCAGAGCAGGATGGTAAGTTCAACTTCGGTCGCCCGTGGCAGGAGTACCCCACAGCAACATTCATGAACACTGAACTGAAGATTGCTTCTTCCGCAGCCGGATGGACGAGCATGAACAGCGTTAAGGGTATCCGTTTCCACGAGTTCTACACAACCTACAACAACGAGGAAATCACCACTCATAACGTTGACGCTTGTGCAACTACCGGAACGAAAGATCCGCTGTACCTGACAGAAGATGATTTAGCTCCGTACGAATACACAGCATTCTTCGGAGACTGGGATCCTGCCACTGACGCTGAGCAGCTGGTATTTGAAACGGCACCCACCATCAAGGACGGTGTTATCAGCTGGACAGCTGTTGAAGGTGCTACGGCATTCCTTCTCTATGGTGTTGAGGAGCAGCCCATCATCATAGCAGGCAACGTTACTTCTTGTGAGCTTGCGCCGACCGCTCCTGCACTGGCTCCCAGCATGGAAGGCGAGACCCCGACCTACACGATTCGCATTGCAAACCGTCGTGGTGGTCTTGGTGTTCCTCAGACAGTGACCGTTGCTGACGGCATTGCTAACGTGAACCGTGAAACAATAAGCAATAACCAGTACTACACGCTCGACGGCCGTCTGGTCAAGAATCCTGGCAAAGGCATCTACATTGTGAACGGCAAAAAAACAATTTTAAAATAATCTCTCCTTTATATAATAAGGTGTAAGCCCTCTCCCCTCTGTGGGAGGGGGCTTTCTGCATATTTATGATTGTACTTATGACACTTGCGCAAACGCTTACGTGAGAATTAACGCTAATAATTTTTCTTGATTTAAATTAATTTCATATCTTTGCACAAACAATTTTATTAATTTTTTAAAACTACTAATTTTATGTCTGGTAAATTAAAGAGTATCAAGATGGTGCTGATAGCAGCCTTCCTACTGATGGCAGGCAGCGCTATGGCCCAGACTGTCAAGGTGACGGTTACCGACGCAACGGGCGAACCCGTAATCGGCGCAAGCGTGCTGGAGAAGGGAACGCAGAACGGAGGCATCACGGACATTGACGGTATTCTCAACATTACGTTGAAGAGTGGCAAAGAGATTGTGGTTTCATACATCGGTATGAAGACACAGACGATTGACGTGAAAGGCAAGAC
>CACXJZ010000033.1 GCA_902768105.1 uncultured Prevotellaceae bacterium
TCTCATCACGAGACCTGGCAGATTATTTCGCCAGTCAGCCTTGGTTCAGTCCACGTCCTTCAAACGATGACGTCCCTGATGAACTGTCGCTGGTGGAAAATCTGAATATCGAATTGATCAAGTGTGAGGAGGCAAAGGCAGACGAAGATCGCTATGTCATAGAACCTTAAGTAAGGGAAGGAGGATTCCGAGCCAAAAAAGAGGTGCAGATTATTCGTCTGCACCTCTTTTCTTATAATGATTGTGTGAGTTACTTCACCTCCTCGAAGTCGGCATCCTGGACGTCGTCGTTGGGGTTCGACTGCGTCTGCTGACCGCCCTGGTACTGCTGACCGGCGTCGGCACCGGGCTGAGGACCTGCCTGACCCTGCTGGTACATCTGCTGTGAAGCAGTCTGCCAAGCGGTGTTGAGGGCTGCAATGGCTGTGTCGATGGCAGCGATGTCGCCAGACTTGTGGGCATCCTTGAGCTGCTGGAGGGCCTGCTCGATGGCGGGCTTCTGGTCGGCAGGAATCTTGTCGCCAATCTCCTTGAGCTGGTTCTCCGTCTGGAAAATCATGCTGTCGGCCTGGTTCAGCTTGTCAACGCGCTCGCGCTCCTTCTTGTCGTTCTCGGCGTTCTGCTCTGCCTCGGCCTTCATGCGGTTGATCTCGTCCTGTGACAGACCGGAAGATGCCTCGATGCGGATGGCCTGCTCCTTGCCTGTGGCCTTGTCCTTGGCGCTGACCTTCAGGATACCGTTGGCGTCGATGTCGAAGGTTACCTCAATCTGAGGAATTCCACGACGTGCGGGAGCGATGCCTGTGAGGTTGAACTGGCCGATGGACTTGTTCTGGGCAGCCATCGGGCGCTCTCCCTGCAGCACGTGGATGGTTACCTCTGTCTGGTTGTCGGCAGCGGTAGAGAACACCTCGCTCTTTTTGCAGGGGATGGTGGTGTTGGCCTCGATGAGCTTGGTCATCACGCCACCCATGGTCTCGATACCCAGTGTCAGCGGGGTTACGTCGAGCAGTACGATGTCGCCTACGCCACCTTCCTTGTTGAGGATGGCACCCTGGATGCAGGCACCTACGGCTACTACCTCGTCGGGGTTCACGCCCTTGCTGGGCTCCTTGCCAAAGTAGTTCTTCACGAGGGTCTGCACGGCGGGGATACGGCTTGAGCCACCTACGAGGATGACCTCGTCAATGTCGCTGGTTGACAGCTTGGCATCAGCCATTGCCTTCTGACAGGGGCCCAGACAAGCCTGGATGAGGCCGTGGGCCAGCTGCTCGAACTTGGCACGTGTCAGCGTCTTTACCAGGTGCTTGGGCACGCCGCCTACGGGCATGATGTAGGGCAGGTTAATCTCGGTAGAGGTAGAGCTTGACAGCTCAATCTTGGCCTTCTCGGCAGCCTCCTTCAGGCGCTGCATGGCCATCGGGTCGCTCTTCAGGTCGGCACCCTCGTCGTTCTTGAACTCCTGTACGAGCCAGTCGATGATGACCTGGTCGAAGTCGTCACCACCCAGGTGGGTGTCACCATTGGTCGTACCACCACCGAGGTCGAACACGGCAATCTTCATGTCCTTGTTGGCCTTGTCAACACCGTATGCCAGTGCTGCGGCTGTAGGCTCGTTGACAATACGCATCACGTTGAGGCCTGCAATCTGGCCAGCCTCCTTCGTAGCCTGACGCTGTGAGTCAGAGAAGTAGGCAGGTACGGTGATGACGGCGTCGGTCACTTCCTGTCCGAGATAGTCCTCGGCAGTCTTCTTCATCTTCTGCAGCACCATAGCAGAGATCTCCTGCGGCGTATATTTGCGGCCGTCGATATCGACGCGCGGATAGCCACCCTCGTTGACTACTGTATAAGGTACGCGAGAAATCTCTTTCTCGGTCTGCTGCCAGTTCTCACCCATGAAGCGCTTGATACTGTAAACGGTGTTCTTCGGGTTGGTGATAGCCTGACGCTTGGCAGGGTCGCCAATCTTACGCTCACCATTCTCTACGAAGCCTACCACAGACGGTGTGGTACGCTTTCCTTCGCTGTTAGCGATTACAACGGGCTCGTTGCCCTCGAAAACGGCAACGCAGCTGTTAGTTGTTCCTAAGTCAATTCCAATAATCTTTCCCATAATTGTATCATTTTTTATTGTTAATATTCAATTTTCATGCGATATCTCGCTGCTAAACCATAGCAAAGCGCGTGCCAAAACATTTTTTTTGAAGATTATGGTGACATTTTGGCACAAGTATCAAAAAGATTTTGTATCTTTGCAGGCAGAATTCGAAATTAAAACGTTTTAAATAGACCAATCATGATGAAAAGAATGATTTTGACGGCCGTCATGGCAATGTCCATCATGGCAGTAATGGCTCAGGATTCGTACATCGTCAAGACGAAGAACGTCAGGAGGGAGACTCCTACGGCCGTTACGGTGACTGCAGAGAGTGCTACTCCTGCTGAGAACTCGTCGGAACCGCAGAACTTTGTTACCAAGAACTTCAAATATCGCAGCATGTGCGATTGGCAGCAAGGTATGAGGTTTATGGTTATTCCTGAGAAGTACGACCTTATTGTCAGTACGTTCTACGACCTTGCCACGGGCAAGGAGGTTGCTAACGGCAAGCTGCGCCACAAGATCATGGTTTACAAGAACCATACGATTGGTGCAAACGGCCGTGACCGCGTCAACTTCGTCTGTCAGGATGACAACCGTTCTTACTACTTCGAGTTGCCTCACGGTTCGTTCGACGACTACTGCTACGGCAAGCTGGGTGTGCCCACGCTGGCTTATCTGGACGATGTGGACAGAGCCCGAGAGCTGCTGATGGGAAAGACGCTGATTACGCGCCAGCCCATTTTCTACATTGACACGCAGTTTGACGGTGACGGCGTAGAGGAAATCAAGGTGGCAGAGAATACGGAGGTTGTCGTCAAGGCCATCGGCGTTGGTACACGTAAGTTCCCTGTGAAGATCATCGTGGAAGACCCCAAGACGGGTAAGGAATTCTTCCAGAACGTGGTGCTGAGCCGTACCAACAACGGTATGCGTGACGACGAGCTGGACCTGGACAACAAGAAGTTTGTGTTCCTCAATTCGTTTGACGTGCTGGACGGCACGGAAATCGTGAGCGAGGAGTATTACAACTATATTGGCAAGACCATCTTCACCAAGTATGCCACAGAGATGGTGTCGAAGGGTGACGGTAAGATTCGTAAGGTGAGAGTGCCCCGTCTGACGGAGTTCATCATTGATGCCATCCATCCGCAGGTCAACAGCAATTATGTCACCATGACGCTGACAGAGGCTGAGTCGCGCCGTGTCTATCAGAAGGACGTGACGTTTGTCAACGAGAACATTGCCGGCGACATTGACGGCTACAAGGAAGACTACTTCGGCTATCTGTTCGGACTGGGCGAGGGTAAGCTGCGTAACTCAACACCTGAGACGCGTGCTATGATTCGTCAGGGTCGTGTGGCTGTAGGCATGACCGACGAGGAGGTTGAGCTGGCTCTGGGTGAGCCTGAGACGATTGTCTCTGGCAGCAACGGCCGCGTTGACTGGATTTACAAGCGCTCGAAGAAACTGCTGATTGTCCAGTTCAACAACCTGAGAAAGGTCATCGGTGTGAAGACACAATAAACGAATAAACGATAAAAAGAAGAGGCGCTCGGAATTCCGGGCGCCTTTCTTTTTGCTTGGTGTTCTGTTTACTGGTCTGAGATGGCCTGCTTGATTTTTGCCTCCAGCTCATCGCAGAGCTCAGGATTGTCAGCCAGCAGCGCCTTGGCTGCATCGCGGCCTTGGGCAAGCTTCTGACCCCCGTACGAGAACCACGAGCCGCTCTTCTGTATGATACCATACTCTGTGCCGAGGTCGAGAATCTCGCCAACCTTCGAGATGCCTTCGCCAAACATGATTTCAAACTCTGCCTTGCGGAAGGGAGGTGCCACCTTGTTCTTGACCACCTTGACCTTGGTGAGGTTGCCCAAGACGTTGTCACCGTCCTTGATGGGTGTCGACTTGCGGATGTCGATGCGGACAGAGGCGTAGAACTTCAGGGCGTTACCGCCTGTGGTGGTCTCAGGATTGCCGAACATCACGCCAATCTTCTCGCGCAGCTGGTTGATGAAGATACAGGTGGTGTTGGTCTTGGCGATGGTCGAGGTGAGCTTGCGCAGGGCCTGACTCATCAGTCGGGCGTGAAGGCCGACGGCAGAGTCGCCCATGTCGCCCTCAATCTCCTTCTTGGGTGTCAGCGCTGCCACAGAGTCGATGACAATGAGGTCGATGGCTGACGAACGAATCAGCTGGTCGGCAATCTCAAGGGCCTGTTCACCATTGTCGGGCTGTGAGATGTAGAGATTGACGATGTCAACGCCCAGCTTCTCTGCATAGAAACGGTCGAAGGCATGTTCTGCGTCAATGAATGCTGCAATGCCTCCTGCCTTCTGTACCTCGGCAATGGCGTGAATGGCCAGTGTGGTCTTACCACTGGACTCCGGACCATAGATCTCGATGATTCGTCCCTTGGGGTAGCCGCCTACGCCGAGTGCGGCATCAAGACCAATGGAGCCTGTGTGAATGACTTCGACGTTCTCTACCTTCTCGTCACCCATCTTCATGATGCTGCCCTTGCCATAGCTCTTCTCAATCTTGGCCATAGCAGCCTCAAGCGCTTTCAGTTTCTCCTGTTGTGGGGTAAGCTGCTCTTTGTTTTCTTCTTTCTTTGCCATAGTTTTTATTTTTCGTTATGATGTTATTTCGTTATTAAAGCTCCAGATCGCCATCGAACACCTCGTGCCAGGGGAGACCCTGCTTGTTCAACTGCTCCATGAAGGGATCGGGGTCGAACTCTTCGACGTTGAAGACACCGGGCTTGCGCCAGATGCCCTTACAGAACATCATGGCACCAATCATGGCTGGTACACCCGTCGTGTAAGAAACGCCCTGCATGCCTGTCTCCTCGTAAGCTGCTTGGTGTGAGCAGTTGTTATATATATAATAGGTACGCGCGTGGCCATCCTTCACACCCTTGATGCGACAGCCGATGGAGGTCTCGCCGTCGTAGTTCTCGCCAAGGTCCTGCGGATTGGGCAGCACGGCCTTGAGGAACTGCAGCGGAACGATTTTCACCTTGGCGGTGCCTGTGCCGTCAGCCAGCGGAGCCTCGTACTCCAGCTCGTCGATGCGGCTCATGCCGATGTTCTGAATGACGTCAAGGTAGGTGAGGTACTGCTGTCCGAAGGTCATCCAGAAGCGTGCGAGCTTGATGGTGGGGTAGTTCTTGACGAGCGACTCCAGCTCCTCGTGGTGCATCAGGTAGCTTTCGCGTGGGCCGATGTTGGGGTAGGTGATGGGCTGGTGGACACTCAGCGGCTCCGTCTCCTTCCATTCGCCATTCTCATAGTAGAGTCCCTTCTGCGTAATCTCGCGGATGTTGATCTCTGGGTTGAAGTTCGTGGCGAAGGCCTTGTGGTGGTTGCCTGCGTTGCAATCGACAATGTCCAGTTGTGTCATCTCGTCGAAGTGATGCTTGGCAGCATAGGCGGTATAGATGCCGCTGACGCCCGGGTCGAAGCCACAGCCGAGGATGGCTGTCAGTCCTGCCTGCTCGAAACGCTCCTTATAGGCCCACTGCCAGGAGTATTCGAAGTGTGCCTCATCCTTGGGCTCGTAGTTGGCAGTATCCAGGTACGAGCATCCGCATGCCAGACAAGCCTCCATGATGGTGAGGTCCTGATAGGGCAGGGCGAGATTGATGACCAGCTCGGGCTTATACTGGTTCAGCAGCTTTTTCAGCTGTTCCACGTCATCGGCATCCACTTGGGCGGTCTTGATGTCCATTGTCAGTCCCTTGTCGTGTATTGCCTTGACGATGGCGTCGCATTTCTCCTTGCGACGGCTTGCGATGATGAACTCGTCGAACACGTCGGCGTTCTGTGCAATCTTGTGGGCAGCGACGGTGGCTACACCGCCTGCACCAATCATTAATACTCTTGACATCTTAGTTATTTACAATTTTACAATTTACAAATTACAAATTTAAAGCCTCGTTCTCTTTTTTTCTATCTCTTCCGAATTAATACCCATTGCCGACATCAGCGAGAAACCAAGAATCTGCTGGTTGTAGGGACCGTTGATGACGGGTTGCATGGTAAAGACGGTGATGGCTGCGTCTGACCTCTCCACGGGTGTCTGGTTGCGGTGCAGTTCCATCAGCACCTGGTCTAAATATCTGTCATCGGCAATGAGCATCAGGTTCTCCACCTGCTCCTGCTGGCGGATGTGGCGCATGGAGTGCATGAACAGGTCCTCCATCGTGGTCATCTGCTCCACAGGCACGCAGCTGATGAGGAACTCGCCGAGGTTGTCCTTGAAGGCCTTGCCGTCCAGCTCGTCCTGATAACGGCCAGGCAGGAAGTTCTCCAGCCGTTCCTTGTCCTTGGAGTGCAGGAGGATGACTTGGGTGGAGCTGTCACTTGCTCCTTGCTGCTCTCTGATGCCTCCATCGAGTGCCACACAGTCAATCCAGCGGGCAAGGTCGGCTTGTGGAATGCGGCGTTCCAGCATGCGTTCGAAATTCACGATGAGGTTGAAGGCTACATGGTCTATGTAGTCAGCATCTGCCAAGATGACATTCTTGCTCCAAGTTTCAGGTATCGGTTTTTCGTTCATAGCTGCAAAGGTAATAAATTCTTCACTCTTCACTCTTCACTCTTCACTTAAAAATGGTTAAGCGGTAGCAAAATACTCTAAACTTTAAACTTTAAACTCTAAACTTTATAGTACCTTTGCATCAAAATTCTTAAACAAACTGCAAAAATGGCAACATTAACAATTCTGATTGTAACACTTTTCGTTATTGGCTACATGTGTATTGCCTTGGAGAGTTTTACTCGAGTAAACAAGGCCGCCATTGCCCTGCTGATGTGCGTGGGCTGTTGGACGCTTCTCGTCATGGGACCTGAAGCCTATTATCCTGCGATTGCTCCTGACGGTGTGATGCACCACATTGCCGAGGTCATTGAGCACCATTTGGGTGACGCAGGTGGCACGCTGTTCTTCCTGATGGGTGCTATGACCATTGTGGAGATAGTCGATTCCAACGGAGGATTCAACTTCGTGCGTGACACCATCAAGACACGTTCCAAGCGTAAGCTGTTGTGGCGCGTAGCCTTCATCACATTCTTCCTGTCGGCCATTCTAGACAACCTTACTACGAGCATTGTGATGATTATGGTGCTGCGTAAACTCGTCCAGAGCCGTGAGGAACGTCTGATTTATGCTGCACTGGTAGTCCTCGCTGCCAATTCCGGTGGCGCTTTCTCACCCATTGGCGACGTCACCACCATCATGCTTTGGATCAAGGGTGTCATCACCACGCAGGGCGTGCTCACAGAGATTTTCGTTCCGTCGCTGGTATCCATGGTGATTCCTGCCTTTATCATGCAGTATATGCTGGAAGGAAAGTTCGACAAGGAGCAGAATCTGCCTAAGGCCGAAGTGACACACTTCACGCAGACGCAGCGTACCATTATCTTCTGGCTTGGCGTGGGTGGCCTGTGCTTCGTGCCTGTGTTCAAGACGCTGACCCATCTGCCGCCGTTCATGGGTATCCTGCTCGTGCTGGGTGTGCTGTGGACAGTAACGGAGATTTTCCATTACAACACGGCTGAGGACGACACGATGGCGAAACGCGTCAGCGACCTGCTCTCGCGTATCGACCTCTCGACAATCATGTTCTTCCTGGGCATCCTGATGGCTGTGGCCGTGCTGCAGGAGATAGGTGTGCTGACAGCCCTTGGCGAGGGACTCAACGAGGCCTTCTCAGGCAACTACTACCTTATCAACGGTATCATTGGAGTGCTGTCGAGCATTGTCGATAATGTTCCTCTTGTGGCTGGCTGTATGGGTATGTATCCTGTTGCTGCTGAGGGTGCAATGGCTGTTGACGGCATCTTCTGGCAGCTGTTGGCCTACTGCGCAGGTGTGGGAGGATCTATGCTTATCATCGGCTCTGCTGCAGGCGTCGTGGTGATGGGACTGGAGAAGATCACCTTCGGCTGGTACATGAAAAAGGTTACCTGGATAGCCTTTGTGGGCTATCTGGCAGGTATGCTTGTCTATTGGGTAGAAAGGACGTTGCTGTTCTGACGCCTTACGCCTTCTCACGTATTTCGCAGGGAACCCAGATCCAGAATGTGGACCCCTGTCCGAGACCTTCGCTGTGGACGCCTATCTGGCCTCCACAGCGTTGTGCTATAGACTTGCAGATGTTCAGTCCAAGACCGGTTCCCTGTATGTACTCATTGAGCTTGACGAAGCGCTCGAAAATCTTTTCCTGCTTGTCCTCAGGAATACCGGCTCCCGTGTCCTCGCAGTAGATGTAAAGACCATTGTCCCTGATTTCGTAACCCACCTTGATGTGTCCCTGCTGGGTGAACTTGACAGCATTGGTAACAAAGTTGGTGATGACCTGTGCGATGCGGCCTCTGTCGAGTGTGGTAAGCAGGGTGGTGTAGGGGTTCTCCGTGATAAACTGTACAGGTTCTGTCACACGTTGTGACAGCGACTGGCAGATGTCGTTAAACTCTTTGGCAAAGTCAATGTCCTTGGGAGTGATGCTGAGGCCGTTGCTCTCGATGCTTGAGATGGCGAGGAAGTCGTTGATAAGGCGCAGTAGCATGTCGCAGTTGTTGCGTATGATGCGTAGCATCTCGCTCTTCTCCTCAGGCGAATCAATGGCCGTCAGCAAGTCGCTGAATCCCACAATGGCGTTCAGCGGTGTGCGGATTTCGTGTGTCATGTTAGCCAGGAACACACTCTTCATGCGGTCAGAGTCATTGGCACGCTCCGTCTCATGTTTCAGCTGCTCCTGTTCGTCAATGAGTTGGGTAATGTCGCGTATCAGTCCGAAATAACCAGTCTGTCGTCCGTCCTTGTCGTAGCTGGGAATATTGCTGATGTTGTACCAGTGCACCTTGTCGTCCTGTGTCAGCAGGTTTAGGAACGGACGTGTGAAGGTGCGCGACATATAATTCTCTTTCTCCTCGATGCTTTGCGATATTATTGTTATGAGCATCTTACGCTCGGCAGTCTGCAGCTTCCCGGCAAACTCCTCAACACTCATCTTGGCGACGGGGTGGTGCAGGTCGCTGAGGAATTCGACGGTGCCATCCTCGAACGACGAGCGCCATACGTGCATCTTGCTGTTCTCCAACAGATAGCGCAGCTGGTCTTCGTAGCGGCGTATCTCTTCATTGGCATTCTGTATCTGCAGGCTGTTTTGTTTACTCTGCAGATAGAGGTCTCTCTCTCCTGAGATGTCGCGCACGCCCATAGCGATATACTTCAGTTTGCCCTTGGTGTCGTTGATGGGGTGTACGCGTACTTCCAGATACTTGTTCAGCTTGCGCTTGGTCATCTCCAGCTTGATGCACAGCCACGACTCCTCTACGTGTTCGCGGTTGATGTTGAACTGTGCGAAGTCGTAAATACAGGTATCGAAGTAGAGCGGGTCGTATCGGCTTTCAAACTCACATATTTCACGCATCATACGGTTACAGTCAATCAGGTATCCGTCAGCATTGTAGTACGAAATGCCGATGATGGAGTCTTCCAATAGCTGTTCGTACTTTTCCGACATCTCGTCCTCCATGTGGCGGAATCGTGCCTCCTCTGTCTCGTCAGTCATGGTCAAGATGATGTGCGAAGGCTTGCCCTCTAGGTTCAGTTCCGTAACGGCATGCGTGTGCACCTGATGCCATTTAGGCTCTCCGCCCGTATAGTCCGTATTGAAGAGGTAGTCGAGTGTGGCATCCTGTGTCTCACCCTTTCGCAGCTTCTCAATGAATGCTGCAAACTCTTCCAGATAGTCAGGGTGAAGGAGTGCTGTGATTGCGCTGATGGGCAGTCCTGTCTCTCCGTCTGGCGGTAGCATATCGCCATGTATGTTGTAGAAATGGTCATCCTCCAGATTCAGTGCCACAATAAGACGGTCGCTCTGGTTGATGGCCTTCTGCATGGTGTCGTGGGCTTCCATAGCACGTGCTGTCGCCTTTGCAACACGTTTTTTGGCGATGCTATAGATGGCGACGGCAATCAGCAGTACGACGAAAATGCCGACTACGATAAGTGCAGTTGTAACGGTAGTATTTTCTATCATTGTTCTACGATGGTCAGGGGTGAGTTAAAGGATTTCTTTTTTCTTTTCGCTGTTGATGAGTTCGCAGGGTATGCTGACCCAGGCTGTTGTGCCCTTTCCGAGTTCCGACATAAACTCGATGGTGCCTCCCATCAGTTCAACCAGTCCCTTGATGATGGGCAGAACAAGACCTGTTCCGCACTGTCTCTGGTTCTGGTCACGACAGAAGCGTTCGAAGATATGAGGCAGCACCTCCTTGGCAATGCCTATACCCGTATCCTCAATGGTGATGTTGAGACAGCCTTGTCTATACTCGTACTTGGCACGTATCGACCCTTCTTCAGTAAAGCTGATGGAGCAGCCTGCGAGCATCTCGATGACCTTGCCCAGCAGTTCCTCGTCGATGACCACCTCCAGATGGTCGTAGGGGTTCTCGACAACGGTCTTGATTTCCGGCTTCATATTGTTGCTCCAGCCCATGTGACAATGTGAGTCGAAGCTTGCTGCGAAGTCGGTTGGCGCTTTGTTTGTCTCAATCATGTTGGCATCAATGCGCGAGAGGTACAATATGTCGTTGACCAGTGCTAACAGCGTATTGGTGTTCCTCTTGATTTCCTCGACGAAGAGCGGCTCGTCGTTGACGTCATGTTCTATGTCGAGCAGCTCGGCAAAGCCCAGAACAGTGGCCAGCGGCGTACGTATCTCGTAGCTCATGTTTAGCAGGAACGAGTTTTTCAGCTGTTCGGACTCCAGTGCTTTCTGCGTTTCTTTCTTCAGCTTGATCTCCGTCTGCACCAGGGCTGTCTCGTTGCGGCTCATACCGAAATAATGGGTAATACGTCCGTTTTCGTCGTACATGGGGAAACCGTTAAAGGCCAGCCACGTGTTTTCTCCGTCCTGTCCAGGGAAGATGGTTTTCAGTCGTGTGTCCACCTTCTCCAGGCTGCGATGGTCCAACTGGTTCATCAGCCGTCGTGCCTTCATTCTTTGCGACGTGTCAATGAAGTCGAGCGAGCGTATCTGTGACAGGTTGTATTGTGGCTTGTTCAGGTCGCTGATAATCTGTAGTGTGTGCCTGTCAGGATAGTAGTTCATGATGCGGCAGTCGGCCATCTTCAATGCCAGGTTGATGTTCTCAACGTAGTCTTTCACCTGCTCTGTTGCCTGTAGCAGCTCCTTCATGGTCTGCTCCTGCAGCTTGAAGGTCTGCACCATCTCCGTGATATTACGTCCTTCCAAGAAGATTCCCAACAACTCGCCGTAGTCGTCGTGGACGGGGTAGAGCAACAACTCGTAGTAGAGCCTGCCCTGCAGCGCTACGGCATCGGACTTACGTCCTTCCTCGTCCAGTTGGCCCATGTCCATGAGCGCCGTACATCTCATGGGCTCCAGGTTGTCCAGATCCAGATTGTCGAAGCGGGTCATCTCGCTGATATGCTGGTTCGAGTCGATGAGAGCCTGTTTGTCAGCAATCTGGAACGACGCTACCGACAGGTCGTTGATGTCCGTCAGAATACCATTCTCGTCGTAGAATGCCATATCAACCAGTGAAGACTCGAACACCGTCTTGTAGCTGATGAGGTCTTCACGTTCACGCTTGCGCTGATTCTTGTCGAGGGTAATGTCGCGCTGTACGCCGAGAATGACAGTTGGCTTACCCTGCTCATTGCGTTGCAGCACAGACACCTTCACCTCGTAGCGACGCTGCTCCAGTCCTGCTTCTGTCTTCGGACCTTGCATATGCAGGGTCATCATCTCCTTCTTTCCATCGCGTATGTCAAAAATCTCATGGCGCATCTCCTCAAAATCGTCGCGGTCGAAGAAGCGCGAGAAGTCAATGGGCGTGAATTCTATGCCGTCAAACTCTCCTTCGGGGGTCATGCGCTGGTATTTGCGTGTGGCCACATTGTACGTCCACAAGCGCGTATTGTCTGCCTTTAGAATCAGCGACAGGCGGTTATTGGCAGCAAACACGAAACCGTATTCCCGTTTCTCCATCCGGCGGTAGAGCCGATCGTAGTATATCAGCGCCATCACAATAATGAGTATGACGATGACAGCAAACCAGATAGTAGTTGTTATGCTCATATAGGCTTTTAGTTTCTTCCCCGTGGGGTAATGAATGCACAAAGATATGAAAAAAGGAGCAAACCGCCAAATGTTTTGCTCCTTTTTTTATTTTACAGCGTTATTTCTGCCGAACCATAGCAGCGGTGATGCTTGTTATCGTAGATGACGCAGAACTGTCCTGGCGCGACTCCGTGTATGGGTGCATCGGCATGTACAATGTAGCTTCGAGCTTCGAGACCCGAGGTGATGGGCTCCAGCCGACCCTTCAGGAATTCAGGCGTGTGGCGTATCTTAAAGGTAATGTCTTCTGGCGGCAGCTGTCCGTTCAGACTGTGAAATCCGTGAATGACGAAATCTTGCTTGTAGGCCGTCTGCGGGTCGTAGCCGTGTGCCACGTAGATAATGTTCTCTTCTATATCCTTCTTGACTACAAACCACGGGCCACCGCCCAGTCCCATGCCCTTGCGCTGGCCGATGGTGTGGAACCAGTGGCCTTTGTGCTGCCCGATTTTGCGGCCGGTTTCAAGTTCTACTACGTCACCCGGCCATTCGCCCAAGTAGCGGCGTATGTATTCGTTGTAGTCAATTTTCCCCAAGAAACAGATTCCCTGCGAGTCCTTGCGCTTGGCGTTCACCAAGTGCTCGCGCTCAGCAATGGCCCTCACCTCCTCCTTCATCATGTGACCTATGGGGAACAATGCCTTCCTCAGCTGCCAGTCGTATATCTGTGCAAGGAAGTCTGTCTGATCTTTTACCGGGTCAGGGCTGGTGCAGAGCCAGAAGACCCTCTCCGTCTCCCCCTGTGTAGGGGGAGTGTCAAGAGCCTCCCCTAAACAGGGGAGGTGGGAGGGGTCTATTTCCGTCTGCGCATAGTGTCCTGTGGCAATGAGGTCGTAGTCGTGGCCGCACTTCTTGTCGAAGGCACCAAACTTGATGAGCCTGTTACACATCACGTCGGGGTTAGGCGTCAAGCCTGCCTTCACCTTCTCCATCGTATATCTGGTTACCTGGTCCCAATATTCTTTGTGGCAATCAACTACCTCTAAGTGGCAGCCATACCTGTGGGCCACGCTCGTAGCCATCTCCAGGTCCTCCTCGCTGGAGCAGTCCCATTCCTCCTGTTCCTCGGGGCCTATCTTGATGTAGAAGCAGTCAGGCTTCAGCCCCAGCTCGGCCAGCTGGTGCACGGCGACTGCACTATCCACACCACCAGACAGTAGTACGGCAGTTCTCTTTCCTTCTATCTGCCCGACATCTATCATGTTGTCTGTTCTATTCCCTCATACTCACAAATCTGGCGACGCCATTCATCTGTGAACTCCATTGTCTGCTGATGCTCCAGGTCATAGAGCACCATAATCGACATGCATCGGCTTTTTACCTCCTGCGTTTCAATGTCAATAACATCCTGTTCCAACTGGAAACTCTTGTGGCCAATCTTCACCACACGTGTGCGTCCTGCAATGCGGCTGTTAGCCTTTATCTGTGCAAGAAATTCAGCCTCAATCTTCACCACCATGATGCCCACACGCTCCCAATCCACTCCCTTGCAGACACTGGCAAAATAGTCGGTCTTTGCCGTGTCGTAGAACTGGAAGTAGATGGTATTGTTCACGTGTCCGAACTTGTCAACGTCGTTGAAACGAATCTGGAGAGGTATCACGTGGCGGAAACCGTTATTGTTTTCTTCTGTCATCTGTCAAATCTAATTTTTGTTGGAAAACTGGCTGCAAATTTACACATATTTTATGGAAAACAGGACAAACGAAAGCAAAAATGCATGAAAAATGAACATTTCTTGATATTCTTCGTCTGATTTCATGAAAAAAGAGTATCTTTGCAACACCAATTAAAACCATAAAACGAATGAGATATACTGAATTAGGAAAAACTGGGATGAAGATTTCCCATTTGAGCTTCGGTGCTTCGTCGCTGGGCAGCGTGTTTCGTGAGACTAAGGAGAATGAAAGCATCGAGGCTGTTGAGGCAGCCATCGAAGGTGGTATCAACTTCATAGACGTGAGTCCATACTATGGCCACTACAAGGCAGAAACCGTCTTGGGCAAGGCATTGAAGGGGATTCCTCGCGACAAGTATTTCCTGAGTACGAAGGTAGGACGCTACGGCAAGGATGGCGTGAACACATGGGACTATTCGGCAAAGCGTGTCACTGACAGTGTGTATGAGAGCATGGAGCGTCTGGGAATTGACTTCATTGACCTGATAAACGTGCACGACATAGAGTTTCAGGCAGCCCTTCCTGGCGGATTGCAGAAGGTGGTCGATGAGACACTGCCCGCGCTGTTTGAGTTGCGCGACAAGGGTGTTGTTGGTCATGTGGGCATTACCGACTTGCAACTTGAAAATCTCAAATGGGTGGTGGAACAATGCACCATGCAGGATGCACAAGGTACAACGGTCGAGAGCATCTTAAACTTCTGTCACTATACGCTCAACGATGATGCACTCAGCGACTATCTCGATTTCTTCGAGCAGCGTGGCATTGGCGTCATCAACGCTTCCCCCTTGTCAATGGGCTTGCTGTCACAGCGTGGCGTACCTGCCTGGCATCCGGCTCCGCGTCCTCTGGTAGAGGCTTGTCAGAAGGCTGCCGAGCATTGCATGGCAAAGGGCTATCCTATTGAACGGCTGGCCGTGCAGTATTCTGCCAGCAACACACGTATTGCCTCGACGCTGTTCTCATCGGCTAACCCTGACAACGTGCGTCGTAACATCCAGTGGGCCAATGAAGAACCTGACTGGGAGCTGGTCAGTGAGGTGAAGGCAATAATAGGCAATCAACAACGTGTGACATGGGCAAACTCATAATCGATGCACATAGCCATTTGTGGCTCAAGCAAGATACGACGGTCGATGGCAAACGTATCCTGTCGTTGAAGAACGGACGTAGCATCTTCATGGACGAAGAGGTGCAGATGCTACCGCCGTTCATGATTGATAGCCAGAATACTGCCGAGGTGTTTCTCTCGAACATGAACTACGCTCAGGTGGGTGCTGCCGTCGTGGTACAGGAGCTGATAGACGGCTGTCAGAATGCCTACCTGCAGCAAGTGCAGCAGCAATACCCAGACCGTTTCTTCTGTATGGGCATGGCTTGGAACGTTGACGAGGCACAAGCCGTCTGTAAGGCTGGACTGAAGGGTATTGCCTTTCCTGGTCATCGCATGCATGAGCCGCTTACCACGCTGATGCCCGTATTCAAGCTGATGGAAGAACGGGGACTGGTACTCTCCATGTGTCTGGCTGACGACGAACGACAGATTGGTCAGATGGCTGAAGTGATACAGGAATGTCCTCGACTGAAGGTTGCCATCGGACACTTCGGCATGCCTACCACCCAGTCGTTCCGTAGTCAGGTACTGCTGGCCCGTCAGGGTGCGAACGTCATGGTGGAGTCGGGTGGTATCACGTGGCTTTATAACGCAGAGTTCTATCCTTTCCCCACGGCCATTCGTCGCATCCGCGAGGCAGCCGACCTGGTGGGCTGGGACCGCTTGATGTGGGGCTCTGACTATCCGCGTACCATCACCGCCATCACCTACCGTATGTCTTACGATTTTGTAGAGAAATCAGCCGAGCTTACTGCTGAGGAGAAGGCACTGTTCCTTGGTCAGAACGCCCAGCGATTCTATGGTTTCAATCATCTTCCTGAATTACCGTATATTAAAAATATGTCAGAATGAAAGCAATACAAATCACACACACACAACAACTGAATGTCATCAACATTGAGAAACCCCAAGCGCCTGGCAAGGGCGAGATACTGCTGAAGTTGCACTATGTGGGCTTCTGCGGTTCGGACATCAATACCTTCATGGGGCGCAATACCATGGCACTGAACCCTGTGATCCCAGGTCATGAGGTGGGAGCCGTCATCGAAGCAGTAGGCGACGGCGTGCCTGAAGCTTTGAAGCCAGGCATGGTGGTAACCTGTAATCCTTACACCAACTGTGGTAAATGTGCCGCCTGTCGTAACCAGCGTGTCAATGCCTGCCAGCACAACGAGACGCTGGGTGTGCAGCGCAATGGTGCCATGATGGAGTACATCGTGCTGCCTTGGGAGAAAGTGATTCCTGCCGGACTGCTCACGCCGAAGGTCTGTGCGTTGGTAGAACCCATGAGCGTGGGATTCCATGCTGTGAGCCGCGCTCAGGTCACCGATGTCGATGTGGTGCTGGTCATTGGCTGTGGCATGGTGGGCATGGGTGCCGTTGTGCGCTCAGCCACACGTGGTGCTACCGTAGTGGCAGCCGATATTGATGACGAGAAACTGGCACTGGCCAAAGCTATGGGAGCCTCCTACACCATCAACACCAAGACGGATGATGTGCATCGTCGCCTGCTCGATATTACGGGCGGCTTTGGTCCTGACGTGGTCATTGAAGCTGTGGGTAGTCCTGCAACCTATCAGATGGCCGTTGATGAGGTCGCTTTTACGGGTCGTGTCATCTGCATTGGCTATGCCAAGTCGGAGGTGTCGTTCCAGACCAAGTATTTCGTGCAGAAAGAGCTTGACATTCGTGGCTCGCGTAATGCGATGCCACAGGACTTCCGTGCTGTCATCCACTATCTGGAGCGTGGTACTACCCCCATCGACAAGCTTATCACCAAGGTTATCCGTCCTGAGGAGGCGCTCGCAACGATGCAGTGGTGGAGCGAGAATCCTGGTAAGGTGTTCCGTATTCTTGTAGAATTCTAATCAATATTCCGATATGAAAAGACGTTTGGCAGTATTGTTGCTGGCAACATGGATAGCAGCAGAAGCTGCGGCACAACAGCACGTGGAGATAACGCTCCCCAAGACGGGAGATGGTCTGACTCCCAAGGTAAGGGTTGATATGGTCAGATCCGACATCGTACGCGTCAGGCGAACGATGGATGGCCCGTTTATCGACAGCAACCCGACAACGGTGTGCAATTATGACAACAGCCGATGGCCAAAAGTAAAGATACATCACGTTGGAAACCTCTATAGACTGACAACCGACAGTCTGCGTGTGGATGTTGATGCACGTAGTGGCGCCGTGAGCTGTTACGACAGGCGCAGTGGTCGTCTGCTGGGTCGAGAGGATGTCACAATCCCCTGTCAGGCTGAGCGTACGGTCTCTGAACGCGTCACTTTCGACGAGTCAACGCGTCGTACAGTCATGACTGCCGACGGTGAGAAAGAGATTGTCGATGTAGCAAAAAGAGACACTGTGGGTACCTCATGGAAATGGCAGCTCAATTGGCGACTGACAGCCAGTGAGGGCGTTTATGGTTGGGGCTCGCACATTGAGGACTACATGAACCTGAACGGCAAGACGATGTGGCTCTGTCAGCATAACCTGAAGGCGATGGTGCCTGTCATCAACTCTACGAATGGCTACGGCCTGCTGATTGATGCCGGCAGTGAGATGATATGGCGTGGTGACGGTACCATTGAGGTGGGTGCTGCTCCGCAGTTGGACTATTACATCATGAAAGGTGCCACGATGGACAAGACGGTGGCCTGCTATCGTTGGCTGACAGGTACCGTGCCCATGTTGCCACGCTATGCTTTTGGCTACATACAATCGAAGGAGCGCTATGTCAGCTCAGCTGACCTCATTGGTACTCTGACGCAGTTCCGTCAGCGCCACATTCCCATTGATATGATTGTGCAGGATTGGAACTACTGGCCGCAGGGCAGTTGGGGCTACATGCTCATGAACAGTCACGACTATCCGAATAAGCGGGCGCTTTCCGACAGCATCCATGCCATGAATGCGCGGCTGATGATTTCCATCTGGCCGACGTTCTCCAACTCACCGCAGACAGACGATTTCACCAACCGGGGGCTTATGATTGAGGGTACTAACGCCTATGATGCTTTCAGTGCCGCAGGGCGTGACCTCTATTGGCAGTATGCCCAGAAGGAGTTTTTCGACAACGGCTTCGATGCCTGGTGGTGCGACTCTTCCGAGCCGCTGGATGCCGATTGGAACAATCGCGGACCAGCCTATACTGAGAACAGCCATGAGGAACGTTGGCAGCTCTGCTCCCACCGACTGGCTGATGCCTTAGGTCACGAACGCAGTCAGCTCTACTCGCTGTTTCATTCCAAGGGTATCTATGAGCACCAGCGTGCCGTGTCCGATCGTAAGCGAGTGCTGAACCTGACGCGCTCCACCTATGCCGGGCAGCAGCGTTATTCCACCGTTGTCTGGAATGGTGATACCTATGCCTCTTGGCGCTCATTTGCCAAGATGATACCTGCAGGACTGAACTACATGTCCACTGGCAACCCGTGGTGGACGGTTGATGCCGGTGCCTTCTTTGTCAAGAAAGGCTGGGCGTGGTTCTACGCTGGCGAATATGAGCAGGGCGTCAAGGACGCAGGCTACCGTGAGCTTTATACACGTATGCTGCAATATGCTACGTTCCTTCCCATGATGCGCAGTCACGGAACTGACACCCCGCGTGAGCCTTGGCGGTTTGAAGAATTCTATGAAAGCATCCTAAAGACCATACGCCTTCGTTATTCTCTTTTGCCCTATACCTATTCACTGGCAGCACAGGTATCCAGAAACGATGGTACGATGACGCGTCCGCTGGCTTTCGACTTTGCCGGTGACGCCAAGGTGTTCGACCTAAAGGATGAGTTTCTCTTTGGTGATGCTTTTCTTGTGGCACCCGTCACACGTCCTCTGTCCGAGGCCACTACGCGTGAGGTCTATCTGCCCAAGGGCGCTATTTGGTATGACTACTGGACAGGGCAAAAACTCACTGGTGGACAGACTATAACGGCCGATACCCCCATTGACCACATTCCGCTCTTTGTGAAGGCAGGTTCCATCGTACCCCTTTGTGCCGACAGCATCGAGCACTCTGGCAGCTTAGAGGATGCTACGTGGGAGATTCGTGTCTGGCCAGGCAGCGATGGTCAGTTCACCATCTACGAGGATGCCGGCGACAACTATGACTACGAGCAGGGTGCCTACTCTCTGATTCGTCTGACATGGAACGACCGCCGCCAGAAGCTCACCATCCACCGTCGTGAGGGTAGCTATATGCCTTCCAATAACAAAAAGACACTTCGCATCCGCATGGCCGGAACCGACCGCATCCGCGAAGTGTCCTATGGGGGTAAACAGCTTGTCGTAAAACTTTAGGAAACCGTATTGATGGGCTTTCCGTCAAGGAATGCGCGCACATTCTCCGTTGCCACTTGAAGCAGTCGGATGCGTGCCTCCTTGCTGGCCCATGCTATGTGGGGCGTGATAAAGGCGTTCGGCTGTGTAAGCAACGGATTGTCAGCTTTGGGCGGTTCCTCCGTCAGCACGTCGGCACAAAAGGTGGCAAGCTGTCTGTCGGCCAGTGCACGGGCTACTGCCTGATCATCAATGAGCGGGCCTCGTCCTGTGTTGATGAGAATAGCCGAAGGCTTCATCAGCCGTAGCGTGTCAGCATTGATGAGATGGCGTGTGCTGTCAGTCAGCGGACAATGCAGCGAGAGTATGTCTGACGTCGCCAACAGTTCTTCCAGCGAAGCCTTTGCGAAGCCTGCGGGCAGAGTCTCGGCTTTCTTGCTGGTCAGCGCCTTTACCTTCATGCCAAAGGCTCGTGCTATCTGAGCCACCCGCAGTCCTATGTTTCCCAGTCCCACAACGCCAAACGTCTTGCCTGCCAGTTCCGTGTGTGGGAAGTCCCAATAACAGAAATCAGGATTCTTCGTCCAGCGCCCTTGGCGGTTCTCCTGAGCGTAGTGCTCTGTGCGGTTGGTAACGGTCAACAGGTGTGCAAACACCATCTGCGCCACGCTCTCCGTGCTGTATGCGGGCACGTTTGTCACCGTAATGCCCCGCTCGTGGGCAGCCTTGGTATCCACGACATTATAGCCTGTGGCCAGCACGCCGACATATCTCAGTCGGGGCAACTGGTCCATCACCTCTCTGCTGATGATGACCTTGTTGGTCAGCACGATTTCTGCATCGGCAGCTCTCGCCACCGTCTCACTGGGCTTCGTACGGTCGTACACCGTCAACTCTCCCAGTTCCTCCAGCCCTTTCCACGACAAGTCGCCTGGATTGGCCGTGTAGCCGTCAAGTATTACAATCTTCATATCGTAAAAGGGGTTAATTGTCCTTTACCAGTCTGACTTCGTAGATTTCGCCAATCTGCTTGTGGGGCTTGGCCACGAACTTCACGCGCACCTGCTGCTTGCCCTTGAGGGCATCGGCAGGGATGGGGTAGGTCTCGTACTTGAACTCTGAGATACGGTATTTGCCCGTGTTGTTTACTTCCTTCACTAGCACGTCGTCCACATAGATGTCGAACTCATGGCTCTTCCACTCGCCCACACCCCAGTATTTCAGTCGCAACGAGAGGTTGGTCTCGCCACCGGTCTGCATCAGGTAGCTGAAATAGTGACTGTCGCGTGCATCGCGGAAGAATACGTCGTTGGTGTTGCCTACAAACGACTCGTCAGTCTCCATGAAGTGGTCGCTCTCAGGCTGCTGCTCGCCCGGCTGCACCTTGTCGGTGGTGCGGGCCTCCAGTGCCTGTCGCTCCTGTTCCTGTTTGGCCAGATTGTCAAGATAACCCTTGTAGCTGTCTTCCGAGAGTGCCAGCCAGTACATCATGTAGCGGGCATCGTGCAGCTCGAAGAACGGCATCAGCTCGTTACGTATCTCGTTCACCATCTTCGTGCTGAGCGTGAAGTGCAGTGGCTTTCCAGCCACAGGCGTCAGCTGGTTGGCAATGCCTTCTATGTCGTTGTTGATGAGGATGGGCGCCTGGTCGATAGGCAGTTTCTTGCCACTGGCCAACTGTCCGAAGCGGCTGTCGTCGGCAATCAGCATCGCCAGGTCCTCAGTCCCCGTCTTCATGGCCAGCATGATGGGACCGTGCATCAGCGCGATATACTGTGAGAGGTTGGGCATGTAGCGCACGCTGTTGTGCATGGGGAACTGGATATCCACCACGTCACCCTTCTTCCACTGGCGGTCTATGCTGACGTATGACGACGGTCCTGTGATGATGCTGACGGGTTTGCCGTTCACCTTCACGCTGAACTGTCCTGGCTTCACCCAGCCTGGGTAGCGCACCTGAAGGGCAAACTTTCCCTTGCCCTGCGTGATGGTGATCTTGCTGCTCTCAGCGTAGGGGAATTGTGTTTCCTGACGCAGCTTAATACCCTTCTCCTTCCAGTTGAGCTCGGAGGCTACAAAGAGGTTGACAAACAAGGCATCGTCCTTGTGGGTATAGACGAACTGTCCGTACTTTCCGTGATTCTCCATACCCGTACCCACGCAGCACCACATGGCCTCGTTGGGGGCAGAGTAGTTACGGTAGTGTCGTGGACGTGCTGAGGTGAAATAGACGTAGCCGCCATGTTCGGGATGCTGGGTGGAGAGAATGTGGTTAAAGGTGGCCAGCTCGTAGAAGTCGGCATAGCGAGCCTCCGGATTGCGACGGTGCAAGTCCTCAGTCAGCTTCAGCATGTTGTTGGTGTTGCAGCTCTCGGGACCGTCAATGTCCTCGACGAAGTCCTTACATGCCTCCTTGCTGGGGAAGTGCTCACGACGGCTGTTGCCACCGAAGGCGAGCGAACGTTCGCCCGTTACGATGTCCCAGAAGAAGGCGCCTGCGGTATGGTAGGCCTCTTCACCGCCCAGTTCGGCAATGCGTTCGAAACCGATAACCTTGGGTACCTGCGTGTTAGCATGCATGTTGTCCAGACAGTCGCGGCGCGCCATCAGCGGATAGAGCAGCCGACGATGCGAGAACCGACGTGCCACGTTCAGGTACTTCTTCTCACCCGTGATGGCATAAGCATCGGCCAGCACCTCGTTCATGCCTCCATGCTCGGTGTCGAGCACGCGCTCCATCTGCGCATCGGTAAGACCGGCCGTCAGGTCGATGGCCCAGTCGCAGAATCCCAGGAACAGCTTTTTAGCCTGCTCGTTGCCGCAGTAGAGCCATGCATCACGCAGTCCGGCATACATCTTGTGAATGTTATAGAACGGCACCCACGAGCCGAAGTACGCGCCGAAATCACCCTTCTTGAAGTTGCCCCACACGCGGTCGCTGCCCGGCACGCCGCCCACGTAGCCGCGCCCCCACTCGGGGTGGTTCTTTGCGTTGGCGTCGGCACAGCGTTGCAGCTCGCTAATCCAGTATTCCATACGCTGTCGGCACTCCTCATTGCCCGTAGCGGCATTGATGGCCATTGCCGTCAGATAGTGTCCGCCCACATGTCCGTCGAGTCCATCCCAGTTGGGATACGACTTGCCCTTGGGCGTGAGTCCGGCCTCCTTCAGATAAGGCGCCAGCAGTCGGTCGTTGTCGTATTGCAACAACGTTTTAATATTCAGGTCGCGGGCCTTCTTCAGCGGACCGTTAAGCAGCGTTACGTCACTCAGTGGAAACTCGTCGTTGTAGAGCTTGTCTTGGGCCCCTGCCGTCATGCCAACGGCGAGAAGGGCGGAAATGATAAAGAATCGTCTCATGGTTCTGTCTTGTTTTTAGTTTCTGACGGCAAAGGTAGTGCAAACCGAGTAAAATGCAAAATAATTTCGTAATTATTTTCATTTTCGAGGTGCAGCCTACCTAGGAGCCGTAGGCTCAAAGGTACAAAAAAGGTAAAAAAGTAAAAAACGTTAAGCGGCAGCAAAAAACTCTAAACTCTAAACTCTAAACTCTAAACTTTATAGTACCTTTGCATCCAAATAAGCATGAGTGACAGAAAGATGAAAGGTTTGGTCATCAAGAACACAGGCAGCTGGTACACCGTCCGCACGGACGATGGACAGCTCATTGATTGCAAGATCAAGGGAAATTTCCGGCTGAAGGGCATCAGGAGCACCAATCCTGTAGCGGTGGGGGATAGGGTGGAGCTCACCCCAACCCTCTCACAAGGAGAAGGGAAAGGCCTTCCCTTGGGGGAGGTGAGGAGGGGTTTCATCACCGCCATTGAGGACCGTCGCAACTACATTATCCGCAAGAGTATCAATCTCTCGAAGCAGAGTCACATCATTGCTGCAAACGTCGATCAGGCGTTTCTGGTGGTCACCGTTAATTATCCGCAGACCTCCACCACATTCATCGACCGTTTCCTCGCCTCGGCTGAGGCCTACAGTGTGCCCGTGGTGCTCATCTTCAATAAGACCGACCTGCTCGACGACGACGAGCGGCGCTACCAGCAGATGATGATTACGCTCTACGAGACCGTCGGCTACGAGTGTCGTGCCATCTCGGCCGAGACGGGCGACGGTGTGGAAGAGCTGCGCCCGCTGCTCGAAGGCAAGATTACCGTGCTAAGTGGTAACTCTGGTGTAGGCAAATCGACACTCATCAACCGGCTGGTGCCCAACGCCCAGCTGCGTACCGCCGACATCAGCGATGCTCACAACACGGGCATGCATACCACGACGTTCTCGGAGATGTTAAGCCTACCCCCAGCCCCACCAAACCTCCCCAAAGGGGGAGGCTTACCTTTGGACTCCGTAGGAAAGTCCCCCTTTTCGGGGGGATTTAGAGGAGCTCTCATTGACACCCCAGGCATCAAGGGCTTCGGCACGTTCGACATGGAGCCGGAGGAACTGACCAGCTACTTCAAGGAGATTTTCCATTTCTCAAAAGATTGCCGCTTCTCCAACTGTACCCACACCCACGAGCCGGGCTGTGCCGTAAGAAAAGCTCTCGACGAACATTTCATCGCCGAGAGCCGTTATCAGTCGTATCTCTCCATGCTTAACGACAAGGACGAGAACAAGTACCGCGAAGCGTATTAACCAATTGTTATCGTGTATTCTGACATGAACGAAGCGCCTGGCTGCAGGTGGTTCATGAGCGGCTTGTCCTTGAACTCTCCGTCGTAGCCACGAGGGTCGCCCAGTCCGTACCACGGCTCTATGCAGACGAAGGGCGCGTGTTTGTCGAACGGACTCCAGAAGGCGATGACCGGCGTGCGGAAATCTACCGTTACGGCAGGCTGGTCGTCCTCGTCGAGCAGTGCCGCTTGGTGTACCTGACAGTTGTGAATCTTTACTGAGTCGTTGCGGAAAAAGTGGTTGTCGAACTCAATGACGCCATATTCTGCCTCCACGGGCTCCTCCACCATCTCATGTGAGCCGTCGATATGGCTCTTCAGTCCGATGAGCGGGTTCTTGTTGTCGAGCGTGATGCAGCCTTTCAGCTCGTCTCCCACCTTCATGCCCGGCACATTGAAGGCCGGATGACCGCCAATCTGGAAATGGATGTCCTGTGTGTCGGTGTTCTCCACATGCCAGATAACGTGTATCTTGTTGCCCTCCAGTCGGTAGGTGACGGCGAGGTTGAAACGGTAGGGGTAGTTCTTCAGCGTCTCTTCCGACTCGTGCAGGGCCAGCGTCACGCGGTCCTCACCCTGACGGATGAGCGTGAAGTCCATGTCGCGGGCAAACCCATGACGCGGCAGGTGATACTCCTTGCCGTTGACGCGGTACGTGTCGTTCTCCACGCTGCACACCAGGGGAAACAGTATGGGACTGCGACGCGGCCAGAACTTGGGGTCGCCCTGCCACAGATATTCCTTATCTTCTGCATCTTTCACACTCTGGAGCTCTGCTCCCTTCTCAGCCACCACGACGGTGAGCTGTTCGTTTTTCAATTCAATCATAGTCTTTAAGCTGTTATGTTCGTATTTATTTGATGATCACTTTACGTCCTTCGTAGATGTAGATGCCGCGGGTCAATGCTCCACGGTGGACGCGCCGTCCATCGAGGGTGTAGTAAGTCCCGTCGCCGTTGGTTTCGGTGTCGGGGGCCAGAGCGTCAATCCCTGACGCCTCAAACAGCGCTGTTACCGTGAGCGACTTGCACGAGGGCATGGCGAACGAGCATACGGGTAGCGGAATGGTGTATTCCTGCGTCGTGTTGTCGTTGTTCACGCGGCGGAGCTTCCAGCCTTTCACCTCCTTGCCGCCCTCGGCTTTCAGCGTTACGGTTTTGCCGGCGAAGAACTTGCCGTCAAACAGAGGTTGACTCAGCTTGATGTTGTTCATGCTGACGGTCATGCCTGCCAGGTCGTTGGCTGTCAGTTCCTGGTTGACGGTCAGCGGCGTGGGCGTGCCCCATGCATAGAAGTCTGCCAGCTGCTGATAGAAATGCGCCGTGCGGCCTGCCAGCCATTGGCGGGCTTTCTCCAGTTCATGGTCATAGTTTATCCACGAGCAGTTTACCGCATCCTTATGATAGGGGAATTCGCCCTTGATCATCTCCACCATCGGGTCCCAGATGGCCCTCGTTCCACGTTCGTTCAGGAAGTCACCCATATAGATGGCGGCACGGTCGAGGAACTCACGCTTTAGGTCAGCGTCCTCCATCATGCGGCGGAACAAGCGGGTATATTCCCAATCGTTGGCCCATGCATGGCTAGCATCGTAGTCAGGATTATGCAACCATGCAATGGTGTTATAGTCAGGTTGAGCGTCATAGAGTCCCAGTCCGAAGTCGGTGTCCTTGGCAATCCAGCGCCATTTGCCTTCTGCGGTACGCGGACGCCACATGACGATGTTGTTGCCGGGGAAGTCCTTGTTGTCGAAGTAAAGGTTCATAATCATGAGGTTGAAGAACTCCTCCCAGTCCATCCACTGTGCATACTCTGCCAGGGTGTGGTTGTGCTCGGCATAGAAAGCCTGGAAGGCGTTGTAGTTCTCCCAGTCGCCTTCCTTCAGCTCGTACCAGTTCTCAATCAAGTCAATGTCTTCCAGCCCATCGTAATGAGTATAGATATTGTCCTCGTTGCTTCGCTCACGGATGTTGAGCATACCCTTATAGACACCGTTCTTGAAGACGATAGCGGGTCGCCATGCCTGCCAGTCGAGATCAACATGCTGTGCCATCGTACGCTGGATGATGGCATCGCGCATATACAGGTTGTAGAAGTCGTTACCTGTATTGCGCAGCACCAGCGACTTGAATTCCTTTGCTCCAGGACGCTGGTCGGGGAAGAACTCATAGCTGAACCGCTTATTGGCGTGGAAACGCTTATTGGCGTAGATGGCCAGTGACTTCAGGGAGTTGGAGCGCGTGGCACCTCCCTGTACACGTGTCTCGCCCAGCTGGTTAATCTTACTCTCGGTGTCGGGGGCATCAAAGAACTCGATGTTCACGGGACGTCGCCAGTCGTTCCTCTGTTCGCCTGTGTTGTTTGCAATAATGCCTATCTTGCTGTCGTACCAATAGCGGTCGTCGGTGACCAGCGAGATGACGGGCAGCGTCATCTCGCGTTTCAGGAAGATGTACGACTGCGTGACGCTGCGTTCAGACACGCAGCCCTCGCAGAACGCCTTGGCGCGTACCGTCCTGGTATTCCTGATGCTGATGGGCTTCGTGTAGAGTGTGCTGCTCTCCGTTGGCTCGCTGCCGTCGGTGGTGTAGCGCACCACCGTTCCCTCGGGCGCATCCGCCGGCGCTGTCAGCGTCAGTTTCAGTGTGGTGCCGCTGGTGAACACGCGTCCCATCTCGCTGAACGTAGGCACCCCCACCACGGTCGAGCATACGGTGCCGCAGTTGCTCGCGCCCGGCGTCGGCCTGTATTGGTAGCCCCACTTGCTGCTCGTCTCGGTTTCATAGCCCAGGGCGATGTTGGGCGACGGCTGCTTGGCAATTTTCTCGCGCTTGTCGTCCACCTCGTCGTTCAGGAACAGATATACCGCACCCTTGCCGGAGTCCAGTCGGAAGTCGGTGTGCAGCCCCTTGCCTTCTTTGTCACAGTAGATGACGACAAACTCGCCCGGATTGATGAACTTCGTAGGCAACTGCCAGGCAGAGGCGGCATTGTTGGTCAGTCCAATCTTGTACGCACCCAGGTCCACCATTGTCGTGCCGCTGTTGTAAAGCTCCACCCACGAGTCAGGAAACTCGTTCAGGTCGTCCATTATGCAGTCAATGTTCGACTGCATCAGCTCGTTGATGCGTAGCTGCCCCTTTGTCTCAGCGTGCTCGGGCATCTTCATCAGGTAGATGCGTTTGATGCCGATGGTTCCTGTCTTCGTCACCTGCAGGGCCAACTGGCGCGTATGCTTGCGCTTCGCGGGGCTTAGGTCAACGTACGCCTTGGTCACGCCCGCTCCGGTGTAGTTCCTGTCGCTTTCCACGTCACCCACATACTCCACCAGCGGCTGCACGTCGCACGATGTAGGCGCTTTGAACTCGAACACCATCTGGTAGTAGTCCGACCAGTCCTCGTCGCCAATCCAGGCTGCAATGGCGTCCCAGTCGTTGTTCACGTTCAGCGTCACGCTGCCGTCCGACTGATGCTGCAGGCTCGACGTCTCTCCCCAGCAGTACGTGAACCGTTTGGTGATGTCCACCTCTGTGCCTTGCGACCGCGCCGCCAGTGCTGCCATCGCCAGGACAATCGCTGTTAATAGTCTTCCCATGTTGTCTTATTGTCTTACTTAATAGATTAGTGCTGCAAAAGTACAATATTTGGCGGAAATAACCAAGAATTATGAAAAAAAAGACGGCTACCCGTGTTTGGGCAGCCGTTTTTTCTGTTAGAGGATAGAATTAGGGATCAGGAGGTGTGGGATTCTCGTGGTCCTCGGAGATGGGCGTATAGACGTGCTTGGTCACCTTTTTGCCATCTACAACGGTGTTGATAACAGTCTCGAACATGTGGAGCTTGAGAGCGCAACGCTCCTTGAACTTCTTGCTGGTGATGTTGTCAAGTTCGGTAGAGTCAGGGAGGAAGCTTAATGTCAAATGTCAGATGTCAGATGTCATAAAAAAGCCTCCCCTAAGCAGGGGAGGTCTGGAGGGGTCTTTCAGCCATCATACATCTTACATCTTACATCATCCATCTTTACCTCAACGTCAGTTTTCCCTGGCGGAAGCAGTCGTGGGTGATGACCCCGTCCTGCTTGATTTTCCGGTCATACATGACGTCGAGGCTGTCGGGATGCTTCACCAAGCCCCTGCAAGGCAGGAAGTTCACGGAGATTCTTGTGCCGCGATCCTTCCTCACTTGTGGCTTGAAGGTTCCCAGCCCGTCGATGGTGAGTCCGTATCCCTCTTCCAGGCATACATCCTCAATGAGGTTGGAGATGTAGGACAATGCGTAGCCCACGAGTTCGCGGTTGATGCCTATGCGCTTGTTGGTCATCGCATAGTTCATAATCTGCTTGTTGCCGTTCAGCCGTTTCGGCACAACCAGCCGTATGCGCTCCTCGCCGCCTTTGTCCATGTCGATGAGTCTCTCGAAGGTCAACATAGGCCCACTTCCTCCTCTCCGGCGTGTGCCTGACAGAAGCCGTCACCCGCAAACTTCTTCCAGTAGGCCATGTAGCCCAGCGGCAGCCCGTGGAAGGCCGACTCGAAGACCGACCTCGTCAGGACGTAGTTCGACTCCACGCGACACATGCCTGCCGCCATCTTGAAGAGCCAGTCCGTGCTCTGCTGCACGTGGCTGCAGATGGTGTTGTAGCTCATGACGGCCTGCACGTACAACGCCTCGTTATTAGTGCCGTCGCCGTTGGGTGCCCAGCGGTGAATGATCTTGGGAATGGTGTCAAGCCCGTGCGTCAGCACGTACTTCGTCAGCAGGTACAGTCCTGCGCGTATGCCGTGCCTGACGGTCTCGAACTGCTCATACTGCTTGTCGGTGCTCTTCTCGAAGGGAATCTTCCCCGACCACTTTGATGCCGACCGCCGTATGTTGAATGGGTTGTTGTTCCTAAGCCCACGCGTCAGCTTGGCTGACGCTGTGGGATTCTTGATGGGTGTGTTAGGATTTTTCTTCATCTTTCTCCTCCTCCTTCTCTTTCTTAAAGATGTCAATGACTTCCTT